>CAZSMN010000232.1:0-6373 GCA_964607615.1 uncultured Chthoniobacterales bacterium | reverse complement strand
TTGGTGCGGATGAGGATCTCGTTGAAATTCGGCAGCGTGATCGCCACCCCGGCATCCTGACCGTCCATCTCGGCAATCAGCAGGAGCTTGGGATCGGCGATCGCGCGGATGTCGTCGGCCGCGCCGAGCAGGTCTTCCATCGAGATGGGGACGAAACCCCAGTTCCGCTCCAGCGTCGCATTGTAAACCTCGCGCACGATTTCCAGTTCCTTCTCGAGATTCGCGATGTTCATCGGCCGGAGCTTGAGGCGCGAGCGCTTGGCGATACGGTCGACGATCTTTGCCAACCGCTCCGGGTGAGGCAGACGATACATCGGCAGGTCCATCCCGAGCAACGTGCAGACCGGTGCGAAGCCTTGTCGCTCAAGAAGCGGGAGGTAATAAGGCGGATTCCACGTCAGCCCGATGCAGGGCGGCTTTTCAAATCCCTCAACAAGCAGCCCGCACTCGTCGTTGATGCTCGGGCTGTAAGGTCCGCGGAGGGTTTCCATCCCGGCCTCGCGCAGGACGCCCGCCGCCGCACCGAACAGCGCCGCGGCCGTCTCGTCGCTATCCTCGCATTCGAAAAATCCGAAAAATCCGGTCCGGTCGCCGTAGCGCTCGTTGTGTGACCGGTTGATGATCGCCGCGATCCGGCCGACCGGCGTGGATCCCCGCCGTGCGATGAAGGGAACGATTGTGCCATGGCGTTTGTGGAAAGCGGATTCGGGCGAAAGATACTTCGCGACGCTGCCCGGAAAGGGCGGCACGAACGCCGCATGAGCGCCCTGCAACTGCTCGGCGACGCGCTCGAAGCGCTTCCATTCCGCAGAGGTGCCGCAGCGGTGGATCTGCACGGCATTGTTACCAGCCGGAGCGGGGGAAGTGAGCGTCGGCCGTGACATAGTGTCCGGCATTCATAGTGGTGGGAGAGGATTTCAGCAATGAAATGCGGCTTGCGCCTCCGGCGGGGATCGTCCTCATTGTGTCGGGATGATCACCCGCTGGCTCACGATGGCGTTTTGCGTTTGGACGCTCTCCGGCGCCGTGCTGATTTTCCAAGGGCCCGGGCAGCAGCCGTGGTGGGATCCCGTCTGGGTGCTCCTGCTGGCTGCGTCGACCTATGCCGGTCTCGTCGCGGCCTCCAGCCTTGGCGCGGCGCGGATCACCTCTCTTGCCGTGATGGCCGGCTTCGCCGCACTTCTCCTCGTGAACCTCGTGACCGCTTGGCCGTTCGGGGCGCTGAAATTCACCGACCATGTGGGACCGCGGATCGGGGGAGCGTTCCCGGTGCTCCTCCCGGTTCTTTCCTTCGCGATCCTCGGCGCCGGCCACCGCGTGGCTTCGCTGCTGCTGCCGTCGTCGGGCCGTGCCGCCGTGGCGGGTGCCTCGGCGGGGCTTTTCCTCTTTACCATTGCAAACTCCCTTACGTTCCTCGGCCGCGACCGGCTCTGGTGGATCTGGGACCCGTGGGGCCTGCTCAGCGGGCCCTCCGCCGCGATTGTTGCCGTCCTCGCGCTCGGTGCGACCGGCTTCGGGCTGGCTTTTCTTTTCCCGGCCGAGCGCGGTCTCCGTCATCGCTGGAACCATGCCGCCACCGTGCTCGCCGCTGCCAACGCGCTTTTCCTCATCGCCCATTTCCGCCGTCTCCTCCCATGAAGAATGCCATCTTTGAGTTTCTCCGAACGCGCCTCGGCGGCGAGCCGCCGCTGAACCCCGTCGACCGCCGGATGGCGAAGCGCTGGGTCAAGGAACGGCTCAAGAAAATGTATCCCGAGCTCCGCCTGGACCCCAAGGCCCTCGAGCAGGCTTACCGCGACCTCAGCCTTGAGCCCCACGAGGGCAGCGGCAAGGGAGGGGCGACCGTTTTTGAAATTGTCCTGCCGGAGCGCAAGGGATGATCACCGTTTCCATCGCCCTCCTCGCCGCAGCCGGCCTCTGGTTTCTCTGGACCTACAACCGGCTCATCAAAGCGCGCAACCAGCAGGCCGAAGCGTGGAGCGGCGTCGACGTCCAGCTCAAGAAGCGGGCCGATCTCGTCCCCTCGCTTGTCGAATGCGTGCGCGGCTACACGGCCCACGAGTCGGGCGTGATGCTTTCCGCCACCCGGCTGCGGACGCCGCAGGACGTCGTGGGAGAGATGAAAAAACTCTTCGCGCTCGCCGAAGCCTACCCCGACCTGAAGGCGTCGGAAAATTTCCGCACCCTCACCCTCCAACTCGTCGCCATCGAAGACGATCTCCAGTATGCGCGCCGGTATTTCAACGGCTCCGTTCGCGACTTCCGCAATCTTGCCGAGAGCTTCCCCTCCAACCTCGTGGCCGGGATTTTCAAATTCCAGCCGGCCGAATTCTTTGAGATCGATAACGTCATCGACCGTCAGAATCCTCCCGTGAAGCTGTGAAAAAACTCACCGCCCTCCTCCTGCTCCTCTGCACGCTGTTGCCGGCGCTCGCCCAGGAGCAGATCACCGACTTCGCCAGCCGCATCGAAGTGCGCACCGACGGAAGTTTGCTCGTGACCGAGACCATCAAGGTCATCGCCGCCGGCGACCAGATCAAGCGTGGCATCTACCGGGATTTCCCGACCCTCTACAGGAACCGCTGGGGCCTGAAGTCGGATGTGCCTTTCCGCGTCACAACGGTCCTTCGCGACGGCAGGACCGAGCCATGGCGCCAGGAGACGAAGGATAACGGGCTCCGCATCTACCTCGGCTCGGCGGACGTGTTCCTGCCGGCGGGTCCGGTGACGTACACGATCCAATACGAAACGTCGCGCCAGCTGGGATTTTTTGCGGACTTCGACGAGCTCTACTGGAACGTCACCGGGAACGGCTGGAGCTTTCCGATCCTGAGCGCCTCGGTCTGCGTCGTTCTTCCCGCAGGTGCGAACGTCCGTTCGGCGGAGGCCTACACCGGACCGAAGGGAGCGAAGGGGACCGACTACCGGTCGTCGTTCCGCTCCGGCTGCGATGCCTTTCTCGAAACGACCGCGGTTCTTCCGCCGGGCAGCGGATTCACGATCGCCGTGACATGGCCGAAGGGCTTCGTGGCCGCACCCACCGAAGAGGAAAACTGGAAGAGCCTTATCGCAGCCAATGCCGGCCTTGCGCTCGGCGTGGCGGGCCTTTTCGTTGCTCTGGTCTACTTCCTCACCGCCTGGGCGTTCTTTGGCAAGGACCCCGACCGGGGCGTGATCATCCCGCTCTATGCTCCGCCCGACGGCATTACGCCGCAGGATGCCAGATTCCTCCGGGGCCTCGGGACTTGCGATCAGACGAGCTTCGCGGCCGCTCTCCTGCATCTCGCGGTTCAGCGGACTCTTTCGATCAAAGAGAAGGCCAGAAATTCCTATTCCCTCAGCGATACCGGCGCGAAGGATTTGGAGAACGAAGAGGCAGCTTTCCATGCCGCCCTCTTCAAGGACGGATCCCCCCTCGATCTCGTGAACCGCAATCACAAAACCTTCCAGGCCGCGCGGAAGGAACTCGTTCGGGGCGTGGATCAAAAAAACCGCAAAATGTTCGCACGCAATCTCCACGTGTGGGTAATCGGCCTCCTCGTGACCCTTGTCCCGCTCGGGCTCTCCCTGCGCGACTCGCGTGAGATCGCCGGTGCAGCCTTTCTCATGGTCTGGCTGAGTATCTGGTCGCTCGGCTGCGCTGCCCTCTCGATGTCGGTGGTGACGGAGTGGAAGGCTCGCCGATTTCTCTCGGCGATTCCGGTCACGCTCTTCGCATTACCTTTTCTGGCCGGCTGGGTCTTCGGGGCATCGATGCTGGTGATCACGGCATCGCCGTGGGTGTGTGCGATTTATATCGCGGGCATCGCCATGTGCGCCATTTTCCAGCACCTCCTCAAAAGGCCGTCGGCCGAGGGCCAGCAGTTGCGCGATCAGATCGAAGGCTTCCGGCGCTATCTTGCCGTGGCGGAATCCGAGCGGCTCAACCTCGAAAACCCGCCCGAGCGCACGCCCGAACTTTTCGAGAAATTTCTCCCCTACGCGCTCGCTCTCGGCGTGAGCCAGCAATGGGCGGAGCAGTTTGCCGACGTGCTCAACGACACTGATTACCGCCCCGAGTGGCACAGCATGTCAGGCAACCGGCCGTTCAGCGCCGCCGCCTTCGCAACCGGCCTCGCAACGTCGTTTGCGGGAGCGATTTCGTCGGCCTCAACGGCGCCCGGTTCCAGGTCGGGAAGCGGCGGAGGCGGATCCTCCGGCGGAGGCGGAGGTGGCGGCGGAGGCGGAGGCTGGTAGTTGCAATCCCGCCGGATCTCGCCGATGGACAGGAATGCGCTGCCGGCTCTTGATCCTCCTGCTCGCTGTCATGGGAACCCTACACGCCGCTCCTTTGGACGCCTACCGCTGGCAGAGCCGCGTGCTCGTTGTCTTTTTCTCCGACTGCACGCTCAGGGATGCCTTCGAGCGCGCCTGGGCCGCTGCTGCCAAAGGCGCGAAAGATCGCAACCTCGTCATTCTCCGCGCGAACGGCGAACTCCGTTCGTCTTTGAAGATCGCAGAGGATGCCGATGTCGCGATCCTGATCGGCAAAGACGGGACGGAAAAGAGCCGGTGGGCCAAACCTCCGACGCCCGACAAGGTTTTCCAGCTCATCGATTCCATGCCCATGCGGCAGCAGGAGATGCGCACGGATCCTTGACTTCCGGACGTCGCGGCTTACAAGCTTGCATCAGCGTTCGCAGCTAACTCCACCCCATGAGCACGACCCGAACGGAACACGACAACCTCGGCGCCGTCGAAGTGCCATCCGACAAACTCTGGGGCGCCCAGACCCAGCGCTCGCTGGGATTTTTTTCCATCAGTAACGAGCTCATCCCCCGCGAGCTCATCCCCGCCTACGCGACGATCAAGAAGGCTGCCGCGCAGGTGAATGCCGGCCTCGGCCTGCTCGATCAGCAAAAGGCGAACCTGATCACCAGCGTCTGCGATGAACTCCTCGCCGGGCAGCACGCGGACCAGTTTCCGCTCCACGTCTGGATGACCGGCAGCGGCACGCAGTTCAACATGAATGTCAACGAGGTCATCGCGAACCGGTGCAGCCAGATCACCGGCGAACCTCTCGGCAGCCACAAACCGGTGCACCCGAACGACGACGTGAACAAATCCCAGTCGTCGAACGATACCTTCCCCACCGCGATGTCGATCGCCGCCGCCACCGCCCTCGAGCAGCGGCTCCTCCCCGCCGTGCAGGAACTGCGCGACGCTCTCCACGCAAAATCCGCCGCATGGAAGGACGTGATCAAGATCGGCCGCACCCATCTGCAGGACGCCACGCCGCTCACCCTCGGGCAGGAATTCTCGGGCTTCGTCGGGCTTCTGGATGACAACATCGCGCGCCTCTGGGCCGCGCTGCCGGGCACGTGCGAACTCGCCCTTGGCGGGACCGCCGTCGGCACCGGCATCAACGCCCCGGCCGGATTCGACACCAAGGCCGCCGAGCGCATTGCGGAGCTCACCGGTATCGCCTTCGTCACCGCCCCGAACAAATTCGCCGCGCAGGGCTCCCACGACGCCCTCGTGCAGCTGAGCGGGAGCCTGAAAACGCTGGCCGTGTCGCTGTTCAAGATCGCCAACGACATCCGCCTGCTGGCCTGCGGGCCACGCTGCGGGATCGGCGAGCTGATCCTCCCGGCCAACGAGCCGGGGTCGTCGATCATGCCGGGAAAAGTGAATCCCACCCAGTGCGAGGCCTTGACCATGCTCTGCGCACAGGTGATGGCCAATGATACAGCCGTGGCGATCGGCGGCTCGGGCGGCTTCCTCCAGATGAACGTCTACAAGCCGCTCATCATCCACAACGTGCTCCAAGCCCTCCGGCTCCTCACCGACGGCTGCACGAATTTCCGAAAGTTCCTCGTCGAAGGCCTGGAGCCGGACCGCGCCAAGATCGAATGGTTTCTGGAGCGTTCGCTCATGCTGGTAACAGCGCTGAGCCCGGCCATCGGCTACGACAAGGCCTCCGCCGTCGCCCATCATGCGATGGAGAAAAATCTTTCGCTTCGCGAGGCCGCGCTCGAACTCGGCGCCGTTAGCGCCGACGACTTCGACCGCATTGTTGATCCTTCCAAAATGTTAAAACCCTTGCCCCTACCATGAATACACCCGCGCTTCCCGAAGCCCTCACCAATGCCGCCCTGAGCAAAGGCACCGCGTTCACCGAAACCGAGCGCCGCGCCCTCGGGATCGAAGGCCTCCTGCCGGCAGGCGTCGATACGCTGGAAATCCAGATGGCCCGCGTCCACGAGCAGCTTTCCCGCCTGCCGGACGATTTGGAAAAGTATGTTTTCCTGTCCGACCTCCAGACGCGGAATCTGACCCTCTTCTACGCCGTCCTGATGTCCGACCCCGCGAGCTTCATGCCGCTCGTCTACAC
>CAZSMN010000231.1:0-6384 GCA_964607615.1 uncultured Chthoniobacterales bacterium | reverse complement strand
TAATGGCGACGACAATTGAACAACCCGACTCCCTCGCCCGCAGCCTCCATGCCATGCAGGAGACGAGCGAGCTCCTCGGCGAGACGCTGACTCTCAACATGGGGCCCTCCCACCCCTCCACGCACGGGGTGCTCCGGGTGATCCTCGAACTGGACGGCGAGGTCATTTCCAAAGCCATTCCCGACATCGGCTACCTGCACCGCGGAGACGAGAAGATCGCGGAAAACATGCAGTTCAACCAGTTTGTCCCCTACACCGACCGCCTCGACTACCTGGCCCCGATCGCCAACAACGTCGCTTATGCTCTGGCCGTCGAGAAGCTGATGGGCTGGGAGCTCCCTCCGCGCGGCCAGGCGATCCGTGTCATTGCCTGCGAGCTGGCCCGAATCTCCTCCCACCTCCTTGGCATCGGCTGCCTCGGGATGGATCTCGGGGCCACGACGCTCTTCCTTTACACGTTCACCGAGCGCGAAAAAATCTACAATCTCGTCGAGCAGCTGAGCGGTGCGAGATTCACGACGAGCTACACCCGCGTCGGCGGTCAAACCCACGACCTTCCGCCGGCTTTCCTCCCGATGCTCCGCGACTTTCTCGCGACATTCCCGGCCGCTTTTGATGAGGTCGACAAGCTGGTCACCCGTAACCGGATCTTCGTCGATCGCACGAAGGACATCGGCGTGATCAGCAAGGAGGATGCAATTTCTTACGGCCTCTCCGGCCCGAACCTCCGCGGCTCGGGCATTGACCACGATCTCCGCCGGAAACATCCCTACCTCGGCTACGAGAAATACGATTTCGAGATTCCCGTGGGCACGGTTGGCGACTGCTACGACCGCTACCTCGTCCGCATGGAGGAGGTCCGACAAAGCGTCCGGATTCTTCATCAGGTGATCGAAACTCTTCCCGAGGGTCCCATCAACTGGCACGATCCGAAGAGCACGCTGCCGGACAAGGTCGCCGTGCTGACGAAGATGGAAGAGCTCATCCACCACTTCATCGTGGCCACCGAAGGTGCCGATGCACCTCCCGGGGAAATCTACTTCGGCGCTGAGAATCCCAAGGGGGAACTCGGCTTTTACATCTACAGCAAAGGCGGCGGAGTCCCCTACCGCTTGAAGATCCGCGCCCCGTCGTTCGCCAATCTGAGCATCCTTCCCAAGGTGATTCCTGGCCACATGGTGAGCGATGTCGTGGGCATTCTGGGTTCCCTCGACTTCGTCATGGGGGAATGCGACCGGTAAGCACCCCAACGACCGCCGGCCGTGGAAATCCCTCTTGTATCGAGAGGTTTGCGGACGGTAGGTTTCAGCGGATCACGCAATGACGCTCGCCAATCTTTTATCGGAATCCCAAATCGTTCCCTCCATGGTCTCGGAGGAACGCTGGGATGCGATCGCCGAACTCGTCGACGCTCTCGTGGCGGCGGGAAAGATCGCGGCCGATGACAAGGAAACCGTCCTCGAGGCCATCCGGCAACGCGAGGAGACGATGAGCACCGGCATCGGATTCGGGATCGCGATCCCGCACGCCTCATCCGACAAGGTCCACGAAGTCGTAGCCGCCTTCGGCCGCTCGACCAAAGGCGTGCAGTTCGACTCTCTCGACGGTCAGCCGGTATTTTTCATCGTTCTTTTCGTCGTGCCGAAGGATCAATTCCAGACGCACCTGCGCACACTCGCCGCGATCGCAAAGTTCCTCAACGACAAGGCCGTCCGTGACGACCTCGCCAGCGCGCCGGATTCCGCGGCGATCCTCCGCGTCTTCGAGAACCGCTCCCCCCGCAGCTAGGCATGGCGACGCTTCAGGAAGCCCTCGCCGGCAAACTCCGACTGGCGCTTGAAAAACTCGGCCACGATCCCTCTCGGGCTGTCGTCGTGCCCTCCGCAGATACGCGCTTCGGCGATTACCAGTCCAATGCGGCGATGGTCCTCGCGAAAGAGCTCCGGACCAACCCCCGCCAGGTCGCTGCGGATATTGTCGCCGCACTCGACGTTTCCGATTTTTCGCAGACTCCCGAGATCGCCGGTGCCGGGTTCATCAATTTCCGTATTCTTCCGGAAACGCTGGCATGCTGCCTCGCTCCCTTGGCAATCGACCCACGGCTCGGTGTCACGACAACGGCGGAGCCGCGTCGCATCATTCTCGACTTCAGCTCGCCGAATGTCGCCAAGCCGATGCATGTCGGCCACATCCGGAGCACGATCCTCGGAGATTGCCTTGCGAGGGTGGCCCGATTTCTTGGCCACGACGTGGTCACCGACAACCACATCGGTGACTGGGGCACACAGTTCGGAAAAGTCATCTACGGGTGGAAACACCTTCTCGACCGGAATGCCCTTGAGGCGAATGCCATCGTCGAACTCGTCCGCCTTTACCGCGATGTGACGAAACTCGAGGAGACCGATGAGACGGTCCGCCGCGCAGCGCGGGAAGAGCTGGTCAAACTTCAGGCCGGCGATGCGGAAAACCTCGCGATCTGGAAAGAGACGGTGGAACTCTCCTGGAAGGAATTTGAAAAGCTCTACAGCATCCTCGATGTCCGCTTCGACGAAAGGCTGGGAGAGAGCGCCTACAATGACGCCCTGGCGCCGCTTTGCGCGAAGCTCGAAGCCGAAGGTCTTGCGGAAGTGAGCGACGGCGCCCTTTGCCTTTTCTTCCGCGATATCCCCGCCCTCGCTGAAAAGCCTGCCATCGTCCGCAAGAGCGACGGTGGCTTCCTTTACGCAACGACAGACCTCGCGACGATCGAATACCGCGTCAACCGGTGGAATCCCGATGCCATCTGGTATGTGGTCGGCGCCCCGCAGGCGCTGCATTTCCAGCAGATCTTCGCCGCAGCCAAACGAATGGGCGTGCGGGCCGGGCTGGAGCATATCGCTTTCGGCAGTATTCTGGGAGAAGACCGCAAAATCATGAAGACGCGCTCCGGCGAGAATGTCGGTCTGGCCGATGTGCTTTCCGAGGCGGTCGAGCGCGCCCGGAAAATGGTGGAAGCTCGGGGCGATTTGATCCCTGCCGATGAGCGGGAGGAGATTGCCCGGACGATCGGTCTCGGTGCCGTGAAGTATGCCGAACTCTCCCAGAACCGGCTCACCGATTACGTCTTCTCGTGGGACAAAATGCTGGCCCTCGAAGGAAACACAGCGCCTTACCTCCAGAATGCCTACGTGCGGATCCGTGCGATCTTCCGCAAAGCGGCCGAGACGAGCGACGCCTCGGCAGCCATCATCGTGGGCGAACCGGCCGAACGCGCTCTGGCCATCAAGATCCTGCAATACGCCGAGACCGTTCCTTCGGTGATCGAGGATTTCCGTCCGAATCTCTTGGCAAACTATCTCTACGAGCTCTCAAACACGTTCCACTCGTTCTACGAAGCGTGTCCGGTTCTGAAGGCCGAACCTGCGCTCCGTGCCAGCCGGCTGCTCCTCGCAGACCTCACCGCCCGCACGCTGGTGCACGGCCTCTCACTTCTCGGCATCCGCTGTCCCGAGAGGATGTGAGCGTCCCCAGGCGAGCCAGCAAATCAGCGCCCCGGCCGCATAAGCCAGAACATCGCGCCAATCCGCTGTAGCCGGTTTCCAGATCATCGGCCCGATCACTTCGACGGCGATCGACCACAAGACGAAGTAGACGGCGATCTCACCCGCGGATGGGCAGGCATCGTTCCGCCGGAGGCCGATAAGTCGTTCAAGGCCCATGAACCAGGGCATCGCGGCCGGAAGAAAAAGCACGTCATGGAACCAGCCACGGAGGAACTCGGTGGGCAGAACCCATCGATGGATCGCGTAGAGAGCCACCGCCCCCACGCAGACAGGCTCGAAGCCGTAGCGGAACTTTCTCAAAGGGCCGTCATGACGATCCCGCCCGCGAGCAGCAGGATCACTTTAAGAGCAAGCGTCAGCATCCGCGGGAGGCTAGGCAGCCTCCCTGCCGTCGTCAACGCCGGACGACGAACATTACTCGGGTGACTCGCGCCAGAAGGTTTCGAACGCGGTCGTCCAGTTGCGCGTTTCGACCCGCTTTCTCGCAGCCACACCCATTGCCTGCCGCTCCGCAGGCGATTCGACAAGCCGCCGGATCGCGCCTGTCAGATCCCCAACATCGAGAGCCTTCGTCACGAGACCGTCCACCCCATGGGCCACCAGATCGCGGGGGCCGCCCACATCGGAGACAATCGCCGGGATTCCACACGCCTGGGCCTCAAGCACCACGTTGCCGAAGGTATCCGTTGTGCTAGGGAAAACAAAAAAGTCCGCCGAAGCATAGGCCGTGGCCAGATCTTCCCCGCCGAGATAACCCGTGAAAATCGCATCGGGCAGGAGCTGGCGCATCTCGCTCATGTAAGGTCCGTCACCCACTATGATCGGCCTCACCGGAATCTTCATCTCCGCCAGCCGCCGGGTTGCGGAAACTAGAAGATCCAGGTTCTTCTCTTTTGAAACCCTTCCGACAAACAGCATGGCCGTCTCGCCCGCCCGCAGGCCGCGGTCCCGCCAGAAGGTCTCCGACCGCTTCCCGGGCGCAAAGAGCACCGTATCCAGACCGCGCGGTAGAATGCGAAGCCGTTCCTTCGGAATCCCGCGTTCGACCCAACACTTCCGATAGTCCTCGGAGTTCACGTAGATCACATCCAACTGACTGTAAAACCAATGCATGTAATTCCACGTCAGCGTCTCCATGAACGAGTCGTCGGTGAGAATGCGGACGTATTGCGGAAAATCCGTGTGGTAAATCCCCACCGCGCGCAACCCGAGCATCTTCGCCGCTGCCAGCGCCGACAGGCCGAGCGGTCCCGGCGTGCTGATGATGAGCTCGGTGTAACCTTCTGTCTCCAGGTGATCGAAGACCTGAAGCACCGGAGGGAAACTCAGACGCTGCAGTTCATACTCCGGCAGTTCGAACTCCCCGATCGGCTCGAAGTTTTTCAGCGGGATCCCGTGGTCAGCCACCTCCGAGCGGCACGTCATCACCGTCACATCATGTCCCGCGGCGACGCCGGACGCCGTCATCCGCCGGATCGTCGTCGCCACGCCGTTCACATCCTCCAGCGTATCGGTGAACCAGGCCCGGCGCTTGTTCTTCAGCACTTCCGGCATCCCGCCCCCAAGCCCCTTCGCCGACTCCCGCAGCCACTCCCGCTTCGGCAGGCGGAAGCCGTGGAGATACGGGCTCATCAACGCGACGATCGGCGCGACAGGGATAATCGTCTGAATGCTTTCCAGAATCTTCCCTGAGGAGATCTGCTGGACGAACTGCGTGACAAACCGGTAGCCGAGCTGGTTCGCGATCATGTTCGCCATGAGAAACGCCCGCCGCTCCGCTTCCGGCACGCCGCTCGTGGCCCGCACCAGCGCCGCCTTCACATCCGGCTTGCCAAAATAGGCAGCCAGTTCCTTCCAGACCGAGCTACTGCCGGCCTTGGCCATCTCGAAGACTTTTCCGGTGGCAATTCCCTGAGCCAGGAAGCCAAGCTTCTCTCCCAGCGAGAATTCGGTCGGATCCTGCCCCTCCATGAAGCGGGAAAACATCTTCTCCATCAGCCCCCGGCCGGGATCGTTGGGCTTCAACGCCAGACGCGCCTTCGCGTATTGGAACGCCGTGCTGTAAGTGCTGTGCGCCAGGATCAGCGGGCTGCCCGGAAGACCGGCCGCCTCGCACCGGCCTTCGCGCAATTCCTTCAAGAATCCTGCCTTATCCGCCGCGCCTTCGACCTTCGTGTAGGCCCGCGCCAACGCAATGCCTCCGTGATCATCGGAACCGCCAACAAACGACTTCTTCCAGGCCTCATCATGCGTGGGAAGCAGTCCGGTCCGCGCAGAAAAAATCTCGATCTGCCTTGGCGTGAGGCCAGAAAGTGAAACGCCGGCTACCTCGTTAACCACCCGGCTGTAGCGTCCGTTGATCGACTCGAAGTGCCGGAAAAGGAGCACGAGCTTCTGAAGGTGCAGGGGCGTAAGCTTTTCGTTCACGCTCTGGAAGGGATGCGCAACAGCGTGCGCAAGCCCCTCCTGCTCGAGCAGGGCCTGCATTTCGTAAATATTCTCCCGCGCTCCCTGGATCAGCCGGTGCTGAGCTTCGTTCAGCCCCCAGACCAGAAGATGCACACGACACTCATCTTCGGGAAAACAAACCGTCACCTCCTCACCCATGATCACTCCCGGCAGGTCCGCGATCTCAAGACATCCGTCGATCGTGTTGTGATCCGTGAGCGTGACGTAGTCCATGCCGGCCGCTTTGAGAGCCGTATAGACATCACGCGGCGCCGAGTAGCTCGACGGAAAATCCAGCCGGCGGAGCACCCAGTCAGCCGCGCGGTCGCTGTAGCGGGAATGGACGTGAAGATCAGCGCAGGCGGGAGAGGATTTCATCATGGCTGCCCGTTCG
>CAZSMN010000230.1:0-6396 GCA_964607615.1 uncultured Chthoniobacterales bacterium | reverse complement strand
GTAGCTGCGGAAGAGGAACGCGTAGGTCCCGGACTCCTCCAGGAAGGGCTTGCCGGTGAAGAATGCCCCGGCTTTCGCCAATGAGGAATTTGGTATTTGGGATGGGGAATTCGCCTCCTCGGCTTTTTCTTCCCGCCACTGAGCGAGTTGTTCTAGCGTTTTGAACTCCGGCAGCGGCGCAGGGAGCCTACGATCGACCGTGGCGGCTTGCACAAGGGTGGACACGGCGAGAAACGCCGTGAGGATGAGGTGGGTGGGTTTCATGGGTTTGTTATTAGCTTAGGTTGCTTTGCTGGCTTTGTGCTAAACTAGCTCTCATGAGAAAGGTTTTCTTAGGATGCTGAGCGACCGATTTCAAACATTAGAAAGCAGCTTGATGGCGAGACGCATTTTGGCAAGATACATGCAACGACGCACTAAATTACACGCCCCTCTATTACCCTTTAATCGATAGCCTTAATCAAAGCATTAACTAATTACAAGGATTCTAGAAAATAACTGATCACTTTTGTTTCCGAAGGACCTCTTGAAGAAATGATGCAGAAATTCGGCTTAATCTACTATCTGGAAAAAGTAACACAGACCACCGTCCTTCCTCTTCAAAGAAAGTAATAACAAAAATCTTCCCATTCTCGCCTTTCATCACAACCTGTCCAATCCTTGGATCACCCTCAAAAATATCTGCAGACAATACACTGCACCCCGAATTGATTACTCGCGGGGAAAGCGAATAAATTTGAACAAATCTATCCTTACTAAGATTGCGCCTTACAGCAACAGGAAGGCTCTCATACAATTTAACCATATTATTAGATAATTCAAACTGAATTACGTCTCGCGCAGTTTTCCTGAGGGACTCTAATTCCACTCTTCCAGAATCACACATTGCGGCCCCACGAATCACCAAAAAGAATATAGCAAAGTAAATTAGACGCTTCATATCATTCAATAGTAATAGTTTCCGTAAAGTATGTAATAATTGTGAGCTTTGGAAAGACCGCAATATCAGGATCGTATGAATTATCAAAGCGCGTTTTATATGTAATCTTCGGGTCATGCACTTTAACAATTTTAAAGCCAGCAGGATCGAATGGCGTCCACTCTCCAACAATTGTATCTCTTCCAGCGTAGGTAAAGTTTTTGCTTGTATTTCCTGAAGAACTAAAATCGGGATCTTCTTTAGTAACTTGCTCCATTATCGATTGCGCAATCGAGGCAACCGTTCCAGCATCACCTGCAAAATTTGAAGCAAGGTTTGCTGCGGCCGAAAGAAAGTCACTCCAACTTACGGAAGCTTGACTCCAATCAGGAATGTAGTCTTCATAGGTTGTCGTGGTCCTGCTGACGTCAATTGTATTAAGCCCCAGCGGGTCTAGTTGTGAGAATGGAACTGGAGCATAAAGAAAAATGTTAGCTCCATCAGGAAACCCGCTCGGATCAGATGTCGTCCAGCGGTTGAGTTCTGGATCGTAGCTGCGGAAGAGGAACGCGTAGGTCCCGGACTCCTCCAGATAGGGCTTGCCGGTGAAAAATGCTCCGGCATTCGCCAATGAGGAATTGGGAATTTGGGATGGGGAATTGGCTTGCGCCGCCTTTTCTTCACGCCATTGGGCGAGTTGTTCAGACGTCTTGAACTCCGGCAGCGGAGCCGGGAGCCTCCGATCGACCGTGGCGGCTTGCACGAGGGTGGACGCGGCGAGAAACGCCGTGAGGATGAGGTGGGTGGGTTTCATGGTTTTGCTTTGGTTGTTTTGGGATGTTTTACGGGGTTTGTGGGAGACTGGGTGTCACGGGGACGGGCGCGGGCGGGGTCGCACCGCCGAGGTCTGAGGGCGTCGGGATTTCCGTGCCGCGCTGCAGGGGTTTTCCGAACGCGGTGAGACTGGCAAACCGGAGAGCCGGACCCTCCACTGTGGCCAAGGTGGTCCCGAGGAGGTCATTCAGGTAGTAGGTGCGTTCCTGCGGTTTATTGACAGAGTGGGAGGCGATCGGAACGCCGCCGCTGGGGTGGGGCTCGATGATGTAAAGGGTCTCGTTACGGCGGAGGAGGGCGAGACCGTCCCAGAGAAAGAATTCGTCCCCGGATTTCTCGGATGCCTGCTGAAGAGGTAATCCTGACTTCGCTTGCGATAGGCATAAATCAGCACGCTTCTTGGTGGCGAGTTGTCCGTCCGGCCAGTAGGTGAAGCGGAAGGACTCACCGACGGGTGTTCTCAGGGTAGTGACCTTGTCGAGCCACCCATAGGTTCGGGCAACACCGTCGGACGAGGCAAGCAGGCGCCCTGCGCGATCGTAGGTAAGTGATCCCGGTTCCGGCGAGGAAGTCCTGACGAGCTGGTTTGCCGCATCGTAGGTCATCAGCGATTTCCGGCCCTCGACAGTTTTCTCCAGCATGTTGCCGGCTTTATCATAGGAGTAGGCTTCGAGGAGCTTTTTTGTGGCTGCATCGGTTACCGTGAGAAGCTGGCCGGCGGCATCGTAGGTGTAGAGCTGGGTTTGCCCGTTCCACGTGCGGGAGGTAACCTGGCTCGCATCATCCCACGTATAAGCAAGGTCCAATGGATCGCCCAACGGCCCACCGGAAAATCGGATGCGGGTCAGGCGGCTTGCGGAATCGTAAGACAGGCTGGCAGAGAGGCCGTTGCCGAAGGTCTTCTTAACAGGCCGCCCGACATGATCGTAGGCATAGGCGACGACCTGTTCCCCGTTACTGGAAATGGAGGTGAGCCGTCCGGCGGAGTCATACGTATAGTCGGTCTGCTGAACCGTCTCGTAGCGGGCGTCTTTGCCGGCCCGATGCCCATCCGTCGGGATCGCATCGACGAGCTCGGCAATGACGAGGCCGGTGCGAAGTCCTCTTGGAGAGTAGCGGTAGCAAAGGAGAAACTCCCGATCGTCCATCGTCAGGCGGACGGCTTCCGGTTGTCCGAGCGTATTCCGGACATAGTGAAATCCGGTATCCGGTGTCGCTATGGCGGTGATGCGGCCCTCTTTGTCGTATTCGTAGGCGATGGTCTCGCCCTTACCGTAGTCGATACCGAAAAGGCGTCCGTTTTCGTCGTAGGTCTGCTTGATATCCTGTTCGCCATTGGATCGCCCGATGAGGCGGCCCTTCGGGTCGTAGGTCCATGTGAGAGTGGTGCCGAGAGGATTGGTCTGCTTGATGAGCCGCCCGGCGGAGTCGTATTCGAACGAAATCTTGTTTCCATTGCCGTCGATCTGAGCAATCCGGCGGTTGAATGCATCGTATTCGTAGCGGGTGGTGGAACCGTTGGGAGCCGTTTCCGCGAGGAGATTGCCGCGGGAATCGCGCTCAACCATCTTCACGCGGCCAAGCGGGTCTTTCTCGCCGATGATGCGACCCTGGCTGTCGTGGAGATACTCGGCGAGGGGTTTCCCATCCCTCACGATCGCGCTCACCGCGCCCTGTGCATTAAAGGAAAACTCGGTCCGGGCTCCATCCGGCGAGATCCGGGCTTTGACGCGCCCTGCCTCATCATACTCGACAGATTCCTTCAGATCCCCGCGCGCAACCGAGGTCCGTCGGCCAAAAGCGTCGTAGGTGAAAGTCGTTTTCTCCCCTTCCGGCCCCGTTACCGATGCAAGATCACCACGCGGTGTGTAGGAATAGCGGGTCACTTGGCCGTCGGCTCCCTTGGCCACGATGATGCGGCCTGCATCGTCGTAACCAAACTCCGCAACAACCTCCCTCTGCTTCCGCGAACCGCGGGTGATCCTAACCGGTTGTGGCGGCCGATCAGGCGCGCGGGCCGGCTTCCACTCGGCGGGATACTCAAAAAAGGTAGTGATGCCATTCTCATCGATCTGCTCGGTGAGGAGGCCGCGCTTGCGGTCGTAACGATACTCGGCAACCAGACGGCCATCCTTCTCGACGCGGCGGAGCTTGCCGTCGTATTTCTGCCCCGGTGCCTTGTAAAAGTAGGTCTTCGTTTCCGCCCCACCCGTTGTGGCAGTGACAATCCCACGCTGGGGCGACTGGCTGACTTTCAACTGCAACCCGGTCTTCGCCTTCGCCGATACTTGATTCGCCAAGAGGCGGTCCTTGTTTTTTGGATCGGGCGGATACGAGTAATCAAACAACGGATCGGACTTCAGCCAGAAATTGGCGGGCTTCTTTTTGGGGCTCGTCTCCGCCGGGGCGTTTTCAGCTTTGACGGGAGGAACATAAACACATTGGAACACGGCAGTCTCCACGAGCTTCTTGCCTTCGAAGGCATCCGTCTTCCACAGAATCCCGCTATCGGCAAGGTAAGTGAAGCGTAAGGCCTGGCCCATTGGAGGGATCCAGGCCGACAGCCGATCATCAGGACCGTCTTTGATGTAGCCAAATTGGTGGGTCTGCCCATTGATCTGAAGGGCAACTACGCACCGGTTCTCACCGGGCACAACGCTCAGAAGAGCGCGTGCCGCACCACCGCTGCCATCGCGGATAAACACCGTAAGGGCACGGGGTCCGGACCACTGAAAGTCCAGAACACGGCCGGTCGGAGAGCGCAAGCTATCCAGTCGACCCTTGCTGTAAGAGTAGATCCAGCCCTCAGAATCCGAGAGATCAATCCGCGGACCAGCACGGCGGGCCTTCCATGTCCCCTCAAAGCTGATCCACTCGTTCTGCCGTTCGGCCGGCTTAAAGGCCATCTGGCCGCCCGAGGGCAGAGTCCAGACAAGAAAACCGGCACCCTTGGGAACAAGACTGCTCTCAAGCTGCGGGCAGAACCACTGGGAACCGAACGGACCGACAGCCGTCCGATTGTTCAGATAGATGAGTTGCAGCGGGAAAGAAAATTCCGGCGAGGCATTGATCGCGCCCAATTGATACGATTGAGACCAGCCGCCTTCCGCGAGAGCATTACCAACCTGCCTCGGCTGGAAAGTCCAATCCACGGCAGAGCTCATTGCGGGCGTCATCAGAACGAAGCAGAACGCCACCGTGCGCAGGTATTTTGAGAAAACACGAAACGAAAAAGCCGCACTCACAGGAGCTACCAGAGACCGCCGGATGGCAAATGAGGTTGGCATCGAAACGTTGGTTGCGGCCGATAAAGCAGATGTCCAATAAGGCGTAAATGATTTTTTTCAAAAATCATTTGCCACCTGTTGCTTGGCAAGTCGCCGGCCGGCGTCGACATGGGAACTCTCGCTGAACTACGCGACTCCCCTCGATCCGTCGGTCAATGGAGTCTCATTCCTGCACTGATCTTGATCAAAGCGGATTCAGGCGGGGAGGATTGTGTAGATCAGAGATCCGAAAACAGCTGATGCGACCTTGTGCTAAGAGCGAATCGGTCGAGCCGGCCGGCAGCAGCCTATCATTTGCGACCCGCATTTTGTCGGGTTGCCTACTTTATGCCGTAAGCAGGCCGGCCAGAGATAGCTTTCCAGCCCTGAAATTACGAACCACTGCATTCTTCACAGACGCGATAAGGAATGATCTCGCGTGCCGCCGGGCAGGTATTTTGCGGATTGAACCGGAGGCGATTCCGTCGGAATCTTTCCTGCATGTCTTCTCCCTCATTTGATCTTTCGAACGAAACCGCCGTTGTCATCGGCGCCACCGGAGCCCTCGGCGGAGCGATCGCCATCGGCCTTGCTGCCGCGGGAGCCAACGTCGTCGTCGCCGGCCGGAGTGCCGAGCGTGGTGCCGCACGGGTGGCCGAAATCACCGGAGCCGGTGGGAAGGCCTGCTTTGTCGGGGTGGATGCGTCGTCGCGGGAAAGTCTCGCGTTGCTCCTGGAGAAGAGCACGGCCGCCTTCTCGCTGCCGACGGTGCTTGTAAATGCGGCGGGCGGGAATGACCCGAAAGTGACGGTCACCGCCGATCATTCGTTCGAATCGATCACCACAGCCGACTGGGCGGCAAACTTCGATCTTAACCTCATTGGCGGCGCCCTCCTGCCCTGCCAGGTGTTCGGTCCGGCAATGGTGGCCGCCGGTCGCGGGAGCATCATCAACATCGCCAGCGTGAGCGCCCACCTGCCGCTCTCCCGCGTGGTCGCCTACTCCTCCGCCAAGGCGGCCGTTCTCAACCTGACGCAGTTCCTCGCGCGCGAGTGGGCTCCCCACGGCGTGCGCGTCAACTCGATCACCCCGGGCTTTTTCCCGGCCGATCAGAACCGCCGCCTCCTCTTCAATGAGGACGGCTCGCCGACACCGCGCGCCGCTTCGATCCTCGGCCACACTCCCATGGGCCGCTTCGGTGAAGCCTCCGAATTGGCAGGCGCAGCGGTTTTCCTGGCCTCCACGGCCGCGAGTTCGTTCGTGACGGGATCCGACATCCGGGTGGACGGCGGCTTCCTCTCGCAGACGATCTAAGGCCCCGCGCTAGGTCCTGTTCACGAATTTAAGCTGTACGTCGGAGTCGAGAAGTGATTCAAG
>CAZSMN010000229.1:0-6476 GCA_964607615.1 uncultured Chthoniobacterales bacterium | reverse complement strand
AACTTCTACATGAAGGGCGGCATCGACATGATCAAGGAGTCCTGAGAGGACGCCCAGCGCCATGCTTCGCCTCGAAATCGTTACTCCTGAGCAGAAAACCTACTCGGACGATGTCGACTCTGTCGTCATCCCGGGAGTGGATGGTGAGCTCGGTATCCTCCCGCAGCACGTGCCGCTGATGACGCAGATCGTCCCTGGCGAGCTTCGTGTGATGAAGTCCGGCGAGGAAATCCGTCTCGCTGTCGGCGAAGGGTTTGTGGAAGTCGGGGCGGGCAAGGTTTCTGTGCTCACCGACATGGCCGTTCGCGAGAGCGATATCGATGCCACAGCGGCCGAAGAGGCTGTGTTGCGTGCCGAAGAGGCCATGCGGAACACCAAGATGAGCGACGAGGAACACGCGACCGTGAAAGCGGCGCTCCAGAAGTCGCTCGCCCAGGTCCGGGTCAAACGGCGCCGCGCTTACTAAACGCGGTTTCGCGCGAGAGGTTTTTGTTTCCGAACCGTCACGGGAGACGTTTGCTTTTCTATGCAGACTGATCTCGATACCGGCTCGATGGAGGCCTTCCTCGACTCGGCGCTCAGGTCCGGTCACCGGCGGATCGGGCAGGTTGATATCACAATTGGTGAATCCGGTTTTTCGTTGTGCCATGCAGACGATTCGGGGAGGGATGACCTCGAAGTTTTCCAGTCTGCGGCTGATGCGATGAAGATTGTCGTCTTTGACGATGACGGCAAATACCGCCCCCTGAAGTCAGCGCCGAACCTGCGCCATGGATGGCGGCTTGAGTTGCCTACTCTGGCCGAGCTTCGTAAAGCGCTCGATTTTCTCTATCCTGCTGCTTTGGGGAACTGGCGGGCGATGGTCCGCGGAACTCTCTCTCCCACGCCGCTTCGCCATACCGTGAACCGGCAGACCGGGATGTATCGGATCACGGGAAAAATCACGGATGAGCAGGGGAGCGAGCTGACTTCTGTTCTGTGCCAAACCGGTTGTCTTCGGAAAATCCTGTGGCCGGTGAACCCCGATGCGCCTTATCCCGATCCCGGGCCGGTGGACGGACGGATTCCACTTCTTTGCACCGAGGCTTGCTGCCTCTTTATTGCCGCTGCGCGCAAAACCGTGAAGGGCATTCCGCTCGACCAGGTCGAGTAGGTCTGCCAAAAAAAAGGGCACTTCCCGCTAAGGAAGTGCCCTGCAACGAATGATGGTCAGTGTCTTGAATCAGGCCGACTTCTTGGGACGTCCGCCTTTGCTTTTCGCCGGTTTGGCGGATGAAGGTGCCTTTGCCTTGCGGGCGCGCTTGGCCGTCCGCTTGGCCGGAGCTTTCTTTTTGGCGGCAGCAGCCGGCTTGACGTCAACCTCGATGGCGGGGACGCCAATGGCTTCAGCGCCCGGGAGGGCGAGCTTGTAGTGGCCGGATTCGACGCGTGTGATGCCGGCGAGTTTCTTGCCAGTTGTGCTGAACCAGACATGAATGTTCTGCGGGTCGACGCCGAGTTTGGTCGCGATGTCCTTGACGCGGGCTCCGGATTCGCCGGCCGCTTCGAGAAGTGAAAGAATCTTGCCTTTGAGTTTGCCACGCTTGCCGCTCTTTGCCTTGCGGGCCGGCTTGACTGCCTTGGGAGCGGAGGGGGCCGCCTTCGCTGCTGCGGCTTTCGGCTTGCGGCCGGGACGCCCTTTGGCAACTGCGGGTGCGCCGATTGAGACGCGTGCGAGTTCGCTGTCGATGAGGGCAATCTGCTCAAGAAGAGCTTCCTTTTTCTCGCTGAGAGAAAGTAGCTTCTTAAGAACGCTGGTATTGATATGAGATACGTCCATGGGATTGAAAGTTTAGAAACGCACCACGGCTAATCCTTTGCAAGGATATTATGTTCCAACCAAGTCTAAGTTCTCGTTGCAAAGTCGATTCCGGGGCGCTTGCAGATGGCATTAGTCTGTGGATTTTTTCTGATGGTAGCCCCGATGGTCTTAGCGATGCCGAGCGTGAGCGAGCCGGGAAATTCCTCTCTCCGGAGGCGCGTTCGGCCTATGTGGCGGGCCGTGCTGGGCTTAGAGTGGCGCTTGGAAGTTATCTCCATTGCTCGCCTTCGGAGCTCGTGATCAAAGCGGATGAAAATGGCAAACCCTATGTCGATGGTCCGGTGCACTTTAATATCAGCCATTCCGGCGATCTGGTCGTGGGAGCCTTCTCGTTCGCGCCGGTCGGAATCGATGTGGAGCGGGTGGCGCGGGAGGTCGACATCCGGGGCATAGCGTCCCGCTATTTCACGCCGGGTGAGGCTGCGCGGATCGCCGCGGCCGGAGATGGCGGGAGGGAGCTGTTTTTTAAGTTATGGACCGCAAAAGAGGCGATGCTGAAGCTGTCGGGAGCCGGCCTTGCGAACGGGCTCTCTCAGGCCGTCGTCGAGGAGAACGGAGAGTGCTTTTTGGATGCCCGGAGGGTGTTTGTCCGGTTTTTCGAGAGGGAAGGGTATGAGGGAGCCGTCGCCTCGTTTGAGGAATTTGAGGTTAAAGGTTGGTTCGGGAGTTGAAAGCTGATAGCTTTTCCCCCTCGTATGTCATTTCAAGAACTCGGGCTATCGGAGCCCGTCCTCCACGGAGCCCAACGGATGGGCTATTCAGAAGCAACGCCGATTCAGCTCCGGGCCATCCCGGTGATCCTCACGGGGCGTGACCTTATCGCCTCCGCACAAACCGGAACCGGCAAAACAGCCGCCTTCGCGCTGCCGGTCCTTTCGAAGCTCGACCACCCGGAGCCTCAGATCCGGTGCCTCGTTCTCGAACCGACCCGGGAGCTGGCGATGCAGGTCGAGACCGCTTTCCGCGATTACATGCGTTTCATGCACACCGAAGTCTCGCTGATCCACGGCGGCGTCGGCTACGGCAAGCAAAGGGAGGACCTGGCCAAACGCTGCGATGTCATTGTCGCCACTCCGGGCCGTTTGCTGGATCACATGCAGCAGGGAGCAGTGGATCTCTCCAAGCTTGAGTTCCTTATCCTCGATGAAGTCGACCGTATGCTCGACATGGGCTTTCTTCCCGATGTGCGCCGTATCGTTGAGCAGTGCCCGAAAGAGCGGCAGACGTTGCTTTTTTCCGCGACGATTCCCGAAGAAATCGGACGTCTTGCCTCGTGGTGCCTTAAGGACCCGGAGCGCATCGAAATCGGTGCCCGGCGTTCGCCGGCGGAGACGGTGAACCATGCGTTCTACCCCGTCGCGCTCGACCAGAAGTTTGATCTCCTTCTTGCGCTTCTCGAGCGCACGAATTTCGACAGCGTGTTGATCTTCTGCCGGACCAAAGACGGTGCGGACCGAATCTCAAGGCAGCTTAAGGCCAAGAACCATTCGGTCGCGACGCTGCATTCGAACCGCACGCAAACGGAACGGGTCGAGGCGCTCGAGGGCTTCAAGGCCGGTCGCTATGAGGTGCTTGTAGCGACCGATATCGCCGCCCGCGGAATCGATGTCGCGGGCGTCAGCCATGTCGTTAACTACGATGTTCCCCAGCATCCGGAGGATTACGTTCACCGGATCGGCCGCACCGGCCGGGCGCTGACGGTCGGCGATGCGTTTACGATCATGACGGCGGAGGAACTTCCGCACGTGAAAGATATCGAGCGCTTCATCGGTCAGGCGGTTCCGCGTCTCAAGCTTGAGAATTTCGAATATGTCTACACGGCACTCTTCAATGAGTCCGAGGCGGCTGCGGCGCTCAAGTCGGCGAAGGGCGTGAGAACCCATAAGGGCTACCGTTTCGGCGCGAAGAAGCGGCGCTAGCTCAGGACTTGCTCCAGGCGTTGCCGATGGAGGTTTCCACCTCGATCGGCACTTCGGGGAAAAGCCCGGACATGGCGGAGATCATGGTCGAGCTGACGGTCGGTGCGAGATCGGCTGACTGATCCGTGTCGCATTCGATCACGAGTTCATCGTGAACCGTGCTCACGATCGCCGCGTTTTCCGGGAGAATTTTTGAGAGGGCGAGCATGGCCAGCTTGATGCCATCGGCACACCCTCCCTGCACGGGCGAATTGACGAGCGCGGTAAACCGGTGCCAGCGATCCGCTCCGGGAGTGATCAGTCGGCGGCGTCCGAGCCGCGTGCGGGCCTCACCGGCCTTCTCGCTGGCCGCTTTCCAACAGTCGGCATGCCATCGGGCGAGTTCGGGATAGGCGGAGAAAAACCGGTTCCGAATCGCCAGAGCCTGGTCGACGGTGAGGGTGACCCCGTAGGCGGTGCGGGCGTAGGAGACCAGGCCCTGAGTGCCCTGGCCGTAGAGGAGACCGAAATTCGCACTCTTGGCGATCTGGCGGTCTTCGGCGGAGATTTCCGCCGACCCCATGATCGCTGCGGCCGTCTTGCGGTGGAGATCGAATTTCGCCCGGTAGGCTTCGATCATCTCGCCCTCTCCCGCGATCGCAGCCGCTGCGCGGAGTTCGATCTGACTGTAATCGGCGGTGATCAATGAACGGCCCGGCCGTGCCACGAAGCACGAGCGGAGGCGTCCCCGTGCGATATTCTGGAGGTTTGGCGACCGGCTTGCGAAACGCCCGGTATCGGTGCCGGTCGCGTCGAAGTGCGAGTGGATGCGCCCGTCTTTTGCGATCGCATCGAGAAGCGTTTGAGCCTGCTGGGCGGATTTTTCCTTACCGCGAAAGTCAATGATGGCTGGTATGATCCGGCCATCATCGGCTGCGAGGAGCGTGGATTCGTTGGTGTCCTTGATCACGATGTCCGCCCTGGCGAGCGCCGACTGGAGTTGCTTCGGGCTGGAAGGATTCAGCGCGGGACTCTTGAGCATTTCCGTCACAAGCGCCGCGGCGCGCCGGGTCTCACTCACGGCCTGATCGCGAAACTCCACGAGAAGGGACTCATCGACCGGCATCCCGGCTTTCTCCATCGCGACGACCACGGGAAGGAGATCCATTTCGAGCCGGCATACGGATTCCATCCCGCCGGCACGGATCTCCTTTTCAAGAGCGCGCTTCAACGCGTGGAGGTGAAAGACATCGCGAGCGGCGTATCGGAGTTGATCTTCCGTAAGAAAAAGTCCACCCCAGTCCGACGTCGAATGGTCCTCTGCCGGTGCGATGCCGAGGTGCCGTTCGAGAACATCATCCAACCCGTTCGCAGCCAGGGTGCCGGCGGTTAGCAAGCGGGATGCGGTGAGCGTGCAAAAGACGCGGGTTGCGACGAAACCGAATTTCACCGAGAGCCAGAGAAGATCAAACCGCGCGTTGTGAGCGATGATGGCCGTCCGCGAAAGTGCATCCAGAATTTCCGGAGTGAGGGCCCCGCTTTGCACATCGAGCACCCATGGTTCCCTATGGGGAACCGCGAGCGATATGAGACGGATCTCTCCTTTCCACGGATCAAGCCCGTCGCCTTTTGCAGAGCCATAGGTCTCCAAATCGAGCGCAACCGTTCCGCATTTCAGAATCGCGCCGGCAATGTCCTTACTCATCGGTGGTGGTTTCTCATTCAGAGACTTTATGCGGCTGACCGCCGTGAAACCGTCCTGTCATGGTCGAGGTAGCGCGTGCAGATTTCAAAGAATGCCTCCCTGGCAATGACACGCCGGATCTCATGCAGAAAATCCGCGCCGATGTCCTCGCCTATGAAATTCATATACTTTTTCATCTTCTGCACCTGGCATTTCTCCGGAACGTCGTCCGAACAGCTGCTGGCATAGAGCTTTCTCACATACTCGAGAACGTCACGTCCCCGGGGAAGGGTCGGCTTTTTGCCCGCCAGGTGCTCACGGATCTGCGAGAAGATCCAAGGATTTCGAATCGCGCCGCGGCCGATCATAAGTCCCCGCGCCGATGTGGTTGTGAGAATTTCTCCGGCGGATTCGTGGCAGGCGACATTGCCATTGGCGAGAACCGGACAATCCATCCGGCGCGCGGCTTTCGCGATGACATCATAGTGAACGCCCGGGCCGTAGCCCTGAAGAACCGTGCGGCCGTGAACGGTTAGCAAATCAATCGCGTGCCGGCCGAAAATCTCCAGCAGGCGGTCGAATTCGGCAGGCTCGGAGAATCCGATCCGGGTCTTCACGGTGAAGCGCCCGGGGATTTCGCCGCGGAGACGTTCGATCAGAGCATCGACGCGGTCGGGATCTCTGAGGAGTCCGCCGCCGGCGCACTTCCGGTAGACGACCGGAGCGGGGCAACCGAGATTGAGGTCGATCGCGGCGACCGGATGGCGGGCGAGATCTTTCGCTGTGCGCACCATCCATTCGGGATCGTTGCCGATGATCTGTGCGATGGCCGGACGCCCGGTCGGATTCTCGATAATCGAGCGGAGGATTTTTTTCTCCGGGCGATACCCTTCCGTGACGCGAAAGTATTCGGTGAAATACAGGTCGGCTCCGCCGTATTCGGCCATCAAAGCCCAGAACGGCAGGTCGGTGACGTCCTGCATTGGAGCGAGGGCGAGCACGGGAGTCGTTTGGGAAAGTGTCTGGTCGAAGG
>CAZSMN010000228.1:0-6476 GCA_964607615.1 uncultured Chthoniobacterales bacterium | reverse complement strand
GATCCCCATGAGTGGCGCATCTCCTCTCCGGGAGATCTTTCCAAGGAATTGCCGGTATCCACGACGGGGAATGTTCGCTCGTGTGTTGACCGGGCGCAGGGAGCATTTCCCGCCTGGGCGGCGACGCCGCTGAGCGATCGTATCGCCCTGCTGGCAGCCTGTCGGGAGCGCCTCGCCGCACGAAAGGAAGAGCTGGCTGGTCTGATCTCGCTGGAGACAGGAAAGCCCCTGCGCGAGAGCCGGCTCGAGCTCGGCGCGGTGATCGCGAAGTTCGATCTCACCTTCGCCGATGCGGAGCGCTATCTAAACGATGAGCCGGTCACCGACGGTCCGCATCCTTCGCTGATCCGCCGCCGGCCCCGCGGCGTGGCGGCGGTCATTGCTCCCTTCAACTTCCCGATCCACCTTGGCCACGGGGCGGCCGCTGCCTACCTCGTCGCTGGAAATCCGGTCGTTTTCAAACCCTCCCCATTGGCGACCAACACCGGTGCCGCTTACGCGGCGGAGATGATGGCGGTGCTCCCGCCGGGGGTGTTCGAATTTCTGCCGGGGTGGGGGCAAACCGGTCGCGACCTTTGCCTCGATCCTGTTGTCCGGTCAATTTGTTTCACAGGATCTGTGCCGGTCGGCCGTTCACTGTCGTGCGAACTGGCAGCGGACTACTCGAAGGCACTCGCGCTCGAACTCGGAGGGAAAAATTCGGTGATCGTGTGGGCCGATGCCGACCTCGATGCGGCGGCTGCGGCCGTGGCGGATGGCATGTGCCTGACCGCGGGGCAACGGTGCAATGCGACGTCTCGGGTGCTCGTTCATAGGGACGTGGCGGAGGCGTTTGTTTCCCGTCTTCTGGAATCGGTCCGCCGTTACGTGCCGGGCAATCCTTTGCGGGAAGACACGATGCTCGGACCGCTGATCAGCGAGACGGCCTGCGCGCGTTATGACGAGCTCACCCGCGCGCCGGTTGGCGATTGGATTCTTGCAGGCTCCTCACCGCGAACGGCGGACGGGAAGGCCGGATATTTTGTGCATCCGGCGATCGCTCGCGTGCGCGATGCTGTAGCTCTGGACGCCTCGGCTCTGGCGACGAAAGAAACCTTCGCGCCTGTGCTCGTCGTGGAGGAGGTGACCGGCGAGAAAGAAGCCGTCGCCCGCCACGATGCGTGGAATTTCGGTCTCACCGCCAGCGTCTTCACGGCGTCGGATGAGGTTTTCCAGTCCATCGGGCACGAGCTCCGTGTGGGAAATCTCTACCAGAACCTTCCGACGACTTTTTCCCCTTCGACACTGCCATTCGGCGGCTGGGGAGCGTCGGGTAACGGGCATCCGGGAGGCCGCGGGTTTGTGCGCTTTGCCACCGAGGAGCAGGCCGTGCAGTGGAGGAGCGCATGAGGAGAGGATTTCTCGACAAGCTCATCGAGCGCATCGCGCTCGTGCAGCCCGGGCAGGTGCAGAACTATCTCGTCGAGATCGCCCGCGAGAAAGGGTTTCTCGAGACGATCTTCAACGCGATTCTCGAAGGCGTCATCGTTACCGATCCGAAAGGCCGAGTGATCTACCTCAACCGTTCCGCCTGCGGGTTCTTCGGCATCGAGGCGGAGGCAAGCCTCGGGCGCCCGCTCGATGAAGTAGTCCGCGGTCTCGACTGGGCGCAGCTCGGCGGGCCCGGTGACGAGGTGATCAGCCGCGATCTGGAGGTGTTCTATCCCGAGAACCGGCTGCTGAATTTTTACATCGTGCCCCTGCTGAGCGACGAGCAGGACGGCGAGCGGGAGACGGTGGGCCGGGCGATGATTCTCCGCGACATCACGCAGACCCGCCGCGCAACGCAGGAGACCATCGAGAGCGAGCGATTCTCCGCGCTCACCATGCTGGCCGCCGGCGTCGCGCACGAGATCGGTAATCCTCTCAACTCTCTCGATATCCATCTGCAGCTCATGCAGCGGCAGGTCCAGAAGCTCCCGGTCAAAGCGCGCGCGGAGTTGGAGAAATCGGTTTCTGTCGCGCGCGGTGAGGTGTCGCGCCTCGACCACATCATCACCCAGTTCCTCCGCGCGATCCGGCCGCAACCGCTCGAGGTGCAGCCGGAGAGTATCAACGCGATCGTCGAGGAGTCGTTAGCCTTTCTGAAAGCCGAGATCGACGACCGGGATGTGCTTCTCGAGACCGAGCTCGATAAAAACCTGCCCGTTCTTGAGATCGACCGCGGACAGATCAAGCAGGCCTTTTACAATATTGTCCGGAATGCCTTTCAGGCGATGAAGACGGGCGGCATTCTGCGCATCCGGACGTGGGCTGATGAGACGCACGTGAACATCTCGTTCGCCGACACGGGTGGGGGAATTCCGCCGGAGAATATCAGTCGGATCTTTGAACCGTATTTCACAACGAAATCCGGCGGCAGCGGGCTTGGGCTCCTGATCGTGCGGCGGATCGTCCGCGCCCATGGCGGCGAGGTCGCTTTGGAGAGCGCTCCCGGACGGGGGCTCACTTTTGTCGTCCGGCTGCCGCGCGCCGATCGCCGGGTGCGCTTCCTCCAACAAGGACCGCTCCCTGCGGAAAGCTAGGTCGCCTTTTGCCGGGGTTGGGTGATGTGGGGCGGCTTGAGATAGAGGGGTTCGACCGAATCCGAAACAGCCTTTGCCCGTCCAAGGATGGACGCTTGAGGAAATTTCCGGAGGGTTGCTGGAATCTCCGATGCGGAGAAAATCGTCGCGCGCGCAGCCTCGTCGATGCTGCCAGCGGGGATGAGTTCCGGAGCCCGCCGGAAAACGCCATCGGAAACTTCGGCGATAAACCACTGCCCGGCGCGCGCATCGCCGATCACGGTGTAGTCGGACGTGTCATACCCAAGCAGCGAGCTTACTCCGCGAACCGGGATGCCTCGTGCCCTCCCGATGCCCCACGCGGCAGCGATGGCAGCACGGAGCCCGTTGTAGCTGCCGGGGCCGGTCCCCACGAGGATTTGATCGATTGCAGATGAAGCACTGACGACCGAGGCAAGCGCATCAAAGAGCGCGCTGCCGCGGCCGCGCGGTCCGCTGAAACAGGCTTCCCTCTCTGTGTGCCCGTCACTGCGGACGAGTGCCACGCTGCCCTGCGAGGTGGAGTTTTCGATGACGAGCGTCTTCATTCCCTGTGTCCGGCACGGATTCTCCGGCCCTCGTTCTCAATTTCAAAGGTGATCTCCAGCGAGGACGCCGGCAGGGCGCCGGAAAACCGAGCGCCCCATTCCACGAGGCAGACTCCGCCGCTTTCCACGTAGTCGTCGAATCCGAGATTCAGAAGCTCCGCCTCGTCCTTCAAACGGTAAAAATCAAAGTGAAAGACCGGAAGACGTCCGCCGTGATACTCGTGAACGAGCGTGAACGTCGGGCTCGAGACGTCCGAAACGTCGCAGCCCATGCCGGCCGCCAGTCCCTGGACAAAGCAGGTCTTGCCTGCTCCCAGCGGTCCGTTGAGGCTCAGGACCGTGCCTTCGGTAATCAACGGGGCCAGGCACGCTCCGAGCGCCTGTGTTGCCGCCGCATCCGGGCAGAAGATTCCTTCGCCGACGAGGGCGGCTGGAAGGTGGTTTCGGTTTGCCATGGAGCGGGCATTCTAGTTCGCTATCTGTCGTGAACTCAACCACCCAATCCTCGCTCTGGTCGCGCTTCCAGCAATACTTCCTCTCCTACGATGATCTCGGGATTTCGGTGGATATCAGTCGTATGGATTTTGACGCGGACTTCTTCCCGGCCATGGCGGTGGCGGCAGACCGTGCCTGCCGGCAGATGAAGGAACTCGAGGCCGGCGCAATCGCGAACCCCGACGAAAACCGGATGGTCGGTCACTACTGGCTCCGGGACTCGTCCCTCGCGCCCACGCCGGAGCTGAAAGCCGAGATCGATCAAACGAAGGCGGCGATTCTTTCGTTTGCCGCCGATGTGCATGCGGGAAAGATTCTTTCCTCTACGGGTGCCAAGTTTACCGACCTCCTCGTGGTCGGAATCGGCGGTTCGGCCCTCGGACCGGAGCTCGTTGCCGATGCGCTCTGGAGTCCTTCGAACCCTATCCGCGTTCACTTTTTTGACAACACCGACCCCGACGGCATGGAGAAAGTCCTCGCCCAGATCGGCGCGAATCTCGGCAGCACGCTGGTGACGGTGATTTCCAAATCCGGCGGCACGAAGGAATCCCGGAACGGGATGCTCACTGCGCAGGACGCGTTCAAAAAGGCCGGCATCCCGTTCGCCGGGAACTTTATCGCCGTTACCGGTGCCGGCAGCGAGCTCGACAAAGTCGCTGTCGCCGAGGGCTGGCTCAAGCGTTTCCCGATGTGGGACTGGGTTGGCGGACGCACTTCGGTCATGAGCGCGGTCGGCCTCGTTCCGATGGCACTGCAGGGTCTCGATGTGGAGCAGTTCCTTGCCGGAGCCGCTGCCATGGATGAAAAGACGCGCACAGATGACATCCGTCGCAATGCCTCCATGCTGCTCGCGCTGATGTGGTTCCATGCCGGCGGAGGGCGCGGGGTCAAGGATATGGTGATCCTTCCCTACAAGGACCGCCTTCTCCTCTTCAGCCGCTACCTTCAGCAGCTGGTGATGGAATCCCTCGGCAAGGAGCTCGATCTCGATGGGAAAGTCGTGAATCAAGGCATCGCCGTTTATGGCAACAAGGGGTCAACCGATCAGCACGCGTATGTCCAGCAACTGCGTGATGGCGTTAACAACTTCTTCGTCACCTTCATCGAGGCGCGTAAGGCGGTCGACGGAGCCACCTTTGATGTTGAACCGGGTGTCACGGCCGGGGACTACCTGCAGGGCTTCCTGCGCGGCACCAGATCCGCTCTTCACGAAAAGGGACGCGAATCGATTACCATCAGCATTCCGGAATTCAATGCGTTCCAGCTCGGCGCCCTGATCGCTCTCTACGAGCGCGCGGTGGGCTTCTACGGAGCTTTGGTGAACATCAATGCTTACCATCAGCCCGGCGTTGAGGCCGGCAAAAAGGCGGCGGCAAAAATTCTCGATCTGCAGGGCAAGGTGATCTCCTTCCTTGAGAAAAATTCTGGGCCGGCGACCGCCGATGAGATCGCTTCCGCCGTCGGTGCCGACGCCGAGGACGTCTTCCACATCGGGCGTCATCTCGCTGCCAACCGGCCGGGCGTTGTCTCCCAGACCGGAAGGTCGCCTGCACAGCAAACGTTCGCATTCCAGAAGTGAAAGCGTGTCTTCCCGCCGCCGTTGCGATCCTGTTGGCGCTCACGCTCACGGGATGTGATTCGCCGGAGCTCTCGATCGCTTCTGCGAGAAAGGCCGTTACGGAGTTTCAGACGTCTCCCGGCAGCGCTACGCAAGCGCAGGCTGAGATGCAGCTCGCGAAGCTCGAGGCGCGGATCGATGATCTTGCCGCAAAGGGAGCGGATCCTGCGCGGGTCGAGGCGCTCCGGCGGGAGGCAGCCACCTTGCGCGCCGACTTCCACGCCGCACGGATGGCCAAGGCCCTTCTCGATGCGAAGAGTGCGATCGAAGGCATCGGTAATGCGGTGAAAGACGCCACCAAGTCGTTCACGGATACTCTCAAAAACGCGACGGAAACCAACGCCGATTGACCCCGGGCCGCGGCTGTCCCAACCATCACGGAAAAGCAGAAAAACACAGGCTCTCCCGCGGGAAAACGGATTGACACCGCGCGGCCCACGAACCATGTTCTCTCAGTCTCTTATGAAAAAACCCTCCGGATTTACCCTTATCGAACTCTTGGTCGTTATCTCGATCATCGCCATCCTTGCTTCGCTCGCTCTGCCGGCAATCACGGGTGCCCTTGCCCGTGGCCAAATGACCCAGACGCTCAGCAACATGAAACAGCTGCATCTTGCCACCCAACAAATGGCATTGGATGCCACTACGAGCGGGGATGGAACGCTCGGTTGGCCGGGTGATACTGGTGGCACTTGGACCACTTGGGCGACAAATATGGTGCCGGCCTACATGTCAACAAACGACTTCCTCAAGATGATAACAGCTCCGGGGGTGATTCCTACCGGAACTACTCCAAGTGCCCCAGTGAAAAGCGCTGTGTTAGTGTACAAGGTCGGAGAAAGCAGTGAAGGCAATATGGTTTTCTTGAGCAGCGCGAACTTCACAAACACAGCCGCTGGCGGAGTGGCTCCCGGGGCGGAGGCGAAACCCTACGGTAACAAGGGTTTCATCGTTTTTCGCAAGGCGGGTGACGGAACAATTTTGCAGAGTCGTCAGGCAGGCAAGACCAATCTTGTCGGGGGATTCACGAACGTAGTGGACGGTCAACCGGGGCAATAGTAGCCATCTTCAACTTCTGCCAAATCGAAACGACCTTGGCGGCTTTGAGTTGACTCGATATGTGAAAATGGCCTGGGTGTCTTCCTGCAGAGCAGTAAATGACGCCTGATCATTTTGATTAGGTCCTGTTCACGAATTCTTAACGATGAGAAAAGCGGCGACGAGGTGGACTGA
>CAZSMN010000227.1:0-6503 GCA_964607615.1 uncultured Chthoniobacterales bacterium | reverse complement strand
CCCGCCCGAGCAACCGACGACCTCGTGAGGGAAAACCGGGCCGATGATGATCACGCGGTCGTAGTCGAACAGCTTGCGGTTGATTGAGACCGGCACGTCCATCGAGAAGAGGCCGCCGCTCAGTGCTTCGATCTCCGCGGCGGGAATCGAGCCGAGGTTGTGCAGTGCCTCGGGATTGTCCCATTCATGATTGTGAAATGCGACGCGCGCGAAGGTCGTGCTCCGCTCTTCGGTCGTGATGCCGATCCGCTCGCAGATACCCTCCTCGGTCATAGGCGGGTGGGTGCCGAGCGCGACCATCACATCGAAGGCGGCGCATTGAGAGGCCACTGTATCGTGGAGGGCGCGGAAGACAGGCCCGACGGGAGCCGTGCGCGTCGCGTCCGGAACGATGAGGAGGATGCGTTTGCCGGACCATTCATGGCCTTCGCAGGCCGAGGCGATGGTGCTGACGATCCGGGAGTCGGGGAGGGAGGTGTCCTTTTCTGCAATGGCGCGGACGGTGGAGATCATGTGCATGCCATTAAACAGCCGGCGGGCCGGGGTCGGAAGCGATTTTTGCCGCCCGTTTTTCTTGCGACGGGGCGGAGGAATTTCGTTATTGTTCCGACTGATGCCCCCGCTTTCGAGACTCTTTCTGGTCCTTCTGCTTTTCCCGGCCGTTTCCTTTGCGGAGATCCTCGGAGATTTATCCGCTGATGAGCGTGCGCGCGTTCTCGAAGGAGCCCAGGTTGTAAAAATGGAGGAGATCGCCGGTCTCCCATGGCCGCGGATCCGGATTTATCAGAAGGTGCGGGCCACGCCTGAGCAGGTGGCGGCCGTCTTTTTTGATTACAAAAATGCGAAAGACTACGTGCCGAAACTTCTGAAGTCCGAGATCTCAAAAACCATCTCGCCGTGCGTGCTCGAGGTCGATTACGTCGTCGATGTGCCGATCCTGCCGGATGAGCTCTATACGGCGCGGAATACGATGTCCCAAAACAACGACAGCTACCGGGTCGAGTGGATTCTCCTTCGTGCGCTTCAAACGAAGGCGAGCGAAGGCAACCTTCGCATGGAGCCTTTGGGTGACGGCACGGTGATCTGCTACACCAATCTGGTCACCCCCGGATCCCGCATGGCCGGGATTCTTCGTATTCCGGCCATCGAGCAGATGAAGTCTACCGTGGCGGCGATCGTCCGGCAGGTCGAGTCGCAGAAAACAAAGAGTCCTCTGGCGCTGGAAGCTCAGGTGCTGGCACTCCGGGCGGCTCTCAAAGCCGACGGGAAGCCCGCCAATCCGTAACGCCTCACACGAACTTGCCGGGATTGAGATGCCCGGTCGGATCCAGTGCGGCGCGCAGCGTGCGGTGAAGAGCCCGCGTCTCGGGTGAGACGGCCTCAGGCCACCAGCGCTTCTTCGCGAGGCCGATGCCGTGTTCGCCGGTGATGGCGCCGCCCCAGGCAAGGACCTGCTTGAAGAGGTCGTCGAGGGCTTTCTGCGCTTTCTTTTTCACCGCCGGATTCTCCGGATCGGCGAGCATAATGTTCACGTGGATATTCCCGTCTCCCGCATGCCCGAAACACGCGATCGGAAAGCCCGTCCGCTTTTGAAGACCGGCTGCGAAGCGCACGAGATCGACCAGGCGGCCGCGCGGCACGACGACGTCTTCGTTGAGCTTCTTGAGGCCGGTCGACCGGAGCGAGGAGGAATACACGCGGCGGAGGCCCCAGATCTTTGCGCAGGATTCCGGCGTGGTTGCGGTCTGCACGGCGAGGGCGCCCGCCTTGCGGAGGAGCTCCGCGAGCAGGCGGGTTTCGCTTTTCACCGAGGCTTGCTGGCCGTCGACTTCCAGAATGACCTGAGCGTTGCCGGGTGGGAACGCTGCGGTCGGGTTGTAGCCGCGGGCGGCATCGAGCGTGAAGCGGTCGGCCACCTCGACGGCGGCGGGCAGGAATCCGCCGGCAAAAACGGACTGAATGGCCGCGGCTGCTTTCTCCATCGAGGGAAATCCGGCCGAAAGAACGGCGCGAGCCGGCGGAAGCGGAATGAGCCGGAGAGTGGCCTCGGTCACGATGCCCAGAAGGCCTTCGGATCCCGTGAAGAGCCCGACAAGGTCGAAGCCGGTCTTGTTTTTGTGGGTGCGGCCGCCGCAGCGGATGACCGTGCCGTCGGCGAGGACGACTTCGAGTCCAAGAATGTAGCTCCGTGTGACGCCATATTTGAGGCAGCGAGTGCCGCCGGCATTGGTCGCGATATTTCCTCCGATGCTGCAGTCCTTGAGACTCGCGGGATCGGGAGGGTAGAGGAGGTTCTTCTTCTTTGCGGCTTCTTGCAGGTGCCCGGTGATCACTCCCGGCTGCACGACCGCTACGAAGTCGCGGTGATTGATTTCGAGGATCCTGTTCATCCGCTCGAGCGACAGGACGATGCCGCCCTCGACCGGTGTGCATCCGCCGACGTAGCCGTAACCGGCTCCACGGGGCGTGACCGGAACGCCGGCGCGAAGGGACTCCCTCATCACGAACGAAACCTCCGCGGTGGATTTCGGAAAAACGACGATATCCGGCTTGGTCTGGGCGAACCATTTGTCGCCGGCATACTTTTCGGCGGGAGCGGTCTCAACGCCCTCGGCGCCGAGTTTTGTCTTCAGTTTGCGGAGGAGTGTCGGAGTCATAGAGCAGTGTGAAAATATTCCCAGGCTTGAGCCACACCGGCGCCACCTTCCAGCCCGGCAATGTAGCCTCCAGCGCGGCGGACAGCGTCCTTCACCTCGGGGATGGCGTTGGAGGGACAGCAGGTCATTCCGGCAGCGAGGCCATCCAGCATGGGAATGTCGTTAAAGTGGTCGCCGGCGGCCATCACATGGGCGGCACGGATTTCCAGATGTTCGCTCAGAGCCTGCAACGAAGAGCCTTTGTGGTAGTCGCGATGGCAGAAGCGGAGGTAGATCGTGTTCCGCTGGTAACGGAAATCGGGGAGCGATCCGGCCTCCCGATCAATAAATGCCGCGACATCCTGCATGACGTCTTCGGTCGTTGTGACGAGTCCGGCCGGACGGCCTTCCTCCTCGATGAGCGTGACGTGCGGCGAGCCATCGGCATAGGCGCGGATGCTATTGATAATCTCGCCCGAGCGTTCGAAGAGTTCATCGTGGCGCCGGTAGCAGGCAAGGTTCCAGTCGTGGTGGGGCTGCCATTTGCCGGCGGAATCCTTTTCAAAAATCTCGCGCTCGTTGGTCAGAAGAAAATCCGGCTCTACCGGCGCATCAAAAATCTCAAGCCCCTCGATCGCGTGCGCCAGGCTCCTGCCGGTATTCACCGCCCAGAGTCCGCCCCCGTCCTTGTGCTGCCGGATCGCTTGCGCAAAAGCCGGATCGCAGCGTCCGTCCGACGGGTGCAGGATCAGCGTTCCGTCGAAGTCAGTGCTGAGAAGCCGGATGCGCGCCATGGGTCCGAAGATCAAACACCGTGATCGGTCCGGCCGCAATTCTTCTGTCGTTTTGAGGCGACAAAGGTCAAAATTGGCCCATGAAATCCGCCTACGAACTTGCCATGAGCCGGCTGGAAAAATCCGAGCCGACGGTCGCTCTCACCGCCGAACAGAAGATCCGTATCGCCGAAGTCGACAGCGAGATCGCCGCGAAGATCGCCGAGAAAAAAATCTTCCTCGAGGGCCAGATGGCCACGGCTTCGCCCGAGGAACGGGAGGAAATCCGCCGCCAGCTTGTTTCGGAGCTTGCGCGTTTGGAGGAGAAGCGGGAACGCGAGAAGGAAAAAATCCGTAGCGCTAAATAGCCCCATCCGATCTGGGCAGATCCGTGATGTCGCGCAAGGCGGCGTGAATCACTGCGGGCTTGCGGCTTGCCAAGGGCGCGCGAGGTCGCTTTCCTTGGCGGACCTTTTAATAATGAACCTCAATACTCCCTCGCTCGAACGGGCGGCCCGCGACGCACGCGGCCTCGCCATGGACGCTGTCGCCAAATGCAAATCCGGCCACCTCGGCCTGCCTCTCGGCGCGGCGGATATCGGTGCGGTGCTCTACGGGTACTCGCTCAGCCAGAATCCGGATGAGCCGCGCTGGCTCAACCGCGACCGCTTCATCCTCTCGGCCGGCCACGGCAGCATGTTCCTCTACAGCTGGCTTCACCTCGCCGGCTACGCGCTCCCGCTCGAGGAGGTGAAAAACTTCCGCCAGCTCCACAGCATCACTCCCGGACATCCGGAGTTCCATGAGACCCCGGGCGTCGAGGCAACAACCGGCCCGCTCGGTCAGGGCGTGGCGAATGCCGTTGGCTATGCGATCTCGGCGAAGATGTGCGAGGCACGCTTCAATACCGCCGAGCACAGCATCTTCGACCATCACGTCTTCGCGCTTGCCGGTGACGGATGCCTCCAGGAAGGCGTCGCGCAGGAAGCCAGTGCGCTCGCGGGACACCTCGGCCTCGACAATCTGATCCTCATTTACGATTCCAACAACGTCACGCTCGACGCCATGGGTCCGGTTTCGCAGAGCGAGGACACAGCGGCCCGCTATGTGGCCTACGGCTGGGACGTTCATGAAATCGACGGCCATAATCTCGAGGAGATCGCCAACGTGATCGCCAAGGCCAAGGCCGCCACGTCGGGCAAGCCGCAGTTCATTATCGCAAAGACGCTGATCGGAAAAGGAATTCCCGAGGTTTCCGGCACCAACAAGGCGCACGGTGAAGCCGGTGTGAAGTTTGTCGCCGAGTCCCGCAAGGCGCTCGGACTTCCCGAAGAGACCTTTTTTGTTGATCCCGAGACGCGTGCTTACTTCGAAGCCCATAAGAAGGCGCAGAAGGAAGCCTACGCCATTTGGCTCGGAAAATACGAAGCCTGGCGCGCAGGAAACGCCGACCTCGCCGCCGAGCTCGACGCGGCCATAGCCGGCAAGGTGCCGGATCTTCTCCCGGTCATCCCTCCGTTCGATCCCGCTTCGAACATCGCCACCCGCAAGGCAGGAAGCGACGTCCTCCAGCCGATCGCGGCCGCCATGCCGCTTCTCATCAGCGGCAGCGCCGATCTCCACGGATCGACGCTGAACTACATCAAGGACGGCGGAGATTTCAACCGGCAGAACCGTTCCGGCCGCAACCTTCACTTCGGCATCCGTGAGCACGCCATGTGCGGCCTGATGAACGGCATCGCCTACGACGGCATCTTCCGTCCGAGCGGCGCGACGTTCCTCGTCTTCAGCGATTACGGACGGCCGTCGATCCGCGTGGCGGCCCTGTCCCACCTTCCGGTGGTTTACATCTTCACGCACGACTCGATCGGCGTGGGTGAGGACGGGCCGACGCACGAGCCGGTGGAGACCGTCGCCGCCCTTCGCGCGATCCCCGGCCTTGACGTGATCCGTCCCGGCGATCCCGAGGAGACGGCCGGCGCCTTCGCCGCGGCCTTCGAGAAGACCACCGGGCCGACCATGCTGGTCCTGTCGCGGCAGAATCTTCAGACGCTCAACGAAATCCCTGTCAACGTGCGCCGCGAGGGTGCGTTCCTTGGCGGCTACATCGCAAAAAAGGAAACCGCGCCGCTTGATCTCATCCTTCTCGCTGCCGGGAGCGAGCTCCAGCATGCCATGAAGGCTGCGACCGAGCTGGGCGAGGGGACCCGCGTCGTTTCCATGCCGTGCTTCGAGCGCTTCGAAGCCCAGAGCGCGGAATACAAGGAGAGCGTTCTGCCGTCCTCGTGCCGCAAGCGCGTGTCGATCGAAGCCGGAATCTCGGATCCCTGGTTCCGCTACGTCGGCCTCGATGGAAAGACGGTCGCTGTCGACCGCTTCGGCCTCAGCGCGCCCGGCAATATCGTGATGGAGCAGCTCGGCATCACGGCAGCGAACCTTGTCGCGGTCGCCAAGTCACTCTAGCCGTGGCCTCCCGCGTGGGGGATGCCACCGGCGCATCCTCCACTTGCGCGGGATCGGAATGCCGCTATGCTTCGGACATGTTTGAGCTGACGCGCCGGGAACAGGCGCTGGTGGCAGGGCTGGTGGTTGTTTTCCTTCTCGGTCTCGGGACGATGCAGTGGAGAAACACTGCCGCCGCACGCGAGGCTGTTCCTGCCGTTTCGGATCGCTGATCACTTCTAAATGCAGACCATTGGATTCCAAGAGGCCGTCGAGGCCCTTTCACGTGAGGATCACCGCTACCATGCCGAGGCCTATTCGTTCCTTCGCGATGCGCTGGAGTCGACGCTAAAGCGCCGCAAGAAGGCCAAGAGGGAGTCGGGGGGACATGTCGGTGCCGCAGAGCTTTTGGAGGGTTTCCGCCTGCACGCGCTGCAGGAGTTCGGCCCGATGGCGCTGACGGTGTTGGACTACTGGGGCGTTCGCTCCTGCGAGGACGTCGGCCACATGGTCTTCAACCTGGTCCAGGCCGGGATCTTCGGGAAGACCGACGAGGACTCGATCGCGGACTTCGCCGGGCACTACGACTTCCATGATGTTTTTGTCCTTCCGTTCCAGCCCGGGAAAAATCGATTGAACGATTCCGGCGATG
>CAZSMN010000226.1:0-6527 GCA_964607615.1 uncultured Chthoniobacterales bacterium | reverse complement strand
GAACGACCCATAGGCTGCGCATCCGCCTTGCGCAACGTTGTTGATGGGATAACTTACGCCTCGTTATGAGCACCGCCATCGCCAACAAACCCGAGACATCCGCCGTCACCAAGGGCCTCAAGACCCTTCTCGCCGACTCATACGCCCTGATGGGACAAACCCATCTGGCGCACTGGAACGTCGAGGGGCCGGCCTTCTTCCAGCTCCACACAGCGTTTCAGACGCAGTATGAGGAACTTTTCACCGCGATCGACGACATTGCCGAACGTCTCCGTGCGCTCGACGTCTTTTCTCCGGGCGGTCTTCAGACGCTGGCCAGCCTCTCTTCGATCTCCGAAATGGCCTCCGGCCCCGCCCCGGCCAAGGATTTCGTCGCCCACCTGATCGAGGCTCACGAGACCCTCGTGGCGACTGCTCACGCCTTGCGGGAATCCGCAGGTGAGGCAGAAGATCTTGAGACACAGGATCTTGCGATTGGTCGAATTCAGACACACCAGAAAACACTCTGGATGCTGAAGAGTTTCCTCAAGAATCTCTAAAAATCGGAACCTTGCTTGTTGCGATCCTGTCTCAACATGATAGGGTCGCGGAAGTATGTGTTCAGTTCAGCAGAGTGGATGGCGTGCGGATGCTGCACGGATCGTGGAGGAATTGTTTCCTGTCACGGGGCCTTTGCATTGGGATCTGCTCCTGGATCTGAGAGGGCTTCTGCTGGTCGGCAGCGACTGGCGAAAGACCCTCGACGTCTTTTGTGCCTGCCGCAAGCAGCTTGAGGAAGACCACTATCTTCCGTTTTACCGTCTGCGCCGGTTGCTCGCCGTGAGTCTCCGGCTGGAGGCGGTAAATTCCGGATTGCCGCCGTGGCCGCTGGAAGAGTTGCTTCAGAAGCGCCACAAATCGTTTGCGGACATCGAGAAGCGGATCCGTCGGGACTGCTTCGAGCTGACGCCGGCCGGCGATGCCGGGGTTGCCGTGCGTGTTGTGGAAGCGGTTCCTGCGATCGGGAATTGAACGCCGGCGTCCGACGCCTGTCTAACCTCGTAACAGTTCGAAACGATGAAAAACTATTACGAGAAAATCAATCGCCGGAAGTATTCATTGGGTGAGCTCGTCGCGATCGTCGGGTCGTGTGCGCGGAACAGCCGGGAATCCCTCGCCGCCCTCACGGATCTTTTCGAGAGCGGTCGCGTTTTGGTGAATACCCACGGCCAGCTCAAGCGGGTCAAGGTCGCTCCCGCTCGCTGATCGGGCAACCGCCGGGCAGCCGGTACGGTTGGACGTTGCCATGCCGCCCGCGCTGGTGTGTGATGGCAGGCTGCGATGTCAACGTCCGTCTGCATAACCTGCGGTCCTGCCCACGAGCCGGTGGATGGCGTGCGGCGCCTGACGAATTTCTCGACTGGCGAGATCGGAGCGGTTCTCTCTTTGGCTTTTCTTGAAGCGGGCTGGAGAGTCCTTTGCCTGCGCGGTGAGGGGGCGACATTTCCGATGCCTTCGGGCATTGAAGTGATGCCCTTCTCCACCAACCGGTCGGTCGAGGAGCATTTCCGCCGGCTCCCCTTTACTCCGGACGCCGTCTTTCATGCCGCGGCGCTCGGGGATTTTGTGGTGAGTGGAGTGGAAGGCGGATCGGGAAAGAAGCTGGAGAGCCGCTCGGGGGAAATCCTCCTGCGGCTTTCCCCGGCGCCCAAGGTGCTGCCGGTGCTGAGGGAGCTTTTTCCCGGCAGTTATCTGGTGGGCTGGAAGTACGAGCTGGATGGCGGCCGCGAGCAGGCGCTGGCGCGGGGACGCCGGCAGATTGAAGAGGCGCGAACGGATGCTTGTGTTGTCAATGGCGCGGCGTTCGGGCCCGGATTCGGGTTCCTCGGAAGGGATGGACGTCTTGTGGAATACGCCGACAAAGCGGCCTTGGCGGCCGGCCTAGTGACGGCAGCAACGGGAGTCTGCCGTGCGCGGTGAACCGCCCGATGCAAGGTCGGAATCTGCTCTGCGGCGGCGGATCCTGTTGCGGCTTCTGCTGCTGGTTTCGATATCAGGCCTCCTCCTGGCCGCCGGGTATGGATTTTTTGTGAGGACCGCCGCCGGTCAGGCGCTGGACGATGCGGGCTACTTCGGGCGGATGCCGCAGGAGAGAGTTCTCAAGGCTTACGACAACGAGATTCTGGGGATGGTCCGGAAGAATGTGATCCTGATTGCGGCAGGCGTTGTTCTGGTCTTTGCCGCGATCCGTCGCCGGTTTCTGGACGGGATGATCGTTCTTGCGGGAGCGGCCATGGCCATCGAGGGGGCGGAAATTTTGAAGCATGTGCTCTACCGGCCGGAACTGGTGAAGCCGGGCGGTCCGATGCCTGCCTATTTTGTCGGGGATACCTACCCGAGCGGACACACGTCGGTTGCGACGTCTTTTGCGTTGGCCGTGGTGCTCCTGATGCCGGCTGCGTGGCGTTTTGCGTCGGCGGTGCTGGCGGGGTTTGTCAGCGCTTCGTATGCGACCGGGGTTTTGTTTGCCGGGTGGCACCGTCCTTCCGATGCTCTGGGCGGGATTTTCTGGACGCTCTTTTGCCTCGGTCTTGCGGCGCTTTTTCTGGTTGCGATAAGGCGGCATGATTGGGATCCGCCGCCTCGGATGGGTGTCCGTTGGATGCTGCCGGTGATACCCGGTGCGGCCGTGGCCCTTTGGCTGGCGATGGTTTTTGCGGGGGCGACTCCCGGGGCGACCGGAGGCGTTTTTGTTGTCATGACGGCGGCGATTCTCGCCGCATCGTTTGCGGCGCCGCTGGGTCTGGCGGTCGCATTGCAGGGTGGCGATGGTGGCCGGCCAGGTGCCGGCTAGAGTGACCGGCGCTCGGTTTGGGCTCGCCACGGGCGCGATTTTTGCTGAAGTCCCGACCGATATGAAAACGGCATGCTTTGCAGCGGCGGTTCTGACGGTGCTTCTGAGCGGGTGTGTGACGCCGCCGCCGGCGCCGAGGCTTCCCCGCGAGAAGGCGGCATCGAAGCTGGATACGGGACCTTTCTGGTGGGGCATCGCGACCAGCCCGTTCCAGAACGAGGACCGCGCGGAGAAGCCGGGTTCGCCGAACTATTTCCGAACGGACTGGGATCTTTTTGCCGACAAAAAGCGTGTGCCTCCCAAAGGCGATTATGGTGCGTGGAGCTGGACGCATTTTGACAAAGAGGTCGAGGCTCTGAAGAAAATCGGGGTCAACCATTTCCGGTTCGGCATCGAGTGGGCACGTGTTGAGCCGCAGCCCGGTCGGTACAACGAGGCGGCGATCCGGCGCTACGTCGAGATGGCGAGAAAGCTTCGCGCGGCAGGTATCGAGCCGGTGGTGACGCTGTGGCATTTCACCTTCCCGTCGTGGATGGTCGATCCGAAGCGCGACAGCCGTTCGCGGTGGATGCATCCGCTCTACCGTGAGCGCTGGCCTCTTTACGTTGAGAAAATGACGAAGGCGCTGGCCCCGCAGGTGAAGGTCTTCGCTCCGCAGAACGAGCCGAATGGCGATCTCGCGCTGGGCTACATCAGCGCCACGTGGCCGCCGGGGAATCTGCTGAATTTCACCGGCCATGCGGCCGCCTTGAACGAGAGCGTCTTGGGGTTCCGTGAAGCGGCGGCGATCATCCGCAAGAACCGCAAAGATGCGATCATCCTGAGTATCGCCGCGTTGCCCTACTGGGAGCGGGCGCTGCTGGATCCGACCGGCGCGTATTACAATCTGATGCAGCGGATCAACTATACGCACCTCGACCGCACGTATGATGTCTGCGATCTGATCGGCTTCAACTACTACTACACGGAGTATCCGGACTTCACGGCGCTCCTCGCGCTGAAGGCCCGCCGGGGGCGGAATTACAGCCTCCTGGGCTGGATTATCCAGCCGCGTTCGCTCTACAAGCAGATCCGCAACGTGCAGAAGCGCTACGGCAAGCCGGTGGTTGTGACGGAGAACGGCATCGCAACGTCCAAGGACATCAAGCGCGTGCGCTACCTCTTCAACCACATGCTGGAGGTGAAGGAGGCGATGAAGGACGGTGCCGATGTGCGCGGCTATTTCGTCTGGACGCTTGTGGACAACTACGAGTGGCACCACGGCTACAAGGCGCCCTTCGGCATGGCCAAGCTGGATCCGGCGACCAAGCAGCGGCTGCTGCGGCCATCGGCTCTGTTTTATCGGGGCATCATCGACAGCTCGCAGGAGGCAAACATTCTCGACGACGTCTCTACGGCACCCGAGCTGCCGCCAGGGTTCGTGGAGCGCTGAAGATCAGTCCGGCGACGTGAGGCGAGCGACGGCCCCGATCACCGGATCGGCTCCGAGCTTGCGCAGGCGGCGCTTTCCGTCCTTGTCGACCGGCGCGCGCAGAGCGGTATGCGACGGCGATTCGCGGTGCCAGTGGTGGATATTGGTGGGGCCGAAGAGTGTGAGTGACGGAACGCCGAAGGCTCCGGCAAGGTGCGAGGCGGAGCCGTCAACCGTGAGGACGGCCCGCGCATTGGCGCACAGCCATAGGAAGGCGCGGAGATCCGTCTCGATCATCCGCGCAATGTCGCTGACCTTCGATACAATTTCTCCACAATGGGCGGTCTGCCACATCTGTCCGCCGTTGGTGAGCAGGAACGGGCCGAGTGCCTCATGAGCGCGGAGGGTTTCGGCCCAGCCATTCGCGGTCCACATCTTCATCCGCCAGCCGGCGGTGGCATTCACGAGTACGTAGGATCGCGGACTGACTCCGGACGGCGCCCAGCTCTCCGGCGGCTGCTGCAGCCGGGGAGGACGGAAATCCTGCGTCGTGGGAACCGGTGTGTTTTTCCAGAAAAACTCGGCGATGTATTCCTCCCCCAGCTCGGGCGTTTTGATTTTTGGAAAAAGCAGAGGATGGAACCACCGGAGCTCGCGTCTCTCGGGAATGACGAGCAAGCGGTTCGAGACCGGGGTGAGGGTCGAGCGGAAGGCGGATTTGCCCAGAGGGTCGAAACAATAAAGATGGGACGCCGGGGCCATCGCGGCGCCGGAGACGTATTTCACGCCCTCCATGAGTTCCACAAGCGGGGCATGGCCGCTCCGCGTGAGAAGGCGGACGGGGCCGCCGTGGTGGGCGTGGAGTCGGGAGAGCGCTGGCTCAAGGAGCGTAAGGTCTCCGAGCTGCTTGTGGAAGGAGGCGTAGCAACCGGACATGCGATGAGCGGAAGTTGCTCCGGGGAAGGCGTGGATACAAGTCCGAACGCCCTGCTTGCCGTTTACCGGGCTTGCGATAGTCTCGGCGTTCGAGATGAGCAAACGTTTCGACCCGACGCATTTTCACGGTCCGTTCAACCTGCGTTACGGTCACCCGTTGCCGTTCGGAGCGAGCCATTCTTCGCACGGGATCAACTTTTCCATCTTCAGCGCGCATGCCACCGCCTGCACGTTGGTGCTCTTTGAAAAAGGGGCCGCCGAGCCTCTGGCGGAGATTCCGTTTCCGCCGGAGTTCCGGCTGGGACATGTCTGGGCGATGGTCGTAGACGATCTCGACCACGAGAATCTGGAGTATGCCTTCCGTTTCGATGGGCCGCACGATCCGCGCGAGGGGCATTATTTTGACCCGAAAAACATCGTGCTGGATCCGAACGCCCGTGAGGTTGCCGGCCGCGATGTGTGGATGCAGGCGATCCCTGAGCGTGCAGGCACGTATCGCGGACGGATCCCGCGGAACAATTTCCACTGGGAGCACAGCCGTCCGCTCCGGAGGTGCGAGAGTGAGCTGATCATCTACGAGATGCACGTGCGGGGGTTCACCCGCCATCCGGATTCCGGAGTGCAGGCTCCCGGAACGTTTGCGGGTCTGGAGGAGCGGCTCTCGTACCTGACCGATCTGGGAGTGAACTGTGTCGAACTCATGCCGGTTTTCGAGTTTGACGAGTGCGAAAACACGCGCACGAATCCGACGACGGGCGAGCCGCTTTGCAATTACTGGGGCTACAGCACGGTCGGCTTCTTTGCGCCCAAGGCGGGCTTCGCCGCGAGCGGGGCGGAAGGCGGCCAGGTGAATGAGTTCAAGGCAATGATGAAGGCCCTCCACGGCGCCGGCATCGAAGTCGTGCTGGATGTGGTTTTTAACCACACGGCCGAGGCCGGGGCGGATGGTCCGGTCATCTCCTTCCGCGGCGTCGACAACAAGACCTACTACATGCTCGATTCGCACGGGCAGTTCGCGAACTACACCGGATGCGGGAACACGGTGAATTGCAACCATCCGGCCGTGCGGGGTTTCGTGATCAACGCCCTTCGCTACTGGGCGGCGGAGTATCATGTGGACGGTTTCCGGTTTGATCTGGCCTCGGTGCTGGGCCGCGACTCGTCCGGTGCGCCGCTGTCGAACCCTCCACTGCTCGAAGCGCTGGCGTATGACCCGGTTCTTGCGGATTGCGACCTGATTGCCGAGGCCTGGGATGCGGGCGGGCTTTATCAGGTCGGGAATTTTCCTTCGTACGGCCGCTGGATGGAGTGGAACGGAAAATACCGGGACTGGGCGCGGAGGTTTCT
>CAZSMN010000225.1:0-6561 GCA_964607615.1 uncultured Chthoniobacterales bacterium | reverse complement strand
AAAGGACCGGTAAGGAATTCCGCGCTGAATTCGGCATTCCTGACGACGCTCCGCTCTTTGGCATTGTGGCAATGATCCGCGGAGAAAAGGGACATCGTTACTTTATCGATGCTGCCGCGAGAGTGCTTGCTCGGATTCCCGGCGCGCGTTTCGTCGTTGTTGGAGAGGGCGCGGAGACTCTGGTGAATAAACTTCGGTCGAGGGTGGCGGCTAAGGTTCCGGCGCAGCCCTGTCCTGTCGTCTTTACAGGGTATCTGGAAAACATTCCCGACGTGATGGCGGCGCTGGATGTGCTGGTCGTGCCTTCGTTGCAGGAGGCGCAATCGCTCGTGATCCCGCAGGCTTTCGCGACCGGGAAGCCGGTCGTTGCCTCAAAAGTGGGCGGGATTCCCGAACTTGTCTGTCACAGGGAGAACGGATTGCTCGTCGCCGCAAGGGATGACTCGTCGCTGGCGGATGCCATGGTCCGGCTTGCGGAATCTCCCGACCTCCGGCGCAGACTCGGGCGGGCCGCCCTCGAGTTTGCCCGCCGCGAACTTTCGTTCGACCGGAAAATGGAACTTCTGCTCGAAAGCTATCGCGCTGCAATCGATCGGCCACAACGGAAAAACCGTTCTGTGGAAGGCGAAAACCGCCGGTGGATTGTAAGACTTCTCAGGGAGTTTGCTGCCACTTTCCCCTGCTCAAACCCGCCAGGCGGGTCTGGAAACTCCGCAAGAACACAACGAAAACCATCGCCATGAAAACCACCCTGAAAAACCTGTTCCTTCCCTGCCTTCTGGCACTTGCCGTTCTCCCTGCGTGCCGCACCGTCGAGCAGCCCAAAGGCTCGTCCACCGGCTACAAATCCGCACGCCTCGTGCGCCCGCATTCGGCTCCGACCTTCGCCGCCCCTGACGACCAGGCCAACCACGCCATCCAATCCGCCCTCGCCTCGACGTTTCGTTCGCACGGATTTGAGGTCAGGTCCGACAACGCCGACCTTGCTGTCGCTTACCTCATCCTCGTCCAGGACAACGTGAGCACCACGCTGATCAACGACTACTTCGGCTTCGGTCGATCTGCGATGGAGATCGCGGATCTCGCCCACGAGCGCGGCGTCCTCCGCAATCACTGCGCGGACTCCTACAAAGCGGGAACGGTCGTCATCGACATCATCGACACCAAGACGGGAAAACTCGTTTACCGCGACTATGCGACGCGCGACATCACCGGCGAGCTGAGCGACGCGCAGCTCAAGGCCCGCGCGGACTCCGCCGTGCGTCAGGCCCTGGAAAAATTCTTCCGCAACTGAAGGCGGAAGATACGGGCCGAATTCGGGCTTATCCGTCATCCTCGAATGACCCAACCAGCTGCCATATCACCCCCAGGCACTCCATTTCCGTCCGGCGCCCAGTCCCCTGCCGACGGAGAGCTTTATCGAATCCTCTTTGATCATAGTCTGGACGCCGTCTTCCTTTCGGTTCCCGACGGCCCCATCCTCATGGCAAACAGGGCTGCATGCCAAATGTTCGGCATGTCGGAAGAGGAGATTATCCGCAATGGCCGGGATGGCCTTTTTGCACCGGGGGAATCTCGCCGCGACGAATTGGTAAGGACGCGAGCCGAAAAGGGCAAGGTCGTCGGAGAAGCGGATTTTGTACGCAAAGATGGAACCCGCTTCACCGCCGAGTTGGTCTCGGTGATCGCAGACGAAGGAAAAAAGGCGTTCGTGATCCTTCGCGATATCTCCGAGCGGCTGCGCCGCGAACACAAGCTTCGATATCTTTCGCAGGCCCTCGAGCAAAGCCCGGTATCGATTCTCATCACCGACACTGCCGGTCGGATCTGCTATGTGAACTCGCGCTTCGTTGAGCTGACAGGATACTCCCCTTCCGAGGTCGAAGGCAAAAATCCCCGCATTCTGAGATCCGGTTTCACCTCTCCCGCAACTTACAAAGAATTATGGGAGTCCATCACTTCGGGCAAGGAGTGGCACGGCGAGCTGCTGAACAGAAAGAAGAATGGCGAACTCTTCTGGGAGAGCGCGTCCGTTGCACCGTTCAACGGACCGGACGGGCGGGTCTCGCATTACCTGGCGGTGAAACAGAACATCACCGAGCGCAAACGCTCGGCCCAGCTGCTACAGGAAACCAGCGAGCGGCTTCGCAATTTTTTCGAGCTTTGTCCCTTGGGCATTTCTCTCCGGGATATCGATACCGGGCGCTTTCTCGAATTCAATCGCGCGGTGCTCGAGTCCACAGGCTATTCGGAAGACGAGTTTCGTCGGCTTCGCGATTGGGATTTAACTCCGCCGGAATTCGCCGCCATAGAGGAACAGGCCCTCCGCAAATTGCGGGAGACCGGACGATACGGCCCAATTGAGAAAGAATACGTTCACAGCGATGGCCGCCGCATTCCCATACTGGTTGACGGATTCCGCGTACACGACCCGGACGGACGCGTGCGCCTGTGGAGCATTATCCAAGACTTCAGCGAACGCAAAAAACTCGAGCAAAGCCTTGTTGAAGCCCGGATCGCCGCCGACGCCGCCAACCAATCGAAAAGCGAGTTCCTCGCGACCATGAGTCATGAAATCAGGACGCCGATGAGCGGCATCATCGGGTTGTCGAAGCTTTTGCTGGAAACTCCGCTCAGCCCCGAACAGCGCGAATTTGCCACGCTCATCGCGTCGAGCGGGGATTCTCTCTTGCGCCTTTTGAACGACATTCTTGACCTTTCCAAAATCGAGGCCCGAAAGCTGGAGATGGAGGTGCTGGACTTTGAGCCACGGCGTGTCATCGAGGACACCCGCCGCCTCTACGCCCGGATCGCGGATGAAAAGGGCCTGTCCCTGACCTGCCTCATCGAGGACGCGGTTCCTGCCATGGTTCGCGGGGATCCAGGTCGCCTGCGCCAGATCCTTTCAAACCTGCTCAGCAACGCCATCAAGTTCACCGCGCAAGGTTTGATCACGGTCCGCGTGGAACGGGAATCCGAGAACGAGGGCAGCGTGACCCTCCGCTTCAGCGTAACTGACACAGGCATTGGGATTCCCTTCGACCGCCAAGAGGCCGTTTTTTCGCCGTTCGAGCAGGCGGACGCCTCAACGGCAAGGACGCGTGGCGGAACCGGGCTTGGACTGGCCATTGCGAAGCATCTGGCCGAACTGCAAAACGGCCGGATCGGGCTGTCGAGCGAGCCGGGCATCGGTTCCACGTTCTGGTTCACTGCTGTCCTCGAAAGACCCACCACAGCATCCGTCCCTGGTGCAGATCCGGATCTGTACGAGGCCGTTCTTTCCGCCGGAAAGCAGCATTCCCGCATCCTGATTGTGGAAGACAATCCTGCCTGCCAGTTGCTTGTCAGGCACCTGATCAAGAAGTTCGGCCTTGATGGCACGGTTTCACCTGACGGTCTGGATGCGATCAGGCACCTTTGCTCAACCCCCTGCGACCTTGTTCTGATGGATTGTCGAATGGATGGGATGGATGGATTCGAAGCGACTCAACGGATCCGCGACCCCAAGACCGGCGTCCTCAATCACTCCGTACCGATCATAGCCATGACGGCCGATGCGATGGTCGGAGACCGCGAGCGCTGCATTGCCGCCGGGATGAACGACTACCTCGCCAAGCCGGTCAATGTGGGCGAACTGGTCCGCATTCTGAACCGCTGGCTGTAACGTTCACCGCACAATTTTAACCGGCGGATGCCTCCCGATCCCAATCAGGGAAATCACCGCTGGAAGAAGAATCTCATCGGAAATCCTGCCGCGGCCATGGCAAGGAGATTGCGCAGTTTGCGGGCGGGGTGGCGGACTCCTATTCTCCGCAAAGCAAAACGGTCGTGGGCCGTGTCGTTCACTCCGAAGTCCAGCGTTACAGCGGTTTCAAAGCCGGCCTCCTCGACGAGGTCTCTGATCGCTGGATTCCAACATCCATAGGGATAACAGAAATGTCGGATGGGAATGCCGAACAAGTCCTCCAGCTTTTTCTTTGAACCGGAGATCTCTTCTGCCGCCTGCCGGATCGGAATTCTTGTCAATCGCGGGTGCGTGATCGTATGGGCGCCGATTTCGTGGCCTGCGGATAACCACTCCCGGATCTCCGCCTCGTCCATCAGCGCATCGGGTACTTCGCCCAAGTCCCTCACGTCCCACTCGTTCCGCTGTCCGATGGCACCTGCGACAATGAACTGAATCGCCTTAAACTCCCCGCCGGCCAGAGCCGCCATAGCATGGTGAAGCACGGTTCGACTCCCATCGTCGAACGTGAGCACGACACGGTTTGGCGTGGTTGTAAGATCCGGCGACCAGGAACTCAGAATGGCATGCGAAAAGCCGTTGCTCTTGAGATTGCGGATCTGCCAGGCAAAAAGTCTCTCCTCGACGTAGAGGCTTCTCATTTTGATGCCAGCCGGCAAGGGACCGACCTTATGGTAGACAAGAATGGGAAGCCCGGACGGAAACTCCCTCCGCAGCGGCTCAATGGCCGTGAATCCCCGATTGCTTCGCGAAGTTTTTCTCATGCGGAAACCGCGATGCAAAAAAGTCCCGCCGCGCCATTACATCCCGCAAATCCGGGCCTGCGGGCGCAACACGCCCGCCTCAGGGACTCGGATTGGCTTTGATGAAATTCGCATACCAGACGGCCGCCGGAGTCGGTATCCGGTCGTGCGATTTTTTGTCATAGGAAAACAAGCCAAACTGCGCATGGGCCCAGCCTTCCTTCCACTCGTAGTTGTCGACCAGGGTCCACGGGAAATAACCGCGGACATCGACCCCATCCGCCATCGCGCGGCGGACCTGTGCGATGTGCTCCCGGAAGTAGCGGATCGATTTCTGGCCGCTCTGCGTGCCGATGCCATTCTCCGTGATGACGATCGGCTTTCCATAGCGCTTGTGAACCTGCATGAGCACGTTGTAAATCCCGGTCGGCGAGATGCTCCACCCGAGCTGGGTGTAATTCGAGTTGTGCTCCCCGGATGGGCGGAAAAGGAAACGCTTCGCGCTGGCAGGCTGAGCGTAGTAGTAGTTTACCCCGATGAGGTCGCAGGTGTCGGCCACCATGTCGAGCTGGTCAAAGTTCTGATGCTGCATCAGGTTGTAAACCGAGCTGATCGGGTCGATGAGTTTGTCGCGCTGCCAGTCGGGGAGCGACCAGATCCCCATGACGAGAGCGTCCTTGCGCTCCTCGTGCACGATAGCAGAGGCATCGCGGAACATTGCGGCTGAGACGCGCATGGCCTTCTTATACCCGCCGGGATGAAGCATGAGCCCGGGAGGCCAGTGACCGGCGATCCACCCGAGCTGAAGGGCGCCGTTCGGCTCGTTCTGCGGCACGTAAATCCTCACATCCGACTTCGTCGCACGGACGACTTTCCGGACGAAGGTGCGCCAGGAGTCCTGGACGTCGGGGTGGAGGAAATTGGCCTTGGCGAGGTCCTTCGGGTAGAGCCAGTCGGGGAAAGTAAAGTGCCAGAGGTTCAGCACCGGTTCCATGCCTGCCGCTCGCACCCTCCGCACCATCGCCGCATATTGCCGGAGTGCGGCCTCGTTGTATTCGCCTTTGCGGGGTTCGATGCGAGCCCACTCGACGCCAAAGCGGAAATGGGTCACGCCCAGCTGCTTCAGCGCCTTGAGGTCTTTGTCAAACTCGCTCCAAGAAAACACAGCGTCGTCTCCCCGTGGAGGCGCTTTGCCGGCCTCGGCGAAGCGGTCCCAGTCGGTCTGGAAATACCAGCGCGAGCCCGGTGGATACCCCCTGTCTTCATTCTGGAAAGAGGCTGTCGAGGTCCCCCACCAGAACGGTTCCTTAGGGAGTTTGGTCCGGGTGACCGCGTTGGCGGGCGGGCGGTAATCTTTGACCGGGGCGATGCATCCCTGCAGCAGGATGGCGAGAAGGCAGACTGCGACGGGGCAGAAAAGTTTGTGTCGGGTGGCGGGCAGCATATGGGAGATAGTGTTGGATTCCGGGATATTGGCTTTCACCGTGCGGCCTCGGATTCCTTCGGGGGAGATTGGAAGAGCAGCCTCAAGGTGCCCATCTGGTCGCGATAGAAACCCTCCAGTCCGATGAGCGGGGACTTGAGCGCGGCGACCACCGGCGAGTCCTGCCGGGCACGATGGGCTCTCAACGTGCCGGATTTCGTATTCAACTGATCAAAAGGCACCGTAACCTTGGCGTATTCGGCTTCGGGCACGCGCGCGGCCTCGAGCTTGGCGGGTTGGTAGATCGAGAGCCACCAGCCTCCGTAGGCGTCCGGCACCGACGGTGGGAGCACTTTGAAAACAAATTTCCCCGCCCGCTTTTCGCCGCCTGAGTCGGGCAGCGCGTAGAGTGCCGCCACTTCCCGCTGCGAACGAAGGATGCCGGCGATGTATTCGCGGGCTATCGTTTGGAACTTCGCGATCCGCTCCGGGTTCCGCTCGTAGACGCCGAACTCGATGCAGACCGGGTCCTCGGGATCCCCATAGACGTTCATCTCCACGCGCTCGTTGATCCGGAAGGAAAGATAGGGAATCTGCCGCAGATAACCGCTCTCAATCCGGGTGGCCGGGATCTGGCGGAAGGAACGGAT
>CAZSMN010000224.1:0-6561 GCA_964607615.1 uncultured Chthoniobacterales bacterium | reverse complement strand
CATCTGGTTCAGGCACTGGCAACACATACTCTGTAAACTATGGGCATGAATACAGCGATGAGGCTGCCGCAGTTGGCGAGCCGCAGTTTGATATTGAATATGGATTCGATGGTGTGCTCGATGGAATCCGCCACATTTTTTATATCCCCGAGGGTTCGGCTAACGACAAAGCCGTGTTTCTCGCGAAGGTCGGGGCATCCCCGTGGCCTGTCTGGAGGGAGACCAGCGCTAATGTTGTCGTGGTCGGGGGCCGCTTCAGTCGTTCCACGCGGAGCAGCCGGTCGTCCGCTGCTAGCGGTGGTGGCCGTTCCAATTCAAGCTCAAACTCGATGAGCATTTCTGTTGGGGTGTCCGCCAATAGCGTTACTATCCAGCGGGCACTCCGGGCGGACATCACTGTGCAAGAGCACTTTTTTGGCGATTTCGGTGGCGCTGGAGGGCCACAGTCCGTGGGAGTGTTCCCCACATCTCTCGCGGCTACCTCGCCTTCGCGCTTTGCTACCGGCACCTTCATGCTGCCAAACGTATCCGTCACTCCGTTCATACCCGGTTGGGTACGCGTCGAGTGCCAAACCGTAACCATAGGGCTTGAGCATGTCTAGCGACGCCCAAAGACGAGCTGATGAATACAATGCGGCGGCCCGTGAACAGCGAGGCTGGAAGGCGTTCAATGCTGGTGTTGAAGCGGCAAATGCAGGCAAGGGAGAGCAGGCTGACCGGTTTTTCGCAAAAGCCGTAAAAGCAGGCATTGATGTGCGCGGCGAGCTATCAAAGCTGGTAGAGCAGGGGGAGCTGGACCGCGAGTTGGAGCGTGGGTCCCGCTTCGACCAAGCCAACCCTCGGAGGTTCAGCACGGTTCCGACCGAAAGCTCGCAGAACGTATCAAACCCCGGGCTGCCGCCAAGAGAACCAGAGGTCCGAAAGAACTCGGTGAGCATAGGTATGGACAGCGGCTCAAGCTCAGGAGGCGGGTCCGCATCGCCCACGACGGATCAAGCAGGCATGATTGTTCCTGCGTGTCCGGCCAGTGGGAAGTTTGTGCTCATGGCGGACGGCGGTGAGTTGACTTGGGTCGCGACGGAGGACTGTTGATATGCCTACTGTTAAACTCAGGAACGGAAAAGTGCTGTTAAAAGGCGGGAAGGTTGCCTGCTCGTGCTGCGCTACTCCCGAATGCTGTATGTATCCGGCGAGCGGGCTCGGGTCGCTTTACTCGGAAGCTGATTTACCGAGTGAGGTTTCGGTTACCGTGTATGTCGGCATCACTGCCCATGACTTATCCCAGGTAATTTTTGAGAAAGGCGGGGTCGGAGAGACTTATTACGAGGCGACTTTTTCTGACGTGGTCTATCGTATTGTGCCTTGGCCTAGCGACTACTATGGCGCAGTGTGGTGTTTAGATTGTTACGTGACGTGGGACCCCGATGGCGACGGGTGGAAAACAGTTTTTTGTTTCCCCTGCCTCATCACCGGAGACGGCAACCTTACTCCGGGTAACGATGCGGTCGAAGATCAGTTTTCCGCTTGCTACTATTTTGAGTGGGTCGATGAACAAGGGGCCAGATCGGTTAGCGTAACTCGCAGCTCGCTCTGTGAGTGGACCGGCCTTGATAATCTGGGGTTCCCCGCACGGCTGTATCAAATGTCAACAACTACCTCTCTAAGCTGGGGGATTGAATTCGCAGGTGTGTTTTCGATTGACCCGCTTGTGTATGCGGTTTTGAACGCCGAGAAGATGGGTGACCAGTCATCCCCCACCTCCGGTGACGGGGAGTATGCGGGGTCTATGACCATCTATGTTACCGAGTGCCTATGACCTCTTGCCGTCATCAATCTCAGCCCAACGGAAAAGACACGGGACGCCGCCTATGTGCTATTGGCCTGTATGGTGGCCACCCGTATGTCGGACAGTGCCACCGCTGCATAGCCGCTGGGGAGAATAACCCTACCTTTGCAGCCGCCCTCAGCGAACGCTCTGAAACCGCCCACCCACCCAACCAACCACGCATCTCTGGATGCTGTGACTCAGCTAAAAACTACTTATGATCCAAGCCTTCTCATCCTCTGCCGTCGGGGGTCTCCTGACCTCTGTTTTCACTGCATCAAAGATTGTTGCGCGGTCCAGCAGCGCGTCTGACACAGGAACCCTGACGGTCTCTGGAACAGTGTCCGGGGCGGGCGATTCTGACACGCTGACCCTCACCGGCCAGCGGGAGGTGCTGGGCACAAAAGACTTCACAGCGGTCGTGTCCGGTGTCCTGTCGGCCGCACAGGCTGGGACGGTGTCCTTTTTTACCGAGGGCACAAAGGCGGCGGGGACAATGATTGTTACGTCCAACCCGACCGCGGGGGACACGCTCACCCTTGGGATCACTGGCGCTACTAAGACCTACACCTTTGTGTCGGCTAGCCCTTCGATTGACGGCGACGTTCTCATCGGTGCTACCGCGTCTGACACAGCCTCCAACTTGCGCAAAGCGATTCGTGGGGGTGACGCTGCGTTAAATGATGGGACCGGGGCGGGCACGTTGTATGGGGTTGACACCTCTGCCAACCTATACCTCACCGTCTCCGCGGTATCCGGCCAGATCCTCACGCTGGAGGACCGGATCGGCTGCGCCCGCCAACTTGCCTATGTGATCACCCAGACCGGAACCGGGCTATCACTTGGAGTGCCAACTGGCGGGGTCAGCGGAACCCTTCTCGGCACCATCTCGGCCGCTGGCGTGCGCATCAACAGCGCCATCGTGCTCGACGACGAGACCGTAACGGCCGCGCAACTCCCGGCCTTGACCGATTGGTATTCTGATTGGGTCCGAGTCGGAGGAAAACCCTGCTCGATCTATCTCAAATCCAGCAATGTCGCCACAGCGATGACATGCCAGTATCAGGTATCCACCGCCTCCGACCAGAGTGTGTTTCGTACCACAAGTCTGACATCGCTCGACAACAACGAGCTGCTGGTTACTCCGACCGAGCACATCGAGTGGCTCCGTCTACGGGTGAATAATACGAATACGTCGGCGGCAAGCGTCAACGCCAAGGTTTGCTACTGAGGGATTGAAGCGGCCCGGCCCCGGAGTGTTTGTGCCAATATCGAAGCTCTACTTCTGTTCCGAAAAGCGCCGCTGTTCAGCTGCGCGTTGCTGGATAAGAAGCTCGTCGGTCTGTGCGCGGAGTTCCCGAAGTTCCCGTTCTTGGCGAGCGAGCATTTCTTCCTGTCGGGCGGCAGCGGCATCGATCGCGGCTTGGAGCTCCACGGCGCGGGCATCTTCTTCGCGGCCGGCTTTGCGAAGCTTCTCCGCCTCGATCTGTGCGGGCGTCATCGGCCGAAAGGACGCAGGATTAGGGGATGGTTGAGGGGAGGCTGCCGGAGCCGATCCAAGATAAGCTTCGACATAATTCACAGACTGAGCGGGCGCCGGTACCGAAGTAGCGTTCTGGGCAAAGGCCGTTGCCGCACAAAAAATGAGGAAAAGTGCCGTCTTCATGGAATAGGAGTACGTAAACAGGTCCCAAAAGTCAGTTTTTTCTTGCGCACCGATCGGGAGGCATCAATGGCCGCGATATGCCTCCGCGCTACGACCAACAGCCCCCTGAGCGTAAGAAAATCGATGCCCGAAGCCCGGTTGCCCGTGCGGCCGGCATCCGAGGGGCAAAGTTTGATTCGTGGGGAAATCTTGTTGGCGGTCGATACGAATCGTCCGGACAGACAGGCAGCGGCCGGTATGTGCAGCCGGGCGACACAATTGCTCCGCAAGATGCCCCGGCGCCCATGTCGGGCCTGGATAAGCATGCGGCAGGAATGAGCACCCCCCGCGTGAATGCGTTTTCCGGGCGGTCGAGCGCTTCCGCCCCCACGCCGGCGGTGGTCACCCCCGGGAGTAACGATCCCCGCTTGGGCGGCTCTGTCGCTTTGGACGAAAAGACCAACGCGATGCGGCGCAACAATACCCGCGAGTGGGCCGGCCTCACCCGTGATGAGAAGCTCCGGCGCGAAAAAGATCCCGCCGGTGCCGCTGCGGCGCTGAACATTCAAGACCGTCAAGCGCCCCCTCCACCTCGCTGGGCCCGTCCTATGACTCCACCCCGGCAAAAAGAACTCACCGACCGTGCAGTGCGGGCGACGGACCAGCGCAATCTTGCCGAGCACGGCACGATCGCGGTAGATCCGCGCCATGCCGGTCCCGGTCAACTGACAACGGATATCGAGCGGAAGAATGGCCAGGCAGTGAACGTGCGCAAAGGCGGCACTCCGGAACCGCGCACCGCACGATTCGTCCAAGGATGGGGCAACATGGTGAAGCAGTCTTGATGCGCCATGGCATGGCCCGATGACGAAGAACCTTTGGGAGCCGCCCGGCCGATGTCGCCCGGGCAAATGCAATCCGGTCTTTCCACGGATGAGCCCGCCCCACGTCCCGATACGGCATTTCCGGCCACACCGTCGTTTCGGCCGCTGACCGAAAAGCAGATCCTTCAAGAGCAAGAGCAAAACGCTCGCTCTGCCGCCGTCGACCAGCGACAGCAAGAGGCCGCCGCCGCTGCGGACGAGCGATCCCGCCAGGCGGTCCAGACCAAGCGCCTTCGCGAGCAGGGTGTCGATCTCACGGTGGATGATCAAAACCAAGCCGTTCCCGTCACCCGCGAGGATGGCAGCAATGTCTTCAAGCCGGACTGGGCTGGCGCTCCGCGCTTCGACCCGGATCGCAAAAGCTGGGTGCGCGATCGCCGCGACGACCGCGGGAATGTCGCGCCGGTCGATCTCTGGGATAACGGAGACATTTCGCGTGATGCCGACACCGGCGATTTGTATTTCAACAACGGCGGGGTGCGGACGGTGGTCGGGAGGGATGAGGACTATCTCCGCCGGCGTGCCATCGGGCAGGAAATCTCCACCCTGAGCCGGTCACAGGAAGAGCAGGACATCGATCTCGATAAGAAGGTTCAAGAGTGGAAGCCGCTCGAAGAGGATTTCCAAGCCAAGGAGAAGACCTACAAGACGGCCGCCGATACGCTGCGGAATCTCCTCGAGATCGGGCGCAAGAATCCAAAATTTGCCGAAGCGAATGCCGACAAAATCCGCTCGGCACAGGAGGCGTTTGACGCCGAACGCCAGACGTTCGACCCGCTGAAGAAGCAGAAAGATGCTTTGGAGAAGCGGCGCCGCGAAGTCGAGGAGGCGCGCATCAAAACCCGAGAGCGCAAGCTCAGCCTCTACACCGAGCGCGATGCGATCGAGACGGCGACACGCCGCCCGGAGTTTTCCGCCCCAGCGGCACCGGCGGCTGGTGAGACGCCAGATGTTACCACCGAACGGGAAAAGAATGGTGTCGGTGGAGATTCCTACCGGCTGCCAGACATCGCGCGCGAGGAATCCGATTTCCGGGACCGCATGCGCAAGCTGGATGTCGAAGCCGAGCGGTTGGCGCCGCCGGCGATGGCGCTCGCTCCGGATCCCGCCCGTGAGGCAAAGCTGGCCGAGATCAATGCCCGCCGTAAACAGGAGATTGCCGCCTGGGCGGGCCGCAAGGCTGCCGTGGAGCGATTCACGGAAACCGAGAATGCCATCACGACGGAACTCGCAGGCAGCGAGGGCCGCGAGCGCGGGCTGGTCTCTCGCTACGCCAGGGACGAGGCCCCGCTTGGGCGCGATCTTGCGGCGGGCCGCATCACTCTCGAAGAATACCGCGCCGCCGTGGGCGCCTTGGAGGCCAACATCGCCAAGGAAAGCGCTGGCCGCTCCGCCCTCAACGCCAAGCGTGCCGCCCTCAAGAAAGAGACATTCAAGGCCCTGCAGACGCCCTCCGAGTTTCCGGAGACGCTCCTCCGCCGAACGGGCGCCGAGGTTGACCTCGACCCACTCGCCGTGCAGCTGCGGGCCACCGGCCGTGCGGCTGCCTTCGGCACAAGCGAGGCCGATGAACTCTACGACACGCTCCTCGAGATCAAGGACAGCGGGCAGATCCATCGTATCGGTGGCCGGCCGATTCAGGACGTCATCAAAGAAGTCGGCGCATCGAAGGGTACGCGGGTAGCGGATCTCCTTACCAGCGACGAGCAACGCGCCGTGGCCGATGGTCTTCGCGGTGGGCTCGTAGGGTTGCAAAAAGGCATCTTCGGCACCGCTTACACCACCGAGAACGCGATCGACATCGGGCAGAACAAATATTCCCCCAAGCTGGTGGCAGGAAAACCGGAGCGAGAGAACCCGGCGCCGGCACTTTCTGGCGAAGAGACGTTGTCTCGACCGCTCGGGAAGGGAAAAGAAGCGGCTCTCTTCTGGGGCCACATCATGGCGCAATCTCTGGGCGGAGGGAATCCGCCGGGCTCCTCCGGGGGCGTCACCCAGGCCGAGCCCCCTCCCAAAGACCCGCGCACTCCTTACCAGCAGGATATTCTCCGCCAGCGCGATGCGATCCAGAATCGCGAGTTTAAGGCGCCGGCCAACTGGGCGGACCTTTCCGCCGCCGACAAGCGTGCCGCGCTCGAGAGCTTCCAAGCGGAAAAGGCAAAGGCCCTCGAAACGTTCTATGCCGGCCAAGAGGCCATGGGCGGCGA
>CAZSMN010000223.1:0-6572 GCA_964607615.1 uncultured Chthoniobacterales bacterium | reverse complement strand
GCGGCGGTTGGCATCGCTCCTGACCGCTACCGTGCTGCCGGTAAGAGGCAAGAGCATGAACAAAGAGGAATTTGTGACCTGTGGGGGCATCCCGCTGCCGGAGGTGAACTTCAAGACGATGGAAAGCCGGATCGTTCCCGGACTTTTTTTCGCCGGCGAGGCGCTCGACATCGACGGGATTACCGGCGGATTCAACTTCCAGGCCGCGTGGACGACCGGATGGATCGCCGGGCGGGCCATGGCGGGCGCGACCGGCGACCGCTGATTTGCCGGATTTTGTGTTTTTATCCTGCTGCGGGGAGCGTGTAGGCTCTCCGCCACATGACTGCAATTCTCGCACTTGAAGACGGCCGGGTTTTTCACGGAGAAGGCTTTGGCGCCTCCGGCACCGCCGCGGGAGAAATCTGTTTCAACACCTCGATGACCGGATATCAGGAGATCCTCACCGATCCCTCCTACCGCGGTCAGATCGTGGCGATGACGTATCCGGAAATCGGCAACTACGGCGTGAACTTCCTCGACGTGGAAAGCGCGACGCCGCACATCCGCGGCTTCGTGGTCGAGGAACTCAGCCCGGTGATCAGCAACTGGCGCGCCGAGGGCGGCCTCCACGAGTATCTGGCTCAGAACGGGATTCCGGCCATCCAGTCGGTCGACACCCGCGCGCTCACCCGTCACCTCCGCACCCGCGGCGCCATGCGCGCCTGCCTCTCGACGGTGATCACCGATCCGGCCGAAGTTGTGAAGCTGGCGCAGCAGGCGGCCTATGATGGTGTTGATTTCGTCCGCGAGGTCACGCCCGGCAAGTCGTTCGTCTGGGACAAGGAAAACCAGGCGAGCCGCGAATGGGTGGTCCGCCGCAGCGGCATCGAAGGAGTTGAGACGGATGAAAAAGGCAATGTTTTCGAACCTCTCGATCCGCCGGTGCACACGCTCGCAGCGATTGATTTCGGGATGAAGAAGAACATCCTCCGCCTGCTCCGTCAGCACGGATTTGACGTGACCGTGGTGCCGGCAACGACCTCCGCCGAGGAGATTCTCGCCCTTGGAACCGATGGCGTATTCCTTTCCAACGGTCCCGGCGACCCCGAGGCCCTCGGCTATGCCCACGAGACCGTGCGCCGCATCGTCGGTAAGAAGCCGCTCTTTGGCATCTGCCTCGGCCATCAGGTGCTCGCCCTCGCACTGGGCGGAAAGACGTTCAAGCTGAAGTTCGGCCACCGCGGGGCGAACCAGCCGGTCAAAGACCTCCGCACCGGCAAAATCGCCATCACGTCGCAGAATCACGGCTTTGCGGTTGATCCCGACTCGCTCCCGCCCGAGGTCGAGGTCACGCACATCAACCTCAATGACGGGACGGTCGCCGGACTCCGCCACCGCGAGCACGCCGCCTTCAGCGTGCAATACCACCCCGAAGCCAGCCCCGGTCCGCACGATGCCGGCTACTTTTTCGGCGAGTTCGCCAAAGAAGTTGCGGCGGCAAAGGCCTGAGGCGTATAACGGTCAATCTATGGCAAAGCTGCAAATCTACCTCCCGGACGGCGGCCAACCGGTTCACGACCTGCCTGATGACAAGCTGACGGTCGGACGCGTCGTCGACAATGCCCTCCAGATCGATGACGCATCGGTCTCCAGCCACCACGCCGAGCTCGTCCTCGAAAATGGCGATTGGCATTTGCATGATCTCGGTTCGACGAACGGGACGTTCGTCAACGGCGAGCAGGTGACCGACGCCATTCTCCGTCACGGCGACGAGGTTCGCTTCGGCTCCATCGACGCGGTCTTTCACGGCGAGGGTGCAGCGCCCGAGCAGGCTCCGCCGGAATTCACCCAGGCCGCCGCTCAGGTGGCCCACGCCAGCGCACGACCGGAGAGCTTTGTGAGCTCCTCGCCGCTGCCCAAAAATGCGGGCGCCAAGGACCCGCTCGTGCCGGTCTTCTACGGTGCGGGGGCCGTGGCAGTCGTTGTCTTTGCCATCGCGGCTGCCATCATCCTGCAGATGGCCGCTCCGATCTAGCGGGCCGCCGGCCGCCCGTTGGCGAGGCCGTCGAATTTTCATGGAAGAACAATCTGCAAACGAGCTGCTGGCCGTGCGCCGGCAGAAACTGGAAGCTTTGCGCGCGGCGGGAGTCGCGCCCTATGGTCGGAGATACGCGGTCACCGGGAGTCCCGGTGAGGCGCGGGCTGCCTTTTCCGAGGGCGCGCCGGTGCGAACAGCCGGCCGCATCACCGCCCATCGCAACATGGGCAAGAGCCACTTCCTCGATCTTTCCGACAGCACGGGCCGGATCCAGGTTTACCTGAATTCCAAAGAGATCGGTCCCGACCAGGCCGCTCTCCTCGATCACATCGATATCGGAGATTTCCTCGGTGTCGAGGGCACCTGCTTCACGACCAAAACCGGCGAGCCGAGCATCAAGGCCTCGTCGTTCGAGGTTCTTTCCAAAGCCCTCCGCCCGCTGCCGGACAAGTGGCACGGCGTGCAGGATACCGAGATCAAATACCGCCAGCGCTACCTCGATCTGATCTCGAATCCCGAGTCGCGTGACGTCTTCCAGAAACGCATCGCCATCGTGCGGGAGATCCGCCGGTTTCTTGAGGACCGCGGCTTCATCGAGGTCGAGACGCCGATGATGCAGGTCATCCCGGGAGGCGCGGCCGCGCAGCCGTTCAAGACGCACCACAACGCGCTGGGCGTCGATCTCTACCTGCGCATCGCGCCCGAGCTCTACCTGAAGCGTCTCCTTGTGGGTGGCTTCCCGAAGATTTTCGAGCTCAACCGGAACTTCCGCAACGAGGGCATCTCTCGCCGGCACAATCCCGAGTTCACCATGCTTGAGGCCTACTGGGCGTTTGCCGATTTCGAAGAGATGGCCACGCTTGTCGAGGAAATGGTCTGCACGATCGCGGAGAAAATCTGCGGTGGTCTGCTCCTCGCTCACAAAGATGCCGAGGGCAACGTGACGCGCACGATCAACCTCAGCCGTCCCTGGCGGCGCACCGACTACGCCGATCTCATCAAGGGCGTGGTTCCCGATTGGTATGAGCTAACGTCCGACGCGCGCCGAGAGCGCTGCCGTGAGCTGGGGCTCGACATCAGCCACTGTGCGGAGGATTTCGAAGTGACCCAGCACGTCTTCGAGAAGCTCGTCGAGGAGAAGACGATGGACCCGCTCTTTGTGACGCATTGCCCGAAGGAACTCGTTCCTCTCGCCAAGCAGAATGCCGCCGATCCGTCGGTCGTCGATGTCTATGAGCTCGTCATCAACGGGCAGGAGATCTCGCCGGGCTACTCCGAGCTCAACGACCCAGATGTTCAACGCGAGCGGCTCGAACAGCAAAGCGGCGGTGAGACGCAGAAGCTCGATGACGAGTTTCTCCATGCTCTGGAATACGGCATGCCTCCCGCCGGAGGCATCGGGATCGGGATCGACCGCCTCGTGATGATGCTCACCGGCGCCGAGAGCATCCGCGATGTCATTCTCTTCCCGCACATGCGGCCCCGCGTTTAAGCCGGCATGAGCGGCCCGCACGGGGATTTTGAGATTCTCGGCGAGACCGCGGATCTTATCGCCGTCAACAAGCCCGCCGGACTCCTCGTTCATCCGTCGAAGCCCGGTGGACCCCGCACGTTGTGGGACGGCCTGCGCGACCTGCTCGGCTTTGAGATCGCCAATGGCGGCCAGGTCTCGCTGATCAACCGGCTCGATCGGGAGACGAGCGGCGTCGTTCTCGTGGCAAAGTCCGCATCCGCCGCACGCCGTGCGGCCATCGCCATGCAGGAGGGGAAGATTTCCAAATCCTCTCTCGCGATCGTCTGTGGCTGGCCGGCGGAGGATTCGTTCACCTGCGAGGCGCCGATCGTTCGGCTGGGCGAGGTGGCGGAGTCCCGGATCCATCTCAAGCGGGCCGTCCATCCGGCCGGTGCCGCAGCGCGAACGGCGTTTGAAGTCGTCTCCCGCTACTCGCATCCGCTGGGAAAGTTTGCCCTCGTCCGCGCCGTTCCGCTCACCGGCCGCACGCACCAGATCCGGGTCCATCTCTCGCATCTCGGATTTCCGGTTCTCGGGGACAAAATCTACGGTCCGTCGGAGAACTGCTATCTGGAGTTTGTCGTGACCGGCTGGACTCCGGCCCTCGACGCCCGGCTCCATTTTTCGCGCCATGCCCTGCACTCGACCTCGCTGGCGCTGGATTGGGAGGACGGACGCCTCGAATGGGAGGCCGGCCTGCCCGATGACATGTCTGGTTTTCTGGCGCAGGGTTTGCTAGAGAGTCGCGGATGAACGATCCACTGTCGTCCACGGGAATGCGAACCGGTGCCGTTATCGTTGCCGCGGGTGCCGGCCGCCGGATGGGGTTTGATAAAGTGATCGCGCCGCTCGCGGGCCGGCCGGTCCTCTCGTGGTCGCTCGCGGCGTTTCAGGAGTGTCCGGACATCACAATGGGCGTCGTCGTTTGCGCCCCCGGTCGTGTTGAGGAATTTCTGCGCCTCACGGCGAACTACCCGAAGTTCAGCCTTGTCGTGGCCGGAGGTGCCGAGCGGAGCGATTCGGTGCGGAACGGCCTCGACGCGCTGGCGCCCATGGCTCCGGAGATCGTTGCCGTGCACGACGCCGCCCGCCCGCTGGTAACGCCTTCCCTTATTTCCGCCGTGGTTCGTGCCGCCGTTGAATGCCGTGCGGCCGTGGCGGCCGAGCAGGTGGCGGATACGCTGCATCGTGCGGTTGGTGCCGGCACGCTCATCGAGACGGTGCCGCGCGACAACCTGTGGTCGGTGCAGACGCCGCAGGCGGCCGGGTATTCGCTGCTCCGCACGGCGCTGCGCGAGGCAAAGGCGGCCAACCGGCGTGTGACGGACGAAGTCTCCGCCCTGCTGGCGCATGGCGTGCAGCCGCATGCGGTGACCCACAACGGGCTCAACTTCAAAGTGACCTGGCCGCGCGACCTTCAGCTTGCCGCCGCCGTCATTGCCGACCGCGGTCAGTAACGATCAGGCCTCGCCGCTGCTCTCGTTCTCCTGGAGCTTCGCAAGGAGTTCGCTGCTGTCGTCGACTTCGTCCCAGACCACCTTGCTGATAAAAATCGGTGCCCGCTGCTGTGCGGCCATCGCCATGCAGTCGCTCGGCCGTGCATCGATCTCGACGATTTTTCTCTGATGCAGTTCATTCTCCGCCGAAAGGATGAGGCGGCCGAAATACGTGCCGCTCTTCAGATCATTGATCACGACCCGCTCGACCTTGGCCCCGAGCGCGGTGAGGATCAGCGCGAGGAGATCGTGGGTGAGCGGACGTTCCTTCTCCGCCCCGCTCAGAAACATCCCGATTGCCGACCCGACGGATTGGTCGACGTAGATCACGAAAACCTTCTCGTCGTTTCCCAAAAAAACCGCGCAACCGGCGCTCGTCGGGATAAGCGCCCGGATCTGAACCGGAATGACGGTGCGTTCCATACGTCCAACCTAGCAGGCGCCGGCAGACCGGCAAGTCGACAGGGAGATATTGACTTTCCGCCTGCCCGGAGAGCATGGAAGATGGATGCGCCACCTGCTTTTTTCTCTCTTCCTCGCGATTGCCCTCTGGCCTTTGGGTGCCGTCGCCCAGACGCAGGCCGAAATGAACGAGTCCGCCGCGAAAGAAGCGGCCGCTGCTGATCAGGAACTGAATGCCGTCTACAAAAAGGTGCTCGCCAGCCAGGATGAGGAAGGAACCGCGCTGCTCCGGAAGTCCCAGCGCGCCTGGCTGGCCTATCGCGATGCCGAGGCCGCGTTTTCAGCCGATCTCTTCCGCGGCGGCTCCCTGGCCCCGATGCAATACTCCGAAACGCTCGCCACCCTGACCCGCGAACGCACAGCGCAGCTCAAAGCCTATCTGGAGGAATAGGCGACGCGCTCTTCTTGCGGCGCAAATGCCCTTTGTAGATCGTCGTCCCGGCAATGCCGCTCGTGATGATGAGCAGCGTAAGAAGAAAATAGGTCGATTCCGTCGCCTGCGGCCCGGGTGATCGGCGGTAGACCGCCATCCCGGTCGCCACCGTCATCAGGACGGCCCAGAACAAGGAAATCCGGAAACACGCCGCCCGCAGGGCCGGATCGTTGCGGTGTTCCGCGGGTGCCGAGCGCTGGGCGTATTGCAGGGCGAACGGCCGTCCGCTCAGGATGGTCGCCCAGACGATCGCGGCAAGGGATCCGTTGGCGACAAGGTCCATATGGTCCGCCAGCCAGTAAAAGTGGAAAACGGCAATGAGCAGAAGGCTCCCGGCAAAAAAGATCAGCGATCCCCACTGGAGCACAAACCCGGCGCGGAGTTCTGAGAACCCGAAAACCACCGAAGCCCCAAGGCTGACCAAAAGTGCCCGTTCGAGCGAAGTCAGCGAGTGGCCGGACAGAAACAAAAACAAAACCCACGGCGCAAAGCCGAGAAGAAGCGAACCGAGCTCGGCCAGTTCGCGCAGCGTCTCCGCCGCCACACCGTTCGCCGGACAATTTGAGAAGCGAACACGCATTCAGTAAAAAAACCGGATGGGGGGGGATTCGAACCCCCGGAACCTTTCGGTTCACACGCTTTCCAGGC
>CAZSMN010000222.1:0-6573 GCA_964607615.1 uncultured Chthoniobacterales bacterium | reverse complement strand
GCGCCACCGCAAGAAAACCGTCAAACTCGGCCGCACGACCGCCCACCGCGATGCTCTGCTCGCGAACCAGGTCTGCAGCCTGATCGAACACAAACGCATCAAAACCACCCTCGCGAAGGCCAAGGCAGTCCGCCCCCTCGCCGAGAAGATGGTCACCCTCGGCAAGCGCGGGGACCTGCACGCCCGCCGTCTGGCCGCCGGAACGCTCGGCCAGAAGGATGCCGTGAAGAAGCTCTTCTCGGAGATCGCGCCCCGCGCCGCTGAGCGCAAGGGAGGCTATACCCGCATCATCAAGCTCGGGCCGCGCCAGAGCGACTCCGCACCGATGGCCTACATCGAGTGGGTCGACTCCGTCGTCGCCGAGCCGGTCGAAGAGACGCCCGCCGCCCCGAAAAAGGCTGCAAAGAAGGCTCCTGCCAAAAAGAAGGCCGCTCCCGCCGCTGACGCTGCTCCCGCAGCCGAGGCCAAGGAAGCCTGATCCGACCAACCATCCAAAAAACGCGCAGCGGGCTCCCGGGCCCCTGCGCGTTTTTGTTTTCCGGCAGACCGCTGCATCGCTCTTGCCCCATCGACCGTATCCTTTACGTTATGACAACCATGACTATTGCCGACCAAGCCGCCGCGCGGACCTTCCCTCCCTTCAGTCTCTCACGACTCCTCAGCAGCACCTTTGAGCCCAAGCCGGGCCAGCGGATCTGCGTATTGATCGACCTCGATGATCCGAAAGACATCAAGGATCTCGCGTTCCTGAAAGATCCCGACCTCTCGATCCAGAGAAACGCCGTTTCCTACATCCACGACCCGCTCCATCAGGGCGTCATGAAGGAGCTCGGGCTTCTGGGTGGCGAAATCTATGCCTATGCCGTCACCGGCGGCAGCAACCTCGACCTGCCGGACGAGGCCTTCACGCCGGATGGGACGCAGGTAAGCCTCGAGAAGGATGTCTATCCGAAATACGATATCATCCTCTGTATCTCGACCTACTCGGCGACCGCGCCTCTCACCGCCTTTGCAAAGAAATACGGATTCCGCGGCGCGACGCTCCACGGTCTCAATCAGATCATTCTCTCTTCCGGCCTTTCGGTGAACTACGACGAGGTCAGCGCCGATGCGGAAAAGCTCCGCCTCGGAATGACCAAAGCCGACTGGGTGGAGATCGACTTCCTGCATGCCGGCAAGACCTACACACTCCATCTCGACCTCGGAAAACAAGAGGCGCAGAAGAGCCACGGCCTCTGCCGCGGTGAGGAACCGGATGTCGCCAACCTCCCCGCCGGTGAAATCTACTATGTTCCGACAGGCGCCGAGGGCTTTTTCCCGATGAAATACGAGGATGGCACGATCGGCCTCATGCATGTCACGGGCGGCCGGATCGCAAAAGCCGAGTTCCTCACGGGCAACCCCGAGACCGTCGTTGCGCACAACGCTAAGCTGGCCTCCGACCCGGTCACCGGCGAACTCGGAGAGCTCGGCTTCGGCACCCAGATCCTTCCCGTCTCGGGGCGCGACATTCAGGATGAGAAAATCCGTGGCACGATCCACGTGGCCACCGGCCGCAGCGACCATCTCGGTGGCGATCTCACGCCCGAAAAATTCGCCAACCACAAGAACGCGACCCACGACGACATCCTCTTCGCGCCGCACAAAACGCCGGAGATCCTCGTCACGCAAGCCCGCATGATGCGGAATGGTGCCACCGAGGTTCTCATCGAGAACTTCGAGCCGTCCGACTACATGCGCCGTCTCGTCGCCTGAGGTCCTCTTTGTCGCGGCGGCACGTCGAAGATTGCGCGTGCCGCCGCGATATTCCATAGTCCGGCATGACTGAACTCCCTGTCGTTCCCGACGCCTCGGGCCATTTCGGCCCGTACGGCGGCATGTTTGTTCCCGAAACGCTGATGACCGCGCTCGAGGAACTGACAAAGGAATACACCGCTGCAAAAAAGGACCCCGCTTTCCGCAAAGAACTCGCTCACCTCCTCGGTGATTTCTGCGGCCGCCCGACGCCTCTTTATCTGGCGGAACGCCTGACGGAAAAGCTGGGCGGAGCAAAAATCTACCTCAAGCGTGAGGACCTTCTCCACACGGGAGCGCACAAGATCAACAACGCCATCGGCCAGATCCTGCTCGCCCGCAGGATGGGTAAATCCCGCATCATTGCCGAAACCGGAGCCGGCCAGCATGGTGTGGCCACCGCGACGGCCGCGGCCAGATTTGGTTTCGAATGCGTGATCTACATGGGTGCTGTCGACATGGAGCGTCAGGCGCTGAATGTCGCCCGCATGCGCTTTCTTGGTGCCAAGGTGGTCGCCGTCCACGCCGGACAGGCCACGCTCAAAGAGGCGATCAACGAGGCCATGCGCGACTGGGTCACCAATGTGCGCACGACCCACTACATCCTCGGCAGCGCGCTGGGCTCCCATCCCTACCCGATGATCGTTCGCGATTTTCACCGCGTCATCGGTGACGAAACGCGCCGTCAGATTCTCCAGAGGGAAGAACGGCTCCCGGATCACCTCGTGGCCTGCGTCGGCGGGGGCAGCAACGCCATCGGCTTCTTCCATGCCTTCCTCGGCGATGAGAACGTCAAGATGACCGGCGTTGAGGCCGGCGGTGACGGCATCACGCGCGGACGCCACGCCGCGCGCTTCCAGGGCGGCAAACTCGGCGTCCTCCAAGGCACAAAAACCTATCTCCTCGCCGACGACGACGGGCAGATTGAACTCACGCACTCCGTTTCAGCCGGACTCGACTACGCGGCCATCGGACCGGAACATAGCTACTACCGGGATCAGGGACGGATCGGCTACGACTACGCCACGGATGATGAGGCTCTCCACGCCTTCCGCGTGCTTTCCGAGGTCGAAGGGATTATCCCCGCTCTTGAGTCCGCTCACGCCATCGCTCACGTGATCAAGCTCGCTCCGCAAATGCCAACCAGCGCGATCGTGATCGCAAACCTCTCCGGCCGCGGCGACAAGGACGTTCAGCAGGCCGCGGAGATTCTCCTGAAAAATCCCGCGTAGAGCGTTCCGCGCTTACCCGCCGGAGACAACCATCCGGCGGGGTGTCAGGAGTCCGACCTCGCAGCTGTCTTGGGCTCCTGCGAGATGCCGATGAGATCCTGCATAATGCGGAGCGTCTCATTGCGGATCGGGTCGGGTTCCGGCGGCTGCGGGCCTTCGCGCTTGGCCTCTTCGGCCTCCTCCGGATCGTCGGCGTATTTTTTCTCCCGCTCGCGCTCGTAAGCCACGGGCTGGAGCTTCTCGCGGGAGCGGACATCGTCCAGCGTAAGCTGGTAGGCCTGGACGTTGACCAGCGGACCGCGTGCCAGGCGCTCCTGCTTGCGTTGCTCGCGGCGCTGTTTGTCGTCGGCAAGCTCCTGGCGGCGGACCTTCTCGTTGATCGAGAGCTGGTTTTGTGCGATCCGCTCGCGGAGGCGCTGCATATCCTGCGAGACGTAGAGAAACTCCGGGTCGGCGGAAAGACGAGACGCCGAACGGGTGCGCAGATCGGTAAGCAATTCGGGAGTGACCACTCCGGACTCGGTGATTTTCAGCGGGGCGACCTCATCGTATTCCAAGCGGTTGCGCAAAGATCCCTCACCGATCTCCGCATTGTCGCTTCTTGAGGGGAGAACGATGTCGGACTCCACGCCTTTGAGCTGCGTCGAGCCGCCTTTGACGCGGTAGAATTTCTGAATCGTCAGTTTGAGCGCACCGGCATCCGCCGCGCCGAGGCTGAAGAACGGCATGACACGTCCGATATCGAGAACGGTCTGCACGGTTCCCTTGCCGAAGCTGCGCTCGTCGCCCACGATGACCGCGCGCTTGTAGTCCTGCAGGGCAGCCGCAAAAATCTCGCTGGCCGACGCGCTCAGGCGGTTCATCACGACGACCATCGGGCCGTTGTAGGCGATGCCCGGATTCGTGTCGCTGGAGACCGTGATCTTCCCATTGGGATCTTTGGACTGTACGACCGGACCTTTCGGAATAAAGAGCCCGGTGAGGTTGATCGCCTCCTCGAGCGACCCGCCTCCGTCCTTCCGGAGATCAATGACGAGACCTTCGATGCCTTCCTGTTTGAGGCGGCCAAGGAGCGCCGCGACATCTTCGGTCGTGCTCTTGGCAGAACCGCCGCCGCCCATGTTCGCGTAGAAAGACGGCAACGTGATCCAGCCGATGCGGGTGGTTTTGCCGTTGCCATCCTGAAGATCCAGAACCTCGGCCTTGGCCTCCTGATCCTTGAGCTTCACCTCGTCCCGGGTGATGTCGATCACGCTGCGTTTCGAGGGATCCGAAGCATCGGCCGGAACGACCTGAAGGCGGACCGTGGAACCTTTTTTGCCGCGGATCTTCTCAACGACTTTGTCGAGCTTCATGTCCACGACATCTTCGAATTCGCCGTCACCCTGCGCGACGGCTGCGATGCGGTCGTTGACCTTGAGGCGGCCGTCACGGTCCGCCGGACCGCCGGGCACAACCTCGATGACGCGGGCATAGCCCTCATCGGACCGCAGAACGGCCCCGACACCGACCAGCGAGAGCTTCATCGCGATATTGAAATTCTCCATGTCGCTCGGGCTGAGGTATTCCGAGTGGGGGTCATAGGCCTGCGCAAGCGCGCTGAGGAAGGTTTTGACGACGTCCGAATCTTCCATCTCGCGCACATTACGCAGGGCCTGATCATGACGCCGGCTCACGGTTTCGACAGGCGTGCGGAGCTTGAACTCGTTGAGATTCTCCTGCAGGAGCTCCGCCTCGACACGATCCTGCCAGAGGCGGTCGGCTTCGGCCTGATCCTTCGGCCACGGAGCCTTCTGGCGGTTCAATTGAACCGTCCGGTTGCCTGAGAAACTGTAATCTTTTTTTACGAGCTTCTTGTTTGTGGCAACACGGTCCTCAACGCGCTGCTTGTAGCGGGCGAAGATTTCACGGGCCGGCTCAAGGTCACCACGGAAAACCGCATCGTCGAGCCGTGTGCCGTATTTTTCGTTGAATTCGTCGACATCGGCCTGCGTGAAGTAGAGCCGGTTGTAATCAAGCAGCTCCAGATAGGTCGCGAGGAGCTTCTTCGACATCTCGTCGTCGAGCTTCTGGCGCGTGTAGTGAGCCTGTTCAAGCCAGCGGGCGACTGCGACCGCCACCTGGCCGGAGTCGGGGGATGCTGCCGGAGCGGGACCGGCCACCGCCAGCAGAAGGACAAGAGGAAGAGCCGCGAGGCGGAGACGGAAGAATTTCATGTGGGACGACGGGGAAACCTTGCAGAGCACCCGTAGAAAATCAAACTTCGACATAATCATATCCGACCATTTCCAGATGAATCAGTTCAAATTGTTTACGGGTGGACCCCTCGATACCAACGCATTTTTCCTCCAAGGCCCCGGGGGGAACATCCTCTTCGATGCCCCTCAGGGTGCCGATGCCCATTTTGCGAAGGAAAAAATCGACTGGATCGTCCTCACTCACGGGCACTTCGACCACACGGCCGATGCGGCCCGCATCCAGCGACGGCACAAATGCCGGATTGCCTACCATCCGGATACGGCGCCGATGGTGACGGATGCCGGCTTTTTCCGGCGTCATGGCTTCGGTCTCGATGTCGAACCGTTCACGGCGGACCAACTGCTCCGGGAGTGTGACGCGTGCGAGATTGCGGGACACCACATGAAGATTCTGGAGGTGCCGGGGCACTGTCCCGGGAGCTTGTGTTTTTATTTTCCGGGCGACGGAGTAATGGTTGGAGGCGACGTGCTCTTCCGTGGCGGCGTGGGACGCTGGGACCTCCCCGGCGGCGATGGCGAACTGCTCTTTGACGGGATCCGGAAAAAGGTCTTCGCGCTTGACGATGCGACGGTCGTCCTGCCCGGGCACGGACCGGCCACTACGGTCGGCCACGAGAAGCAAACCAATCCCTACGTGGGCGTGGAATAAGCGTTCTTTTCCTCGACACGCGCACGGGCCGAAGCTATCCACAAGGGTCAGAATTTCTTTCCCGCCCGAACCATGCCTCGCTACAACTACGTCGCCCTTGACGCCAGGGGCCAGGAGACCTCCGGAACGCTCGACGCCGAGTCGCAAACCGCCGCCGTCGGCCAACTCCGTCAAGCGGGCTATTTCCCCAAGAGCATCGTGGAGGAAGGCAAGGGCCCAAAGGTCAAAACCAAGTCACCGGCCAAAGCCGCAGGCGGCGCAAAGAAGCAGCTGTCGATCAACATTCCGTTCCTGCAGAAGAAGACCATCAAGCCCAAGACGCTGATGATCTTCACCCGCCAGTTGGCGACTCTGATCAATGCCGGCCTCCCGCTTCTGCGCGGCCTCACCGTTCTCGCCAAGCAGGAGCCGGATCCCGTCCTCAAGCGCGTCATCGGCAACCTGGCGGAGTCGGTCCAGGGTGGCGGCACCTTCTCGGAGAGCCTCGGCGGCCATCCCAGAATCTTCAACAAGCTCTACGTGAACATGGTGAAGGCCGGCGAGCTCGGCGGTGTGCTGGAGCTCGTCCTCATCCGTCTCGCGGAGTTTCAGGAAAAGGCTCAGAAGATCAAAAACAAAGTCGTCGCGGCGATGTTCTACC
>CAZSMN010000221.1:0-6700 GCA_964607615.1 uncultured Chthoniobacterales bacterium | reverse complement strand
TTGCAGGCCTACGCGGTCGGCATTTTCGAGATGTTTCCGGTAGTTGATGAGGTGAAGGTCTTCATCCTCATTCCCCGCCGCGACGAGATTTGCTCGGCTGTCTATCACCGAAGCGCTCTCGACAGTCTGCGCCTGCGCGTCCAGACGATCATCGCCCGGTGCGAGGTGCCGGAGCCGGAACTTCGTCCCACCGACCATTGCCTTTACTGCGCGGCGCAGGGCATCTGCCCTGCTCTTCACAAGCACGCGCTGACCATTGCCGCTGGATACGAGGATGAACTCAGACTCCCGGACGAGTTCCATCCCTCCCGCATCACCGATCCGACGACCATGAGCCGGGCCCTCACCGTGGCGCGGGTCATGGAGAAGTGGTGCGAGTCGGTGAAGCATCATGCCCTGCAGATGCGCCTCGATGGTCAGGAGATTCCCGGCCACGAACTGCGCACCCGCGCCGGGACTCGGAGGATCAATGATCCGTTGGCCGCATGGGCGGCAGTGCGTGACCGCCTTTCCCCCGACCAGTTCGTCGCCTGCTGCGACGTCTCCCTTCCGAAGCTGGAAAACACTTTCGCCGAGGCCGCGCCAAGGGGCGCGAAAGCCAAGGCGAAACAGGAGCTATGCGAGGCCCTGGCCGATCTCGGCATCGTCGAGACCGGCAAAGAAACCCTCTACCTCGCCAAAACCAGAAAATAAAAATCCGATGAAAACATCGTTCACGAAACCGGCCCCTGCGACACCGGAAATTGTCGCGGAACCCGAGGTGGTAACTCCTCAAAACGAAAGCGCCGCCGTGGCCAGCCCTGATAAAGTCGACCACGACGACGCCGGTGCCTTGGGATTCCCCCACAAACCTGTTGAGGGAGAAATCACGGGCGAGGACATCGTAATCCCGCGTTTCCATCAGGTCCAGTCGGTCGGCCCTCTCTCCGAGAAGTTCGCCCCCGGCAGCCTGGTCTACAACAAGGAGGTGGTTGTCTCCGACGGCAACACCCCGGTCAACCTGACCGTGTTGCGAATCCGCAAGCGTTACATCGAGAACGTGGAGTATGGCGGCGACGCCATTGCCCGCGTCTTCGACACGCTTGAGGAAGTGAAGGCCGCAGGCGGCTGGATCGACTGGCGCGACAACGAGCGCCCGCCGTTCTCGCCCATGCTCCAGACGCTGATCCTCATCCGCTCGCCCTTTGAGGATCACCCGCTGTTTCCGTATCAGCTGGGTGACCACGCCTACGGGCTGGCCTTGTGGACTCTGCGCTCGACGGCATTCACCCGCGCTGGAAAGGCGATCATCACCGCCTCGCAGTTCGCCCTTCGGGACGGGCTGCACAAAGGCGGGTGGCAGCTGACCAGCAAGCGGGAAAAAATTGGGATGAACTTCGTCTACGTGCCGGTGCTTCGGCACGACGCGAAACACCCGGACGAGTTCGCACACTTCGCCCTCGGGCTCGTGAGCTGACTTAGAAACCGGCTGCGGGGGCGTTCCATCCGTCTCCGCAGCCATCCAACCCAAACAACGATCAAGGAAACAAAATCATGACATTCTTAATCACACTTCTGTCCGTAATCGGATTCATGGCGATCTTCTTCGGAGTCGCCTACGTCGTGACCCAAGCCGTCGAGTTTCAACTCACGCTTATGTCCGAGGTCCGCGCCTGCAAGCGCGAGATCGAGCGGCTGGAGAACCTCGTCAAGGGGTTCCCCTGCAAACAGGGATAATCCACAACATCTGAACCAAAGTTGCGGGGGTGGGGCCAATTCCGGCTCCGCCCCCGCATGGGTTTGGGGATGAAGAAGCATCCCGACAAATCCCGCCCCGATCCGGTAATCGGTTGGATGAACGCATCCACCGACCGCAGACGCGGGCACCTGCAATCTCTCCAAGATCAGGTTCGCGCCGGGGCGATGAAGCTCGCCCAAGAAAACGCCGCAAGGATCGCCTCCGAGACAATCAACCTCGTCCGGTCGATCCGGTGCACGCGGTGGCCATCGGCAGCGATGATCTGCGCGGTCATCTTCCGCCTCATTCAGATTCAAATCGAGGCCGAGCGCCTTCTTTCCCGGTATCGCAACGAAGGGAGGACCAATGGCCATCGCCGTTGATTTCGAGACGTTTTACTCGAAGGACTTCGACATCAAGGGCCACGGCCTGTGGCACTATGTGTCGGACCCAAAGTTTGACGCCTACCTCGTTGCCGTCGTCGGCGAGGGCATCCGGTTTGTGGGGCACCCGTCCGAGTTCGACTGGCGGCTTCTCCACGGCAAGGACCTCGTCAGCCACAACGCCGGATTCGATGGGTTCGTCTTTGTGCAGCTCGTCCAGGCGGGTGTCATCCCGCCCGACATCCAGTTCAAGTCGTGGAACTGCACTGCCAATTTGGCCTGCTTCTGCGGGGCGCAGCGGTCACTCAAGGACGCCGCCCACGCCCTGCTCGGGGTCGACGTTTCCAAGGACGAGCGCAAATGGATGCGCGGGAAAACATGGGCCGACGCTGTCGCTGCCGGAAAAGCTGAGGACCTCAAGGCCTACGCTCTCCGCGATGCCGAGGTCTGCCTGGCGCTCTGGGACAAGTATTCCCCCCATTGGCCTGCCCACGAGCGCGAACTGGCCCGCCTCACCATGCTCTGCGGTTGGAAGGGTGTGCGGATCGACATGGCACAGGTGGAGGCGTCCATCGCCAGTCTCCAGCGTGTCATGTTCGACGCCGCCGCGAAGATTCCGTGGGCCGACGGCGAAAATGCCACCGTGCTTTCTCCCAAGGCGCTCGGTGAACAATGCCGGGCCCAAGGCATCACGCCACCACCTTCTCTCTCGGAGGACGACCCCGGGTGCGAGGAATGGGAGAGTGTGCATGGAGCCAGTTTCCCGTGGGTGGCCGCGATGCGCGACTACCGCAAGGCGAACATCCTGCTCAAGAAGTTCGAGACCATGCGGGCACGGACCCGTCACACGGACGGCTGCATGGGTTTTGGTCTGAAATACTTCGGCTCGCACACAGGCCGGTGGAGCGGCGACTCCGGCTTCAACATCCAGAACCTCCACCGAGAGGAAACTTTCGGCGTGGATCTGCGGCGCTGCATCGTGGCGCGGCCAGGCCGGAAATTCATCGTCTCCGACCTTGCGCAGATCGAGCCCCGCGTCATGGCTTGGCTGTGCGGCGATCAGGCACTTCTTGATCAACTCCGCAGCGGGGTTCCCCTCTACGAGGCACACGCCCGTCAGACGATGGGCTGGACGGGTGGCTCGCTCAAAAAGGAGAACCCCCGGCTTTACGCTCTGGCGAAGGCCCGCGTGCTCGGCCTCGGTTACGGTTGCGGCCCTGACAAGTTCGTTGCCGTCGCCCGCACGATGGGCGGCATCGACCTCACCCCGCAGGACGCCCGGTCCACCGTTGCCGCGTTTCGCGCCTCCAACAAACGCGTGGTGGGTCTTTGGAACCGGCTCCAGGCGGATTTCAAACGCTCGGTCAGAGAGGGCACGTACGAGATCGAAATGCCAAGCGGGCGGTCGTTGACCTACTACAACGTGAGTTCGTTCGGCGGGTGGACCTGCCAGACCCAGATGGGCGGCCCGAAGGTCAGGATGTATGGGGGCAAGCTCGCGGAAAATCTGGTCCAGGCCGTGGCCCGGGACGTGTTTGCCGAGGCCCTGCTCCGGCTCGCCGCCGCTGGGGTGGAAGTTGTGTTCCACTGCCACGACGAGGCGGTCTGCGAGGTGCCCATTGACACCGATCCCGCAGACATCGAGCGCATGATGTCCATCACACCAGACTGGTTGCCCGGCTGCCCGCTCGCTGCCGAATCAGTCGAAACGGAGCACTACCTCAAATGAGCGGGATCATTTCTGATTTCTCGGTCGACCGCGCCCTCTTCGGGCTGCGCAACCTTGCATCAACCCAGACCGAACGCGTCTCACCTTGGGAGTTCCGAAACGGATCGACCCCGCACGCGGTCACCAAGGAGGAGTTCCGGCGCTGGTGCTCCGACCGAGTCACCTCGAGTTGTTTCTTCTCGGGGTTCGAGGGAACCAATGCCGCGCTGCGGGTCAGCGACTCGAACCCGCCGCTGTTCATCCATGCGCTCGTGGTCGACTACGACGCACCCGTCAATGCCAGCGAGCGTGAGGCATTCCTCACCCGGGCTTCGGCGGATTACCCGCCCAACTTCATCTCAACAACCTTCTCAGGCGGTGTGCGTCTCGTCTGGCTTTTCGAATCCCCGCTGCCGGTGTTCTCGAAAGCCGTCACCAAGGGCTTCATCGAGCGGCTGCGCAAGGAACTGCGGTTGAAGCGGCTCTTTCCCGGTCTTGACGAGGACGCGCTTCTTTCGCCCAACCAGTATTACCACGCTGGTCACGGCTGGGAGGTGATCAATGCCCGCCCACTGCCCACGGCGCTGCTCCACACCTGGCTCATGGGAGTCTCAGACAAGGCGGACTGGCGCGGCCAAGGCGAAGAAATCCCAATCGGCCGCATCGCCGAGGAAGTGGAAAGCCGCTTTCCCGGAGCTTGGGCGGGTCCGTTCGAGCTTGGGGCGCGGGGCGTCCGGTTCTGGGACCCGACGGCGGATTGCACCACGGCGGCAATCGTGCGGGAAACCGGGATGCAGTGCTTCACCGGACCGAAGCCCTTCGTGACGTGGCGGGAGATTTTCGGGCAACGGTTCGTCGACGAGTTCAAGGCCGACACCATCGGCGCGGCAATCGAGGGCATCTGGTTCGACGGACGTGATTACTGGCGCGAGATCGGTGGCGTTTGGCGGTTGTTCAAAAAGGCCGACATCGGTCTCAACCTCCGCGTCGACCACGGCATCAACGACGAGCGCCGCCGGGGATGCAATGCTTCGGATCTCGACCGCACCTTCAATCAAATCCACGCGGTCAAATCGGTCGATGGCGCGGCACCCTTCGTTTTCAACCCGGCCCGTATCGTCCGCGCCAACGGCAGGCAGTATCTGAACATCGCCCGTTCCCGTCTCATGCAACCGGCGGACGGGCCCCGGGCTTGGGGGCAGGATTTTCCCTACATCGCCGAGTTCCTATCCGGCTTTTTCGATCCCGACGACCAGCTCGACTTTCTCCTCTCGTGGATGGCCTACGGGTATCAGCAGGCCTACCGGGGCCGACCACGCAACGGGCAGGTCAGCTTTTTCGCAGGCGACGTGAACCAAGGAAAGACCCTGTTCTCCAACGTGCTCTGCGGCGGCATTTTCGGCGGGCACATGGATGCCAGCGACTACCTCCTCGGAGAGTCGCGCTTCAACAAGGAACTCTTCGAGGTGGGGCTCTGGTGCGTGGACGACACCGTGCCGTCATCAGACCCGCGCAAGCAGCAGCTCTACAGCGCGATGCTTAAGAAGATCCCTGCCAACTACTCGTTCCAATACCACCCGAAGTTCCGCGACCAACTTCTCCTCCCGTGGGCGGGGCGCGTGATCGTCACCTGCAACGCCGATCCCGAGTCGATCCGCATCCTCCCCGACACGGAGATGAGCCTCCTGGACAAGATCAATCTCTTCAAGATAAGGACAGCCAATCGTGATTTTCGCGACGCCGCCGAGCGCATCCAGGCCGAGTTGCCCTTTTTTGCCCGGTTCCTCCTGGACTACCAGATCCCGGAACACTGTCAGGGCGAACCTCGGTTCGGCGTGAAGTGCTATCACCACCCAGAACTCATCGAAACGGCCCAGCAGTCCAGCAAGACCGCTGCGTTCATCGAGCTTCTGGAAATGTTCAAGAAGTCCATCTTCACCGACGCCAGTCGCCTCGATTGGACGGGATCAGCTTCCGAGCTGCTCGCGGACATGATGGCCGACGAGACCACCAAGAACATCGCGGCGAAGTATTCGCCCGATTCCATCGGTCGCCGCATGGCGCAGCTCATGGCGCAGGGGTATCCAGTCGAGTATGCCCGTGAGCGCCGCAGTTCCCGCACCCGACTGTGGACCATCCAACGAGGCGACGTGCCGCCCGAGAACTGCCCGTTTTGATGAACATGAGCGTCCACGCATCAAAGTGGCCGGAGAAGTGGCCAACCCGGCAACCCTCTATTCCACAGTGTTTTGAGCGTCTTCGTGGACGGTTGGACGCGTTCGCGGGCGGGTTTCATTCCTGTTTTCCCGGAAGAAAGTTTTCACACCTCCCTCTTCTCCTATCTCTACACACATACATAGTGTCCATAGTGTCCAAGTGTCCTGTGGCCTGTATTCATCAGGCTTCGCGGACCGGACACTACTCTGGACGCTTCGATTCCGCTGGGGGAGGTGTCCAATGAGCCGTCGGCACCATCATTCCGACGACTACCCCGGCTACGTGGACGAGTACGAGCGGTGGGTGGACTCGCTTTCCCCGGAGGATCGCGAGGAACTCAAGCGCCACGGCGTGGATCGCCCGGACCTCCCCTCACATTGCGCCAACGTTCGGGACATCGACCTTGCGGATTCTCCACTCGCCTCCGAGGAGCCCGACCTGGCCGGTCAGATCGATGGCATGGAATCTTCCGGTGCGGAGCCGAGCGGTGAAGACCGCAGCGACATCCTCGCCTCGTTCTGTGCCCGGCTTCGCTCCTGCTCAAACCCGGCTCTTGTGTTCGACGCGGTCTGCTACGCGACCGGCGTTCTCGCCATCGAAGGTAAGAGCGCGACCGAGCTTGCCATCCAACACGGCGTGACCAAGCAGGCGTTCTCGAAAGTTGCGGTCCAGTGG
>CAZSMN010000220.1:0-6705 GCA_964607615.1 uncultured Chthoniobacterales bacterium | reverse complement strand
TCGCCGCTGCATCAGCGTTCGGTCGAGGGAGGTTTTGATGTCCTCTGCGTGCGCGAGCTCACGGGGGGGCTGTATTTCGGTGAGCCTAAATACATCAAGCAGGAGGGTGGTGAGGAATTTGCGGTGGATACGATGGTCTACTGGGAGAGCGAGATCCGCCGGATCGCCAAGGTCGCTTTTGAGGCCGCCCGCAAGCGCCGCAGCCGGGTGACTTCCATCGACAAGGCCAACGTGCTCCAGAATGGCGTGCTCTGGCGCCGTGTGGTCACGGAGACCGGTCGCGATTACCCGGATGTGTCGCTCAACCACCTCTATGTGGACAATGCGGCCATGCAGCTCATCAAGAGCCCGAAATCGTTCGACGTCGTCCTGGCGGAAAATCTCTTCGGCGACATCCTCAGCGACGAGATGGCCATGATCGTCGGCTCCCTTGGCATGCTCCCCAGCGCGAGCCTGGGCGACTCGACCGGCGGCAGCAAGCGCTTCGGTATGTATGAGCCCAGCGGAGGCACCGCGCCGGATATCGCCGGCAAGGGAATCGCCAACCCGATCGCTCAAATCCTCTCGGCGGCCATGATGCTTCGCTTTTCCTGCGGACAGGAGGAGGCGGCTCTTGCGATCGAAAACGCAGTGCGAGCTGTCATTGCCAAGGGCCTCCGCACCGGCGACATCCACACCGAGGAGACGACGCTTGTCGGAACCTCGGAGATGGGCAAAGCCATCGCCGAGGCGATCTAAGGTTAGATTCTCTTTCAGGAACCCCGGTTTCGCTTTTTATGCGAATCTCGGGGTTCTTTCGTTTCGGGGGCCTTTGCCAAGTCCTCCAAGAGACCATCTGGCTGTCAGCTCGTCCCATCCAGCGGATAATGGAGGGCGGTTCGCCTACCGCCACGAAAACCATTTCCGCCGCCCCATCCATACATACGCATACCCTGCGAGCGCGCCTCCCAAGTGAGCCTCATGCCCGATGTTTCCGCCGAGGTTCGTGAGGATAAAGAAGAGGGAGATCACGACGAGTCCGCGGCCGAGCCATTTGGCTTGGAGGTTGATGGGGATGACAAAAAAGAGCAGGGCAGTGATCCGGAGTTCCGGATAGAGGGCGGAAAATGCACAGACAACGCCAAAGACGGCGCCGGAGGCTCCAATCAGCAAGGACCCAGGACTCAGCAGCACTTGGAAAAGGCCGCCGACGATTCCGCATGTTAGGTAAAGGATGAGGAAACGCTTTGGTCCCATGAGTGACTCCAGCGCCCGGCCGGCAAACCAGAGTCCGGCCATATTGAAGACCAGGTGGAGGAGGCTGCCATGCAGAAACTGGTGCGTGACAAGCTGCCAGACCATGCCGCGGCTGAGATCTTGCGCGCTCAGCCCAAAGGTCGCGTCCGTCCAGATCTGCAGGCTTCGCGGTAGCAGGAGCTGAACCACGAAGATCGCGACGTTGAGGAGAACGATGGATTTCACCATCGATCGTGATGAGGGCTGGCGGAACTGATAGATCATTTAATTAACAAACGCATAGTTCGCGGTGCACGCGAAAAATAAGAAACACAAAAATGGAAATTTCTTAACATATTCATTCAAAGCTTTTTGTGAGGCCTAATTCCAAAAAAACGTCGAATAAATCCCTAGGCCGCAATCCCACTGGGCGGTGCAGAGGGACGGAAGCGATAACGCTCGGAGTAGCGTCCGCCATTGAATTTGCGGCAGCACTTCAGGCAGGCAATGGCGCGTTTCGGACGTCGCACCCGCGCCAACTGCGATCCACACTCCGGGCAGGAGTAGAAGAACTTCCGCTCGGGCCGGTTGCGCTTGAAAGGGAGATTGTGACAGCGGGGTTCGTTGGGAATTCCCAAGACTTCGCAAGCTTCGCGCCATTCGCGTCCGTGGGCTTCAATACGGCGCCTGCCGGCGACGAATTGAGCGAGGATGTGGGCGAGCTCGTGCCGGAGAGTTCGTTGAACCTCGGCACTTGAGACTTCCAGAAGCTTCGGGTTGAGCACGATGCGGCGGTCGGTCCAGGAGGCGAGCCCGGCCGTGGTGCGAAGGGAGGGATTCCAGCACACGGTGACTTTGAGAGTTCGGAATCCTGCTGCGGCGAGGAGTTGGTTGGCGAAATCCTCCAGCAGGGGATCGGGACGGAGGCGCGAGTTTTTGCGGGGGGGCCGGTGCGCAGGGGCCTCCGGGGACATCTTCACGCGCCGCATCACCGAGCGGCCGAAGTCGAGAAGAAGCTGCCGGTATTTCATGTGCCAGGAAAAGATTGGAGCCGGAGGACGCGTCGGAGGGCATCCGTTGTCTGGCGGATTTCCTCCCCGGTGGTCGATAGGCCGAGAGAAAATCGCACGGTTGCCAGAGCGGTCAAGGGGGCCACTCCCATGGCAAGGAGCACATGCGAAGGCTGGATGGCGCCGACCATGCAGGCCGACCCGCTGGAGACGCAAATCCCTTCCAGATCGAGGCCGATGAGCAGTGCCTCGCCGTCAGCGCCAGGGAAACTCACGTTCAGCGTCGAGGGGAGTGTTTCGGACTCGGGCGTGTTCCGGATGGCAGCTGGGCAGATTTGGTGGATTTGCTGCCAAAGCTCTTCACGAAGCATCGCAAGAGATGCGTATTTTGAGAATGTCGCCTCGTCACCTTTGAGGGCAGCCGTGGTCATGCCGACGATGGCGGCGGTGTTTTCCGTGCCCGGGCGGCGGGTATTTTCATGGGAGCCGCCGAAGGCGAGGGGAGCGACGGGGAGTCCGGCTTCGAGCCAGAGGAATCCGGCACCCTTGGGGCCATGGAACTTATGGGCTGCCACCGAGAAAGCGGAAACGCCGAGCGCCCTGGGACGGAAGGCGAGTTTGCCGAAGGTTTGCACGGCATCCGTGTGGAGGAGAACGCCCTGCGCGCGGCAGAGGGCGGCCAGCTCGGCGATGGGCTGGAGGGTGCCGGTCTCGTTGTTCGCATGCATGACCGAGACCAGAATCGTATCGGGCCGGAGGGCGGCACGCAGGGTGTCGGGGGCAACGCGGCCCTCGTGATCCACCGGAAGGACGGTCAGGTCGAAGCCTTCGGAGGCAGCGAGGTATTCGAATGCATGGAGGACGGCATGGTGTTCGATGGCGGACGTGATCAGGTGCCGGCCTCGGGAGGCATGAGCACGGGCGAGGCCGATGATGCCAAGGTTACAGGATTCCGTCCCGCCGCCGGTGAAGATGATCTCGTGGGCTTTCACGCCCATCAGAGAGGCGAGAGCGTCACGCGAATCGTCGATGGCCGCGCGGGCCCGGCGGCCCGGGGCGTGAATGGAAGACGGATTTCCGAATTCGCCACCGAGGTAGGGGAGCATGGCCTCGAGGGCCTCGGGAGCGAGCGGGGTGGTGGCGTTATGGTCTAGATAAACCATTCGATCTGCCCTTTTTCGCTGCGGTCGTTCTTTTGAAGAATCCGCAGCTGCTTTTCCTCGTAGACGACGAGGGAGTCGGGGGCAACGCTGTGCATGAGAAAAACATTGGCACCGATGGTCGATCCGGAGCCGATGACGGTCTCGCCACCAAGGACAGTCGAGTTCGGGTAGATCGTGACCCGGTCTCCGACGTCGGGGTGCCGCTTGCCGCCCTTCACAATGTGGCCGGCGTCGTCCTTCGCAAAGCTCCGGGCGCCAAGGGTCACGCCATGGTAGAGCTTCACGTGCGAGCCAATGCGGCACGTTTCGCCGATGACCACGCCGGTGCCGTGATCGATAAAAAAGTAAGATCCGATCGAGGCTCCGGGATGGATGTCGATTCCCGTACGCGCATGCGCCCACTCGGTCATCATGCGGGGCAGAATCGGAACCTGCTCGAGATAAAGGAGGTGGGCGAGGCGCTGGATTGCGATCGCCTCGATGCAGGGATAAGACAGGATAATCTCCTCGCTGCTCAAAGCGGCCGGATCGCCCTCGTAGGCGGCTTGAATGTCGGTCTGAAGAAGGTGGCGCACCCCGGGAATGGCGCTCAGGAAGCGCACGAGCACCTCCCGCGCCTTGGCTTTCGGGCAGCGCGGGTCGGTGACCCTGAGGCTTTTGGCGATCTGATCCTCGATTTTCACCGACAGATCGCGGAGCCGTTCGCTTGTCAGGTCGGCGAGCTCGCCCTTGTGGATGGGATGTTCGTCGTGAAAACCGGGGAAAAGCACCTGCAGGAGCTGCTCGCAGATCTGCCCCAGCGCGCGTTTCGAGGGCAAATTGTGGCCGTCGGTGTTATTGAGACCGCCGACCTGCTCGTAGGAGGCCACGATCTCGCGGGCGGCCGACTGAATTGCGCGTTCCATAAAGGTGATGGCAGGAAATATGCCTTCGCCGGGCCCAATGTCGAGCATCCGGCGAGCTACGGCTGGGGGCGTATCAGGCTTTGGACCCGGCAAGTTTCGCCAGGAAGGCGTCCGCCCACGCCCTCGTCGGGCCATCCATTTTGACGAGCTCGGGCCAGCCGCGCGTGTAACCTTCTCCCGGCAGCTTCCGCGTGGCGTCGAATCCCATGTGCGAGCCGATATTGGCCACGGTGGGTGCGTGATCGAGCGAATCGGATGGGTTTTTCACAAACGTCGAATCGCGCTGCGGGTCGGTATTCGCGCAGAGGCGGAAGAGGACTTCGCTCGTGTTGTGCACGTCGCAGTCCTCATCCACGACGACGATGTATTTGGCGAACATCATCTGCCCCATGCCCCACAGGCCGTGCATGATCTTGTAGGCCTGCAGGGGATATTGCTTGCGGATCGAGACGAAGACGAGGTTGTGGAAAACCCCCTCGGCCGGCAGGGCCATGTCGACGATCTCGGGGAAGTTCATTTTGAAGACGGGGAGAAAAACCCGCACGCTCGCCGCGCCCATGTAGAAATCCTCCATCGGAGGGATTCCCACGATCGTTGCCGGGTAAACGGCATCCTTCCGGTGGGTGATGGCCGTCACATGGAAGACGGGATAGTCGTCCACGTTGGTGTAGAATCCCGTGTGGTCGCCGAACGGACCCTCCGCCCGCAGTTCGCCCGGCTGCACATAGCCTTCGAGGATGAAATCCGCATTCGCCGGCACGTCGATGTCGATCGTCGTCGCTTTCACCAACTCGACGGATTTTTTCCGGGCGAATCCCGCGAAGAGAATCTCGTCCAAGCCATCCGGCAGCGGCGCGGTCGCGGCAAATGTGAGGGCCGGATCTCCGCCGAGGGCGACGGCGACAGGCATCCGCTCGCCGCGTTCGTAGTAGCGCTTTCCGTGGCGCGCGCCGACTTTGTGGACCTGCCAGTGCATGCCGGTCGTCCATCCATCGTAGACCTGCATGCGATACATGCCGACGTTGCGCTCACCGGTATCCGGGTCTTTCGTATAGACCGTCGGCAGCGTGACGAAGCGCCCGCCATCATCGGGCCAGCAGTGGAGAATAGGGAGATCGGCCAGAGAAAAATTTCCGCCCGGCGTGTGAACGACCTCCTGGCAGGCGGCCGAGCGGACGTGGCGGGGCTTGGCATGGATCACGTCGATGCCGTTGCGCAGGAGCGTGAAGGCTTCCTTCAGCGTACGGGGTGGTTTTGCCTTGAGCAAAAACTGCATCTGGTCGGCCAGCTCGTCGATGCGTTCGAGACCGAGGGCCATGGCCATCCGGCGCCGGGAGCCCATGGTATTGATCGCGACGGGGAAGGCGGACGGCTTTCCGTCGATGGTAGGTTTTTCAAACAGGAGCGCCTTGCCTCCGCCGGGAGCCTTCATCTCACGGTCGGCCAACTCGGTGATCTGCAGCTCCGTGGCAACCGGATCGGAAATCCGGCGCAGCTCGCCGGCGGCATCCAGTGTTTCGCAAAAAGATCGGAAAGAGGGGTAGGCCATAATCAGTGGGCGGTCGCCTCGCGTGGTGCGGAGGGTGAGACGGCCGGCATGCGGACAGCCGGGAGCCGCCACGTGCGCCACTCGGCTTTCAGCCAGACAAGGAGTCCGGTCCGGAGGATGCGGAGAACTTTTGGCGTGGGCTCAAACCCGCGGATCATCGCCCGGTGGTCGAGGTTCTGCTCGCCGAATGTTCCGGCCGCATGGCGCTTTGCTCCCAGGATCGCGAGGCGCTTGTTGTAAAAGCCCATCAGGCGGCTCACGACGCCATCGACCGGACCGTCGAACGGAAAGCGCTTGAAGCCGCCTTGCGGGCAGATGAGAAGCTCGCGCACGGGGCCGAAGAACCACAGCGCGAGATCCATCAGAAATGCCGCCCGCATCAGCTCGGCGTCACCGAGATAGTGGTATTTGTCGCGATAGAGCGCGTGGAACCAGCCGTGGTAGGAGCGCTGGAATCTCGCATTCATATCGTCGAGATCGACGGTTTCGCCCTTGTGTTCGGCGAGAATCCGGTCGACGGCGGCACTTACCGTCCATGAACAATAGTCCAGGCCTGCACTATAAAGCGGGTCGAGAAATCCCGCCGCGTCTCCAACAATCTGCCATCCGGGTCCCGCGATTTTTTCCGTGTAATACGGCAGGCCGGAATAGGCCTTCACGTCGCCTTCGACCGGGACCGCATCGCGGAAGAGCTCGCGTCCGACCGCCGTCGCCATCAGGTGCGCCTGCAGCCGCTCGGCCAGCTTTCCTCCCTCCGGAGGCGTGTAGAGACGCTCGTCGTAAACGATCCCCACGCTCGTGTCGCCACCCTTGAGCGGGATGATCCAGCACCACCAGCCATAGCCGGTGAGGTGGTTCGTGGC
>CAZSMN010000219.1:0-6721 GCA_964607615.1 uncultured Chthoniobacterales bacterium | reverse complement strand
GATACGCCGACTTTTCGCAAGACGTCAGGAACGCTTCCAACTGTGATTACCTGCCTTTGATTTGGGTTGGCAAAGTATTCATCGACACGATTTTTCCATTCGGCATCCTCTGCCAAAGTCTGCCAATCGCCGAACCACCGCTTGAAAGCCGGCGTGCGGACTTCGGCGTGCTGCCTTGGTGAGAGATTGCTTGGCTTTCCATTCGGGGCAAGAAGTTGGGATTTTTGCGAGGCTTTTGTTCTCCTTGGTTTCTCCGAGATATTCCCAACGACCTCGATGCGGTCCATCCACTGTGACAAGCCAATGCGAGAGAGAACCGACTTTGTGGCAGCGATAACGGCATTGATTGGTGTGCCCCCTGTCTGCTCGCTTGCGATGGAGAAGGGGGTCTCCATGCCATCCTCGATGGGTTTTGCGAGGTAGATCGATGTCCCGGCTTCGACCATTTGCGCGCGGAGTCCGTCTTCTGGCGCATCTTCGGGAATGAGCGCAACGTCACCTTCCTCCGTGACGTGATCGACAATGAAGCGGCCTGCGGCGCCGGCATCAAGGATCTGACCTACCTGCATGTCGGAGGTGTTGGCAAGAACCTTGCCTGGGCCTTTTGCTGTAGCCTCGCGGAACTCCTGCATGTAACGCGCAACAAGCCGTTCATTCTCATCCAATGCGTCTTCTCTGGATGCCGTTTTCTTGGCTGCGGAGATTTCGTTCTCAATCGCTCCCCAGAGATCGTCGGCGGTGCTGCCTTCCGGCATGAGTCCTTCGTCAATGAGCCCTTGGACTGCGACATCGGCAGGCATTCCGCTGCCGTAGATGGATTTTGCGTAGGCGCCATATTTCCGGACGCCTCCGCTTTGCTCGTATTCCCCTCCGGTTGCCCCGCCTGCATTCTTTTTGCTCTGAATGCCGCCGTGTTCGTCCAGCCAAGAAATGATGGGGGTAAAGACGCCATCAAGGCGTTTCGATGGAGGGCGTTTTTTCGGCGCTTTGCTTTTTTGCTGCAGCTCGGCGGGTTCCGGCTCGGGCGGCGGCTCGGCGGATGGGTCCTGACGCTCTTCCGACGCTGCGGTTGACGATTCTACAGCAACAAGCTTCGAGGGAGCACCCTTGAGCGTGCCTTTGGAAATGTATCCAAGAAGCGCTTTGCGCTGCTCATCGCGGGCGGCTTCAATCGTGGTCGATGAAAGGCGGACCGTCTCGGTGACGATCTCCTGGGAGCCGCGCGGTTGGTAGCGCAGGGTGAATTGGTAGCCGGCTTCCGAGGTAGGAGGGGGCTCTACGTATCCTGACAGCCCTTCGGGCGAACCTTGTCCAGCATCATTTGCCAAACCAGCCACTTGCTGAGGCTGAATTCCCGCTCCCTCTCCCGTTTGGCTTGCTGAGACCGGTGAAACATCTCCCTTCGCTTTTTCCACGGAAGCTCGATCGGTATTCCCACCATCTCCAGACTGAGGATCAGATTGTTGATCCGTGCTTCCTCCTGTGGCGTCTCCGGGGGATCGCTGGGCTTGTGCATATCGATTCCCATACGCGGAGGATCGGCTCTGGTCAGCCTGTTTTTGGAAATCCCGCATTACCTCGACGCTTTTTTGGCGAATGGTTTCAATGCGATCGATGTAGGCAGCCTTATCAGGCGAGTCAGGCAGCGTCTCTTGGAGGTGTGCCTTGAGGCGGGTGACGGTTCGAAGAAACCCGGCGATGAACTTTTTGATTCGGGCAAGGGTCTTCGCCGAAAGAGTCTCCTCGGTGAGGATTGCGCCGTCCTTGGTGACGTTGCCTTGGGAGTCGATGGCAAGGTCGTGCTGGAGAACCATGCGGAGAAACTCCATGCCGCGCTGGGCATCGGTCTCTTGCATCTCGCGGATGCCCTTTACTTGGGCTTGCACGTCTGCCGGGAGCCCGTTCCAGATTTCTTTGGCTTCTGCGAGGGCGAGATCGTAGTCGTGAGTAAGGATGTCGCCCGTCCGTGTGCGGCGATATTCAGCCAGAACCTGAACACCCACAAGGTGACTGACTTCTTCGTTGAGGATTCGCTCAACGGAACGGTCATCCAGAAAACTGGCAAGAGCGTGGCGTTTTAGAAGATCGCCGATGTGGAGATTGAGCGTGGAGTCGGGACCGGCTGACGCGCCAACTCCGCCGTTTGCGTCCATGCTCGCCTTGATGGCAGAAATCGCTTTTCCATAGGTGACGATTTCCGGAGCGATGCGGAGACGGATGACGTTTTCGAGAAGGTTCTTCTTCTCCTGCGGAAGGTCGGAGTAGTGCTTTTTTCCTGAGAGCTTCGGAGCCGACTCGAGTTGAGAGCGAACGTTCGTGTAGATGGCATCGATCTCGGATGTCTGCGAGGCGGCGCTGGCTTGTATGGCTGCGCTGATCGCGGATGGGTTGTCTATTCCGCCTGCATCTTCAAATTCTTTGACGGCGCTCTCCGATTTGGCCTGTGACCATGTGTCAGTGCCCTCTCTGCGCACGAAATATTCGGAGAATTCCTTCGCGACGTTTGTTGCAACGCCTTTTTTCTCAAGGGCGCGAGAGACTTGGAGGGCGGCCGCTTTTTCGCGATTTGTGATGATCCCTCCGGATTTTCCTATTGGGAGGGGAGGGGCTACTGGTGCGGGATTCCCAGTCGCTTGGCCAGATGTGTTACCTGTTCCCGGGTTCGTCCCTTGCGAATCTGTCGATGCCCCAGGTTGTTGTGATGCCGGTGCTTGCTGGGGTGAAGCCGGCGGGTTTTGCTGCGTTGAGGTTTGCTCATCGGTGGGCTTGGAAAGAATCTCCGTGCGGCGGGTGGCCTCGTTTTTTACCTGGCCGGACTGCAACATGGCGGCGACGGCCGGCGATGCCTGAGACATCTCGGTCAGAAGGTCATCTGTAACCACGATCTGACCTTCGACCTTCGCGACGTGCGGTTTCACGGCATCCTGTTCCGCCTTTGTGAGGGCGTCGAACGGCGTGCCGGTGACAAGTTTCAAACCAGCGGCCATCGGGGCGACTCGGTCTGCATTCGGAGCGGCGGAGATTTCCGCCTGCGCGGCGGCGGTCTGCTCGGGCAGAATCGGTCCGGCGGATTGAGGAGTCTGCTTTGAGAGAGGTTTCTCTCCTGCGAGGTCCATTGGCGCAAAAACCGCGCCGCCTGCGGCTCCGCCCACAAAGCTTTGGCCCATTCCCTCGGTGAGTGCGTCAGCGGAAAAGTCTCCTGTGATCGTTGCCGCGCGAACCAGATTGGACGTTCCCTGCTGCCAGACCTCTTGAGCGCCCTCCATTCCGGATTTGACGACTCCGGAGGCGAGCAATCGAGAACCCAAGGCAAGTTTCGGTTTTGCGCCCGAAATCTTGACCATTTGCTGTTTGAGCCACTTCCCGCCGGGGATCTTGTCCCAAGGGACTTTCCCGATGAGCAGTTTGTCGGCGGCCGTTTCAAGAACTGCGTTTGGAATGGCGCTGACAAGCGCTTTCCATGTTGCCTCCGCTTGGAAGCGCTCGCGGTCCGATTGGCTGAGAGACTTTTCCCATTCCTCGGGAGATTTGCCGGAGGCCCCGGCTTCCCGCTCAACGATGGCTTGCCAGTTGGACTCTTTATCCTGGGAGACCATCTGCATCGTGTTCGAGGCGAGGTTGGCCGGAACTCCAAGAAATGCGGTCGCGATGTTTGCAGGAGCCTGTGTCGCGCCCATCACTGCGGCGTTGGTCGCCCAGTGCATCCGCGGATCCTCCGGCAACTGCTCTGAGACGAGTCGATTTTCTTCCTTGAAAGCCGCAGACTTGGCTTCGCGCTCGCTTCGGAAGGCGCTTCCTTCCGGAGCCAAGATGGCCATCACGTCATTTGCTCCGCCCCAGAGCGATGACCACACGCCGATGAATCCCTTGGCCAAACCGTAGTAGGCGTTCCTGATGTGGTCGGCGGCGCCTGGTTCCTCGAATAGCCGGGCATCGAGGTTTGGATCGCCCGGATAGAGTTTCTCCATCGTTGGACGCATCTGCGCGGCGAAGTGCTTCTTGTAGGCCGCGATTTCGTCCGCCGAGAATGACTCAAGACCCTTGCCGCTTTTCAGCGTCTCAATGATCGTGTTTGGGTCATCTTCGTTGGCGAATTTTTTGCCGACTTTCTCGATGGCGGCGGCCTCTTCGTTGGTGAGCGTCCCATCGTAGCCAAGCAAGACGTTGTTGATAGCCTGCGAGTGGGCTGCGCTCTTCTTCCCAAACGTGTTTTTGATCGCATCAAGGCTGGCGAGTTGACTCTTTTCAAACTCTGCGGCGAGTTCGGCGTCGGTCGCTCCCGGCTTGTTCTTAGCAAGCCAGTCGGACACGCCGTTTTTCCACTCGTCGAAGGTCCTGGTTTTGACGAAATCGAAGACCCGCTTCACCTCGTCATGGGCGGCTGCGTAGTTCTTTCGCTCAAGGAACTGGTTTCGCTTCTCGGGAGGTAGCGCCTGCCAGGCTTTTTTGTCGGCCTCGTCCCATTGGGTTTCGTCCAACGATTTTGGGAATCCTCCGCTCGCGGCAACGCCGAATTCGCTTTGGATGCTTGATGTCTTGGCGTCGGTCTCAGATTGCAATGCTTCGATTGCGGCCTGTTTACCGGGACCGTCCGGCATCGCGTCGATTTTCTGGCGGCGGCTCGCAACGTCGGCATCAATGGCGTCGAGTTGGTCCGCAAAATGAGAAAGCGACGGATTCTTGCGCATTTCTGCCCGGTCGGCGGCGGTCTGCTCGCGCTGCTTCTGCTGGCGTGCCTGCACGCCGGCATTGAGATCCTGCACCTTCGCGTTGATTCCTTGGGCGGCGGCGTTGGTCTCCTCCATCTGGGCGGCCAGCGTGGCGCGTTCCGCATTGAGCGCGTCGAGTCGATCGCTGCTCACTCCCCGGCGGGTCTCCTCGGCAATGGCGGCGATGCGGGACTGGATTGCGGTCCGGCGCTTATCGAGATCGTAGGCGCCTCGCGAAATGTCCGCGGATTCCTGTTTAATGACGGCCGCGGCCGCCTCTTCGGTCGGGGCTTCGGCAACCGATGCCTGCCGTTTCTGCCGGCGTTCGGCCAGAAGAGCGGCGGGGCCTCCGTCCTTGAGAGTCTTCTGCCGGAGGGCGAGGTCGTAGGATTGTTTTTCGAGCGTCGTGCGTTCGTCGTCGCTCGCAAGGAGGCGCCTCGCTTCATCCAGGCGGGTCGCGCGATCGGCCTCGCGGGCCTGCCAGTCCAGGCGGGCCTGAGCGGTAGCGGCGTGATTCACGCCCATTCCCATGAAGCCGTTCACCGGACCGGGCTCCGGCTCGGGACTGCTCAGTGCGGAGATCGTGTTCGCGGTCTGCTCGCGCTGCTGCGGAGAGAGCGCTTTCGGGCGCGAGGGATCTCTGAGCGTCAACTCCAAGTTGGCGCGGTCGCTGTCCAGCTTCGTGAGTTCCCGCTTGTGGAGGTGCCGCGCGGCGGCAACGGCCAACTTGGGATCCTGGGAGTTAATCGCCTCCTCGGGGTCGATCGGCTCCCATTTCTGGAGCTTGTTCCGCTTGTAGAGAAGCGGGTCGTTCGGGTCGTCCGGGTTCTCGCCGTAGTCGGCCTCGTCGTCCGGGTTTACAATCTTCCGACTGCGCGTGCCCTGCTCGTTCTCGACGATCTGGAACGGTTTCCCCTGGTCGTCGTATCGGACCGGAGATTTCCGCGGCGTGAATGCCTGCTGTCCGGTGGACGGATCAATGCGAGGGACCGCTCGGCCGGTCGCGTCGGTATCGAACTGGGCGCCGGTGTCGGCGGATGTCTTCCGCGCGGCGGCGTTCTGCTCGGCCTTGAGCCGGCGCTCTTCCGCAGCCAAGGCCGTCTCGCGGTGCCGCTGCATCGCGTTCGAGTAGCCGACGATCTTCCCAACATTTGACGCGAGGGCGTCCGGATTAGAGTAGTCGAGCGGCGGCAGTTCCGGCGCCGGTGCGGCCGCTTGCTCTGGGGCCTGCTGCTGTTGCGTCGGGGCAACGTCGTAATCTTCGGGTCGGGATCCGGGGACCAAGTCCTCGTCCTCGGGCGGCAGGCCAGTGGATGACATTTTTTATGCGAGAAGCACGTTCGGTTTTTTTGTAATTCCCGCCTGCGCTACAGGGCGGGGCTTGGGCTTCTGCTGGGGGGAGGAGACGGAATTGATCCGCATCGGCGATACCTGAGATTTCTGAATGGTCACAGGTCCGGGGGCGGTTGGAACTGGGGAAGGGGGTGCCGCCGCAACTGGAGCGCTGGCCCCTGGAACATTGCTCGTAACCGTGGGCTGCCCCGGCGTTGAGACCTTGACCTCTCCGACCACTCCGGGCATGCCGGCCAAAGAATTCACTCGAGACTGTGCGGGCGCCGCTGCGTTTACCCTGTCCGCAATATTTCGCGCCTTTCCAGCCGATCCGTCATCGATCACGCGGCCAATCCCGGTGCCGTCTCCGCCACTCGCAATGCTGCGGCGGTTGTAGGTGTTGGCTGCAAGCGATGATTTTGGAGCGCCAAGTTTTCCCTTGTCCAAACCTGGAGTCGAGACCGCCAACTTGCCATCCGCTCCAAAGCGTGACGTTCGGATATCTGGTCCTCTCGATGGCTCTTCTGACATGCCCATCGACTTCGCCATCATTTTTCGAAACAGGCGGCCGCCTTGTCCCTTGACCGGGGCCTCGCTGGCGGCTTTTGCCATGAGATACATGCGCTCTGCATCACGGTTCGGCCCCTGCTCGTCGTAGTTGCGCTGCAAAAGGTCAACCG
>CAZSMN010000218.1:0-6816 GCA_964607615.1 uncultured Chthoniobacterales bacterium | reverse complement strand
CTATACGGACGGGGTTTGTCCTCCTGCGAGCGCCCACCCTTCAAGTCGCGCCCCGGATTCCAGCAAGGGAGGTGTCCTTGCGGCACCGGGATTCTGTGTGGAGCCGACGAAATCAATGAAACCAACCGCGTCACACAGCAGATCAGGATGTGCAGGGGGGTGTCGCAACTCAGTGAGAAAAGGCACATTGCCGATATCCCATGCCCCCGTCATGGAGTGCGGGTCACCGGCAAAAATCCGGTGGTCACTGGCCTTAGTATACCAGAACGCTCCGATCGCCTGAATGATGAGGGATGCGGCAATCGTCAGGACAAAAAGCCCTCGGGCGAGCGGTCGCAAAACAAGCGGAGCTGGCGCGACCATCCAGACAAGAATCGGCAGCAGATCGGTCAGCCAGCGCGGCCCCCAGGAGATTCCCGCCCGCCAGTCGGCCTGCGAGTAGAGGAGCAACTGGGCGATCGCTGCGAGCCCCAGAACGATGGCGAGGCCCCGCGTGGCAGGGTCCCGCAGGCGCTGGAGAAAACCGAGAGGAAGAAAGATAAGGAACGGCGTGAAGACAAGCAGGCCGCGCGTGGGGCTGACGAGCAAACCGGCAATCCCGGACCAGCTGAGTTCAAAGAACTTCAGACCAGGGCTTGTGCCTGCGGCATACCCCCCGGCGATGTGGCCGATAAATGCCAGGTTATAGTAGAGCATGGCCGCCAGAGGAACCGCCGCGCCGGCCAGCAGCCAGAGGGAATTCCGCCGGTGTCTCCAGACCGTGTAGAGCGCGAACGCACTGGCGACCAGTAGATCGGGCGGCCGGTTGGCCGCCATCAAAATGCACACGGCACCAAGAAGCGCATGGCGAATGGGCGTGGACGGTAGAAGGACCAGAAGAAGCCCTGAGGCTATGAGAAGCTCGCCCGTCCCGTGTTGCCACAGGGCCTGGCTGGAGATCATCCATGTGTTGGTCCCCAGCGCAAACGCAAGCGCAAGCACAAGGCTCCAGCGGTTGTCCTCGCGATGCAGCACGAGATACATCAGCACACTGGCGAGCGTGGCGATGAGCGCCGCCGACAGCTTCTCCATCATTTCCGCCACCCGGCCAACGTCCGGTTCTCCCCAGCCGTTCGCATCGAGCCAGGCAGCGGCCGGGTAATAGAGAGGCGCCACGAGCAGCGGCGTTACAACAGGGTAAAGGGACGCCAGTTCGTGCTGGCGGGTGCGGACCATCCAGTAAGCCCATGACTCGAAGTAGCTGACCTTGCCGGAGATCCCTGCCGGCCGATCCCAGGGATTCACCATCGAATAGCCGCGCGCCACTAGCCGGGCATTTGCGTCGAGCTTGAGCGTGCTGTCTTTCCAGAGAATCAGCGGAAGGTAGCGGGCCGGCAGGGAATCTCCCGAGCCAATGACGCGAAGGTTGGCGTTGTAGACCAGAAAGCAAACCACGCCGAATAAGAGCAGCCCCGCCCGGAATCTCAGGCGCGGGCTGATCGTATGCGGTGGAAGGGAAGGTGTAGGGCTGGTCAAAATTCGCCCAGACCAACTACACCTTTGCGCTACTCCTTCAATGCTTTTGATGGCGATCCCGGGCGACTCGGTGGCGTATCCCGGAGCAGCCTCTTTTGAGTCTTGGCTTGGTTCCGAACGGAAACTTTACTCACTGCATGCCAGAGACCCCTCGTCCCTTTTCGACTCCCCTTGCCTGCTTCCCGGCCGATAAGAGCCGCCGTCCCGGGCTCTGATGAAAACGGCCGTTTTTACGATTGTTTCCAATAACTACAGCGCGCAGGCGCGGGTGCTGTGCCGGTCTCTTGCGGCGCACGAGCCGGGCTGGGATCGTTATGTGCTGGTCGTCGATGCGCCCTGGCACCAACGTTTAATTCCTCCTGATCTGGCCCGGACCATCTATCCGGACGCGATCAGGCTGCCCTTGGGGCCGTGGTTTTTCAGCCAATACAACGTCCTTGAGGCCAACTGCGCCGTGAAGCCGTGGATGTTGGAGTGGTTGTTTGATCAGGGCTACGACGCCGTGCTGTATCTGGACCCCGACATCCAGGTCTTCTCTCCTTTTGACGAGTTGCGGGAGGCGTTGCGCGAGTACGACCTCATTCTGACTCCGCATCTTCTTGAGCCCTATGCGGACCAGCTTCGTCCCGGCGAAAAGCAGATCAGGCAGACGGGGGTCTTCAATCTGGGTTTCGCTGCCTTTCGACACACGCCGAACGCCCGGGCGGCTCTGCGCTGGTGGCAGGGGAAACTCAGGCATGATTGCAGGGTGGACCTGCAGGAGGGCCTCTTTGTTGATCAGGTATGGATGGATTTCGCACCTGTCTTTTTTCAGGCTCATATTTTTCGCGAGCCGGGCTACAATGTTGCTTACTGGAACCTCCATGAGCGGCACCTCGGGCGCACACACGCCGGCTCGCCGCAGTTCACGGTTAACGCAAGGCCTCTGCGATTCTTCCATTTCAGCGGATTTGTTTACGACAACCCTCCCCTTCTCTCCCGGCATCAGAACAGGTATCAGCCAGCCGGCCTTCCCGAAGGGGTCGAGGAGCACCTTCTCCGGTATGCCGAATCGCTGAAAGCGGAAGACTACGCAGAAACATACTCGATTCCTTATCAATTAGGAACAATCGACGGCTTGCGAATCCCGGACTGGCTCCGCGGAGAACTGCTCCAGACGCCCTTTCTGGAGGCCGCCATCCGGCACGAGTCGCCGATGGACGGCCTCGCCGCGCAAATTCTCGAGTTTCTCCATCGTCCGGATTCGAAATATCCGTGGTTTCCCCACCTCTGGGCGCGCATCTATCGGGAACGTCCGGACCTGCAACGCGCCTTCCCCGGTTGCGCCACCGGGGGCTCTGTGGATGTGTTTGCGGAATGGTTCGAGAATTTTGCCTGGAAAGAATACGATCTCGCCCCGTGCTTCCCCTCCCGGGGCTGGTGGACGGACTCGGCTGCTGTTCCTGCGACCAGTGAACGGAAAGCGAACGGGCCGCAGGGCGGGTTTGCCCGGCTCCTGGCCGCGTGGAAGAAGCGTCCAGTCGAGCCCAAAGAGCCTCCGGCGGCGCGTTTTCAACCGCCGGCGCTTCAGGTCGATGAGAAACCCCTCATCAATCTCTACGGCTTTTTCCGGGCACCCACCGGTGTTGGCGAAATGGCGCGCTCGCTGCACCGGGCGTTGACTCACTTGGGCTACCCTCATCGCATGTTGGCTCTGCGTCAGGTTCCCGAGGTATCCCATCCGCTGAACCATCCAGGCTTTGGGCTTCCCTCCTGCCGGGCTCACATCGATCTTTTCGCTCACAACATCGATGGCTTTGCACCCTTCGTGCACCGACATCCCGAGGTCTCCGAGCCACGGAGATATCGGATCCAACAGTGTGCCTGGGAATTGGATGTTCCCCCGCCCGGGTTGGCCGAAGCTCTCCCGCTCATCGACGAGATATGGTGCCTGAGCAGCACGAATGCGGCTGTCTTTCAACGGGAGACCGACAAGCCGGTACGCTTCGCCGGCCTGAACCTCCCACCGGAGATTCTGGAGCCGCAGCCCTTCCCGTTTCAGGAACTCCGGCCGCAGGAGCGCCGCATCTGGCTGACCCTGTGCGATTGCGACAGCTATCCGGAGCGCAAAGGCCCCGACCGCGCTCTGGAGGCTTATTTGCAAGCGTTTCCCGTGCCGCAGAAGGATACCGGACTTCTCATCAAGCTGAGCAACGCGCATCGCCGCCCGGATGTCCTTCGCAATTTGCAACAAAGGATCGGAGATCGTCCGGACATCTGGCTGCGGGACGTTATTCTCACCCGATCCGAAACCAACGGCATGCTCCAGCATTGCTTCGGCCTCATCTCCCTGCACGCCAATGAGGGATTCGGGATTCCCATCGCCGAGGCGATCGCCCTCGGCAAGCCCGTGGTGGTGACCGGATATGGAGGTAACATGGATTTCTGCACGCCGGAGAACGCGCATCTGGTCCCCTATATTCTGGTTCCCCTGGAAGAGGATTTGCCCCCCTACCACAAGGGCAATCTCTGGGCCCGGCCGGACTTGGACGTTGCCGCTCAGCTCATCCGCCAGAGCCACGAACAACCGCGCCGATCCACAGAATGCCTGACGGATTTCAACCAACGGAATTTCGACCGGATCGCCGCATGCCTGCTCGCTGTTGAGAAGCAGCTGGAGAACGGGAATCCCCGTCGTTGAATCCCGACCCTGCGAATCGAACCTCCTGCTGACCACGGCGTCCGGCCTGGACGGGAGGGCTGAACAGCCGGTCGGACACGATCTTTTCCGACCGGCAGCCGCCGATTTCTAGCCTCCGAATGTCTCGAGGTTTCTTCCGCGGGTCTCGATGGCAAAGAGCCAGGTGAAGACGGCGCCGATGAGCGAGGCGCCGACGAGGAGCCAGAGCAGGGAGACGGTGCCGATTTCTTTGAGGAGGATCGGAAAGAAAAACGCGGTAATGACGGCGCCGACTTTGGCGACCGAAGCGGCGAATCCCGCGCCCTTGCCCCGGATGTTGGTCGGAAAGACCTCGCCGGCGATCAGGTAAGTCATGGCATTCGGGCCGAGGTTGGTCATGAAGTAGAAAAGGATAAACCCGCCGAAGAGCAGGGTCATGTCATTGGACCCATCAGGGCGGATCGAGAGAGCCGCGAGGAGGAGTCCGGCGGCGCAGCCGATGAAGCCGACGATCTGGAGCCGGATCCGGCCGAAGCGCTCGACGAGGAGGATGGCCGCAACGATGCCGGCGAAGAAAAAGAAGTCCATCACCGCCGAGCCTTTGGCGGCGAGCATGTCGTTGTGGACGACGGAGGAGAGCGTGTGCCCCTGAGCCTCGTGACCGAGCATGGCGGCAAGGATCGTGGGGGTGAAGATCCCGATGCCGTAGGTGCTCAGATCCTGTAAAAACCATGGCACGGCGGCGAGGATGGTCGCCCGGAGGTTCTTCCTGGCGAAGAGCATGCCGTAGTGCGAAGGGTGGGCCTTTTTGCCCTCGTGCGGGTTTACCAGACGCACGTGCTTCGGATAGATCGGGTGGCGTTTGAGGAGCTGAAGGACGGCCTGCTCGGCTTCCGCCATCCTCCCGCGCGCCACCAGCCAGTGCGGGCTCTCGGTTATAAAGAACCGCCCGATAATCACTACCACCGCCGGAAGAACCGCCGTGGCATACATCCAGCGCCATGCCTCGATATTCGGATTCTCGTGCAGGATCACAAACCCGACGACTGAACCGAACAGCGCCCCGACCGCCTGAAAGGCAAACGCGCTGAGCACGAGCGGTCCGCGCGTGCGCGACGGAATGCTCTCGGAGATAACCACATGCGCCGTCGGGTAATCGCACCCGAGCGCCACGCCGGCACCGAACAGGAAAAAGACCAGCAGCGGAAAATTCGGGCTGAAGGTCAGGGCGATAAGAAACAGAACAAAAATAACCATCTCCGCAATGAACATCGCCTTCCGGCCAACAAGATCCGCCAGCCCGCCGAGGGCTGTCGCCCCGACGAGAATCCCCGCCAGCGAAGCGGCGGTCACCAGCCCGGCATCCGCAGGCGTGAGACCAAACTCCAACGTGATCAGCGGGAGAGCCACGCCGGTCATGAAAACGACCATTCCCTCGAAAAACTTCCCCGCGCACGCGAGCGCGAAGATCCGGAACTGCATGCTGGTCAACGGAACTGACGGCGTCCGGGTTCCGTCCGGCCAGTTGGGTGTCTCGTCGATCTACTCCTGTGCGGTTTTCATGGGTGTTCCCCGATCAAAACAACCACCGCTACCACCCTTCCCCGCGCATGCAATCCCGTTCGTGTGAAGTTTTTGTCACACGAACCGGGGCCGGACGAACTCCCCTACCCGCCCGTGCCGAAGTAGCGGTCGCCGGCGTCGCCGAGGCCGGGGACGATGTAGGCTTTCTCGTTGAGACCTTCGTCGAGGGCGGCGGTGAAGACGGGGACGTCGGGGTGGCGGGATTGGAAGTGCGCGACGCCCGGCTTTGAGGCGATAAGGCAGAGCATCCTCAGGCGGGTGGCGCCGGCGGCTTTGAGCTTGTCGATCGCATCCGCACCGCTCTGGCCAGTGGCCAGCATGGGGTCGACGACGAAGACCTCGGCATCCGCGAGGGCGGGCGTTTTGAAATAGTAGCTGTGCGGCTCGAAGGTGGTCTCGTCGCGGTAGAGCCCGATATGGCCGACGCGGGCGGAGGAAAAAACAGCCAGAAGGGCCTCGGCCATGCCCAGGCCGGCGCGGAGGATCGGCAAGAGCACCACCGGGCGCGAGAGACGGAATCCCCCGCACGGGGCAAGCGGCGTGTGGATGGTGCAGCCGTCAAGCCCGAGGTCACGCGAGGCCTCGATGCCGACCAGCACGGAAAGCTCGCGGAGCACGCGGCGGAAATCCGCCACCGGGGTCTCGCGATCCCGCAGGATGGTGACTCCTACCTTGACCAGCGGGTGATCCACAACGGTGCAGGTTGGCGCATCGCTCATGGAGCAAGCGGCTTACCATCCACGCCCGGCGATGGCAAGGGACAACGGGACAAATCGCTCCTGCGCGCACAAACGCCGCGCGGAGAGCGCCCTTACCCCTCGGTCGATGCCGTGCCGCCGCCGTGGAGGGCGGAGACGAGGGTTTCCCACGGAAGCACCGCGCATTTGACGCGCTGCGGGAACCGGTGAACGCCGCTCAGGACCTCCAGTTTCATGGGCACCTCGACTCCGGAGCCTTCCTTGGCGAGAAGGCGGAAATCCCCCGCGAGCTTTTCCGCGCCTTCGCAGGTGAGCCCCTTGACCTCGACCGACTCGATGGGCGCCCGGGCGGGTCTGAGA
>CAZSMN010000217.1:0-6825 GCA_964607615.1 uncultured Chthoniobacterales bacterium | reverse complement strand
TCACGCGGCCGTTGAGGCGGTCGGTGAAGCGGGCGCTGAAGCCTTTGCAAAAATCGAAGCCGAGGTGCGGATGGGCGACCGGATAGCAGAGGCGGGCGAGCATTTCCCGGTTGTAAGTGAGAATGTCGCAATCGTGCGTCGCGACCATTCCGGCTTGGCGGGCCGCCAGCACGTAGCCGAAGGCCAGCCAGAGGTTCCGGCCCTTGCCGCTCGTGCCGGGATCAAGGTCGGCGGCAACGAGCCGGCGGATGAGTTCCTGCAAACGCGGGCCATCGTTCCAGAGGAGGACCGGATTCTGCGGCAGGGTCGCGAAAATCTCCCGCGCGCGGTGCCAGTCAGCCTCCATCGCACCATCAATGCCGATCACGATCTGCCCGACGTAGGGGACCCGTCCGAGCTCGTCGATGATATGCCGGAGGGCCGGCGCCTCGAGGTCGTTGACGTGACAGGGCAGGACAAGGGCGATCGGCTTCGTGCGGGAAAACTCGACCAGCTCGCGCTCAAGCCGGCCGACGTCCGGAGGCCCGAGCCGGTGGAGCGTGGCCATCGAGCCGTCCTGGAAAAAATCCGACATGCCGCGGATTTTCGCTGCCCGTGTCAGGTTGAGCAACTCTGGAAACTCTGCTACCGCTGGCGGTGCCTTGCACTCCGCCCCGTCCCGATTTTCTACCCTTGTGGTGATCCACTACCACCTCCGCCCCGGCGGCGTGCAGCGGGTCGTGGAAGCGGTCCTGCCGGAGATGGTGCGCCAGGGGGGATTCCGGCGTGTTGTGGTTCTCACCGGAGAGGATGCGGGACCTGAGTGGCTCGTGGACTGGCAGAGGCGCCTGGCACCGGCGGCTTTCGAGGTGCGGGTGGATCGCGCGCTGGGGTATTTCTCAGAGTCCGGCGCGGCGCGGAGCGAAGTCCGGCAGGCCTTGCGCCGGCTTGTTCCGGACGATCCGCGAAGCCTGCTCTGGATGCAGAATCCCGGCGTCGGTCGCAACCTTCTGCTCGCCGATGAGGTGCGGCTTCTTGCCGGCGAACGCGGCCTCCGGCTGCTGCTGCACCATCACGATTTCTGGTTCGAAAACCGCTGGCAGCGACTGGGAGAGTTCCGGGCCTCGGGTTTTCGTTCGCTCGACCGCATCGCGGACGCGGTTTTCGGTGCGGATGCCCCGGCGCGGAACGTGATGATCAACCGTCCGGATGCCGCACTCGTCGGATCCGCTGCCCGCTGGGTTCCGGATCCGGTGAGCTTTCCGCAGCGTCCGTCGCGCGGCGAACGCGTGGCTGCGCGGAGGTTTTTCCGGCAGGCCACAGGCTGCGAGGCGCCCGTGTGGCTGAACCCGTCGCGCGGGTTGCGGAGAAAAAACTTTGCCGAGGGGATTCTCCTCACGCGCTGGCTTTGTCCGGAGGCGTTTTTTCTCATCCTCGGCAGCGCGAGTTCGGGCACGGAAGAGCGGTATATGCGGCGGCTGGAAAACGCGGCAGCGACGGGCGGGTGGAAGGTCCGGTTTTCCGTTCTGGAGTCATCGGCCGGCCCGCGTCCCGCGATCGGATCGCTGATCGCGGCGGCGGATCAGATCGTTCTCACCTCGCTGCATGAGGGGTTCGGACTCCCCTTTCTCGAAGCGGCCCACTACGGAGTTCCAACGATCGCTCGGCATCTTCCGAATGTGCATCCGGATCTCGCGCGGATGGGATTTGCGGCGCGGCATTCGTATGAGGAACTCCGGATTCCGACCGGGCTTTTCGATGCGGAGCGGGAGCGCGATCGCCAGCGCCGGCTTCTCCGGCAATGGCGGGAGCAGATGCCGGTCTCTGTGCGGCGGCATCTGCCGGATTCTTTCGAGGGGCGCCCACCGGTGAGGGCGTTCAGCCGTCTCACCTTGGACGCGCAGCTTGAGGTGCTGGCCATTCCTCCGGAGGAATCGCTGAAGGCATGTGCTGAGGTTAATCCGTTCCTGCGCGCGTGGAGCGGTCGGGTTCTTGAGCCGGACGTGCTGACATCCGATGAACCCTTCCGTGCGGACACCGTGGCGCGGCGGCTGCTCGCGGCGGCAGGGGGACCGCTGAGAACGTTTCCCGCCGCCAGAGCCCGCGAGGCCCAGGCGCGGGGGCTTGCCGAGCGGGCCGGGGCCTCTTTTCTTTATCCGCTTTTGATGGAGGCAACATGAGCCCCGTTCGCGCGGTGATTTTTGACGTTTACGGAACTTTGGTGCAAATGCGGCCGCCGGCGGGCGATGTCGAAGGGGCGTGGCAGGAGCTTTTTCTGGAGAGCTACCAGGAAAAATCCCCGCTCGATCTCGATGCGCTGGCGCTGCGGTGCACGGAGATCGTGGCGGAAGATCATGCGGCCGCACGGAAACTCGGAATCCGCTACCCCGAGGTCTGCTGGCCAAGCGTGATGGCCCGTGCGCTCGGGGTGGGGGAGGTGAGCGAAGACTTGATCTGCCGGTATGCCGCGCTCCGGCACGCCGTGACCCTGGCGCCGGGAGCTCGGGAGTTTTTATCCACCTGCCGCGAGCGCGGGCTCGCGCTCGGAATCGCCTCAAATGCCCAGCCCTACACGCTGCACGAGCTGAGCGCGGCACTCGGAGAGCCGTGGGAGCGTGTTTTTGATCCGCAGCTTTCCTTCTGGTCGTTCCAGCACGGCTTCAGCAAGCCGGATCCCCATGTGTTCCGCATCCTCGCTGCAAGGCTGGAGTGCCGTGGGATCCGTCCGGATTCGGTATTAATGATCGGCGATCGGCCGGACAACGACATTGCGCCGGCTATCGCGGCCGGTTTTCAGGCCTGGCTGCTGGGTGGGGGGACGGATTGGACGTCGCTCCGCACACGGCTGGAGAGCGGTCAGTAGGTGAAGCTCACGCCGACATTCGCCCAGACCTCGTTGCCCTGATCGATGTCGCGAAGGGCGGTCATCGCGATGCTGTAATTGATCCCCGCGAAGGCGGTGATGATGCGGTTGACCTGCCAGTTGGCCTGGAGGCCGAACTGGAAGTTGTTCCAACCGTAGTATTCCCGCGTGTTGTAGCCGAAGTTCAACCCGAGCAGTGCGTAGGGCTGGAGGCTGAGGATATCGCGGTAGAGCGGGATGTCGCCATCCACGCGGAATTCCAAAAACGCGCCCGGTGTGTTGTTGAGATCCCAGATGAAGTTCACCGTCGGCGTGACATACGGGATTTTGTTGGTACCCAGCACCAGGAAGAGCTCATTGCCGTAGGTGTTGTGCGCATGGCCGGAATGGTCGTGCTCCGCGTGTTCCTCGTGCTCGTGCTCTTCGCCCGCGTGTCCCTCTTCCTCGTGTCCTTCCTCCTCGGCGTGATCCTCGTGGCCCTCTTCAACGTGTCCCGGCGTGTAACGGAAATTGTAGCCGGGAATCAGGAAGACGGGACCGAGGTCGAGGTTGTAGGCGGCCGTGAAATCCCACTCCTGAAACTCATTCCCCGTTCCGAATCCGCTCCAGACATTGAAGGTGAAGTTCTGGATCCAGACGCCCAGCTCCGTCGTGTAGGCGCCGGAGTCGCCCGTCTCATTCACGCCGTAGTGGATGTGGCGGCTTTCCCATCCGGTCGTGAGTGTCGCTCCCCACCAGCGGGTGTCCTTTTCCACCACAGGCTGCTTGAAGGATTTTCCCGAGGCTGATGCCTCCGCATGCTGGTGCCCGGCGTGGTCATGCCCGGCATGCGCGTCACCCGCCTCATCGAGGTCGAGCGCTTCGGTGACCGCGGCTCCCGTATTGCGGTGCACGTGGCCGGGTCCATGGGCGTGAAGTCGGCCGGCAGAGAGCATAAGGACCGGCAGCGCGAGCGCGGAGAGAAGGAATCGGGTGTTCATATAGATGCAAAAGGCTTGCGTTTATACGTGCAAATCATTTGCGGTAAAGTGAAAAATTTCCCCGGTGGCCGGCCGGGGCGGGAGGGATCAAGGGGATCGCGTTGGTACTTCCGCGGGGTTTTCCCCCCGGGCGAACCGGAGCTGCAAATCCTTTGCCGGGATCGTTTCGACATGCCCGTCGGCAAAGAGGTAGTTCGCGGCGCCTTGCAAGCGGTTGGCGGCCCGGGCTCCCTTCCGGTGGCGGTCGGGCTCAATGTCGTTGAGCGCCGCTGCCCATGAGGTCCACTCCGCACCGTGGATGTGGTCGCGCGTCACGCTGGGAGCGCGGCTTTCGCTCAGAATCGCGAGGAGGAGGGTCCGGGAGGGGAACGGGATTTTCAGCAGTCGGTTGTAGTCATACGAGTCAAAGACCAGATCGTTCAAAACGTAGCTCGTCGCGTTCAAGCGCTGGATCTGGGTCTGCCGGCGTGGCGGATCGGCCGGGCAGATCCGGATCCGGTCCACATCGTCAACATAGGGAGCGAGCTCGTAAATCCAGCTCCGGTCTTTGCGGAACGATCCCGTCGTGTGCGTGGTCGGAGGGAATTCGCCATCGTGATCGTTGGCGTAGAGCTGCAGAGCGGCTCCGATCTGGCGTTGGTTGGAAGCGCAGGCGCTCTGAAGAGCGCCTGCGCGTGCGGAGCCCAATGCAGGCAGGGAGAGCGCCACGAGAATTCCCAACACCGCCACCACCATCAGCAGTTCGATGAGCGTGAACGCCCTCAGCCGGAGGCCTGTGCAGGACTCCGGCTCCCTGACGGAGCTGTCGGGCATCAGGCGGTGCGCCGGCGGCGGAGGACCCAGGCGAGACCGAGAGCTCCCAGTGCCAGAAGTCCGTAAGTGGAAGGCTCCGGAACCACTTCGACATTGAAGGTTCCGGTTGTCGCGATCGCTCCGTCACCGACGTGGGTGCCTGTCCAAGTGAAGTCAAAGGCGTAGCTGCCCTGCTCCGTGAAGGCCCACTGGAAGTGGACATGATCGCCGGGCGTCATGGTAAAGCTGTTCGATAAGTCCGTAGCACCCGGAGCGAAGGTCGAAAAGACGCGATCCACGACGGATGTCCCCGCGAGATTCGTCGTGTAGAGTGCGAAATTGGCTCCGCTCGGTGCGCTCCAGCTGGTGAGAGTCAGAGTAATAACGCCGTCCCAATCGTCAGGCACCAGTTCCTCCACCCCGAATCCCAGGTTGGGCTGGTAGGCGGACGAGCCGAGCGCGTAGATGAGGGTTCCGTCGGCAACGCCAAGCGTCGAGCTAAGTCCTGTCGGCGAGGTCCGCGTGGCCTGGGTGCGGGCGATCAGGTCGGCCGTCTCGAATTCTGTGTCGGCACCGAGCGGAGATCCGTCGACGACCGCTCCGCTGTGCACGTGCCAGTGGGGTTCGAACTCTTTTGCCACCGCATCATACGCCGCACCGATGTCTCCGTGACCGGAGGTGTAGATGGCTTGGGCAAGAGAGGCTGCAGGTGATGCCAGAAGGCAGGCGGAAGCCAGGACGGTTGTCAGCAACGAACGGTGAAGCGTTTTCATGTCGGGCATGGTTTAATGCAAACGATTTGCAATTGACAATCTAAAAATGCAAGTTACTTGCTAAAACTATGAGACCGGAAGGACCAATGGATTCACGCAGGCGGGGTTTGCTCGTCGATGTGGCGGCGGGGGTTGCGCAGCAGATGGTCTTTTGGGGGTGCGATGCGAGGCAGCCCGGGTTGATGGCGGGCCTTGGCCTCGAGCGGCTGGCGCGGCGTGAGACGGGAGGCGAGGGGAGCAGTCGCTACCGGGCATTGTGGCGGGAAGGGTGTGTGGAGCTTCACAGTTTTTGCGCAGGCTGGTATCCGGGCCGCGGAGAGGGCGTGATTTTTGTCCGCCATCTGCGGCGGATTCTGGCGTGCACGGGCGGCAAGCCTCCGTCGCCGGGGGCTTACGAGGGCCGGATCGTGCCGAGATCCCCGGATGAGATCGTTCTCTTGGTGCGACCGTTTCTGGAATGGATTCTGCACTATGAGGACCGTCTTGCTGACGAGCGCGGCAAAAGTTATCGCGAAGCCTGTTACCGCCATGCGCTCCGCATGCCCGGGAACCGGCCCTGGCTGCCGCCTGACGAAGGGCGGGACTGGTTCAGGGCGTTCCTGGCCGACCCGTCGGGTGTCCCGCGGGTGAAGGACGGGCTTCGCCGCCTGAAGGAGGCTGCATGACGACACTTGAGCCCCATTTTCTTGTTGCGGAGTCCGGCGACGGTCTGGAGGCGATTCACCACTCCGGCCGGAATCTCGTCCTCTGGGAGAGGGAGCCCCTTCAGGACCCTTTGATCGGGCGCCTTATGGCCGATCCGAACCCTTTCCGCCGGGAGTGGAGCGCGCCGGACCGTGCCATGCTGGCCGGGGCTTTCGGTGCGGCATCCGCCGGGGCACTCGTCCGCGACATTCTGAATCTGACGGCCCTCTTCGGACGGATCGCCGGGACGCGCCATCCGCGCGTGCGCCTCGAACGTGTGGAGGATTCGGGATGTGCGTTATTCCATGCGGATTCGCTGCGCTTGCGACTGCTTTGCACCTATTCCGGGCCCGGGACGGAATGGCTGGGGAATGAGGACGTGAACTGGAATGAGCTTGGACTCCGCGGGCGCGCGATCGAGGAGGCCAATGCGGCCATTGTGCGTGATACCGCGGTGATCCGCCGCATTTCCACCGGTGCCGTGGGCATTTTCAGCGGACGCGGCCGTGAAGACGTGCGTCCTTTGGTTCACAGGAGCGCCCCGCTCGCCCGGGGCGACCGGTTCCGTCTCCGGCTCTGCATCGACCTGCCCGGCAACTGCGCTTGTTAAACTTATGAACACTGAAACCCCAACGATCTCACCGATGGCCGCAACGGCCGAACCGTCTCAACTGCTCCCGGTCACTGTCCTTTCCGGTTTCCTTGGCGCGGGAAAGACCACATTGGCGCGCGCCATCATTCGTGCGTTGGCCCG
>CAZSMN010000216.1:0-6879 GCA_964607615.1 uncultured Chthoniobacterales bacterium | reverse complement strand
AAACCACCCCGTATTCATTTGCTCTTCTTCCCTTTCTTCCGCTTCCCAAAAATCGCCTCATAATTCCGCGCCCACTTCTCCGCATCCACCGGCCGCGGCCGATCCCCCTTACCAGCCCCGTAGCTCATGACGCCACCTCCCGACCTGTCCGATCCGTCCCATCTGTCCGATTTACCTTCTTAGAAACAGCCAACTTCGATCGCAGATTCCGGAACAACTCATCCCACCCAATCGCCCGCTCCATCCCGTCAATCCGGATTGAGTTAGCACGCCGCGCCTGTCGTACCACAAGCCGCTTCACACCACCATCCACCCCGCGCCAATCAAGAACGCCCAGCAACTCGCCCGCCCGGATCCGTTCCGGCTCAATATCCCGAGCGCCCCACGTAGCCGTCCCCTTCGCCCGCCGCGTCTCCCACCCGCGCCGCGCCCGCTCACTGGCACGCTGTCGCTGATCCTTAGACCTAAATCGTTTACGCCGATAGTTCATCTATCAGATTTCTCACAAGGTTGAGTTACATGCGTGTTAGATTCCAGAGGGGGCGGAGCTACCGCTCCATCGCGTTCGTCCCACTCAGAGCGCATAGCCCTGATGTAGCACATGCTCCCGCAGAACAGTTGTCCTGTTTCTGGATAGCCGGGATACGCGCGTAAGACATCGGTAATTTTTTCGCCACAGTAGATGCAGATTGGTTTTGGTGTTTTCATGGCCGCGAGTGAATGATGCGCTTCTTCGCTTTCTCGATATCGTCGCAGCCGACGAAGTTAGCCTCAGAGAGTAGCCTTGCCTGCTCGAACGCCTTTAGCTCAAGCTCCGCTTCCTTGCGAAGATCGTTCAGCTTTCGCCACATCTCCCATCGGAAGTGTCCGGTCACATTATCCTCGGGATACGCCCATGTATTCAAAGCGCCAGACGCCCTGACGCACGCTTCATCGATACACGCAAAGAGTTCTCTTAGCGCAGATCCGGGTCCGTGTTGCTGTTGTTTGCTCATAGTTTTCAATTTTAGACGAAGCACACCCCCGAGGAGCACGCCCGCTCGAAAAGCTCCGGTTGGTCGTCTGGTTTCGAGAAATCGATTGTGTCGATTGGTTGGCAGCTTTTGTGCAGCCACACGTGCGGGTCGTGCTTCTGGAGTTCGCGCTCCAGTTCTGCGGCCTTTGCGATCTCGTCTGGCGGGATGTCTCTCCACTCATCATCCTGCATATTCGGACACATGAAGCACGACGAGCGCGGCGGCGTGGGCCATCCCATAGACTGCACCACATGGATTGCTTGCTCCCTGCGAAGCGGAACGTCGTGGATCAGCGGGAAGCGAATGCGTCCCGCCTGATAATCGCGCCCCAGCATCATGCGCATTGCCCGTCTAGCCTCGTCTAGCGAGAAGCCGATCCATGTCTTCTGCTGCTTGCTAGATATTCCGAGCACTTTCCGCAGATAGCGGTCACGCGCTCTTACCTTCCACTCGTTAGAGCAGAAGCCGGACAGTTTACCGAGTCCACCGACCACCTGATTTGTGAACATCGGCATGATGATAGTTTTTCCGCTCGTTGATATTGCTCCGGTTGTTGCCCACTCTGTCCCTACTCGATGCACCTCCAGCCCTACCTTTGCAAGTTCTGGCCGGATTACGTCATCCAGATACTTCCACGTTGTCGCCTTCTCGTAGCCGGTGTCCGCGATGATTACCACATCAGGCCTAGGCAGCTTCCCTTGCACGATGAGCGCAGCGATGGCGGCGCTTTGGGTTCCTCCACCGGAAGAGAATATTTCCTTCGCTCCGCTCAGTAGGCTTTTCGCGCCCCCTCTGGATTCTAACAGCCCCGTGCAGCCAATCCCCACCGGCGCAGTCGCGCCGCAGATGTCACGGAGGCTGCTCATGCACCCTCCCTGCCATCCGTTCGTGGGGATAGCTGACGGGGTTCGGTAGGTGCTTTACCTGTGCCAGCGCAGTGGCCGCATGGCGTCTCCCACCGCCCGCCATTGATTGCGCGCCCAGACACCACTCTGGCACCGAGGCAGCGAGGGCAGCTATTCGGCGGGATATGGTATGCCACCCCGCACCTACCAGCGCGATGCACCGAACTCCGTCCCGTTGGGACTTCGTTCTCGCTCGCTCTCTTACCGCTCTGCATTGTTGTCCTTTCCCCGGACGGAGCCGGTAATCTCGGTGTTCGGCATTACTCGCAGCGCGTGATCCGGAACGAAGCAGAGCACATTCTGAATCGTGACAGAGTTGTTCCATTCAGCGCGTTCTACCCGCCACACAACATCGTTATCCATTGCCGTTCCCTTCATCGTTCTGATCTTTACTAATTCGCCAGCATTGAAGCGGCAAAATTGGCCCGAAAGAGCGGATCGAAGCCGAACAGTGCGGTCCACGGAACCAGCGCCCTGCTGGTCGCAGGTTCCTGTTTTCGTATCAGTTTCCATCATTGTCTCCTTTCGGCGCTGGCCCGTGACCTTGGGCGTTAGAGGTGCGGCGAAGTGTCCGCGCCAAGGCATTCGCCATTGATTCCAGCACTAGACTAGCCGTGCGCATATCCGGGTCGTTCATGTTGTCGCGGGCGGTTATCCATCGGTCCTTTGCTTGCGCTTGGAGTTCTTCTTTCAGCACCCCTAACAGTCCATGCAGCGAATGGCTTTCCGGCGCCGCTTTCGATTTCGAGTCTTTCTTCATATTATTTTGAGTTGTGGGCGGCGGTTCCGCCATCCCTGATGGTTGTGTTCGGATTATACATCTCCGCCCTCCCCGCCGATCCATGTGCCTTGCGGCCTCCATGTCTGAAGGTCGGGCGGAAGGTCTGAAAGGCACTCCCCGCAGTGGGTTCCGAGCGCGGAGCGCTTTGCGGACCCGCACTTGGGGCACCCGCACAGAATGCTTCCGGTTCTGTTGTGGACGTAACCACCCATCGGGCCGAGGCGCGGGACGTTGTAACGCAGGAACTCACCGCACTTGGCGCACACATCCGAACAGGGGATGCACCCAATTCCTTCCCGTTGGTCAGTCATGGGTGATCCTTTCGTTCGACAACATATCAGCAGCTTGCCTTGTCATATCTTCCCACGCCGCAAGATCGTCTTTGCTTGGGTCGTCTCTCCATTTCGGGTATTTATCCGACAACACAAGGCACGCCATCGCCAGCGATCTCGCTCGGTCTTCAAGTTTCCCGTAGCGACATCCTTCTCGGTGCCGTTTTACATTCCAGCATTCAGGGCATTCAGTTTTCATAAAATAATTATCGAACAGCCCGGTCCAGCTAATCGCTACCCTGCGGCACTTCGGATGCGGAGCATCCTCGGGTGCCTCCGGTTCGCGATACCTGACCGGGGACGTTCGGCTTTGCGTAGATATTAGCCTCCGCGATGGTGAGTAGAGTGACTCCGATGGCAGTCCACCACCAGCCATGCCACACAAGGAAGACGATCATCGTGGCATCGTATCCGTGGGATAGCCAAGGCCACACCGGGCGTCCTTCTTTCTGTAGTTTCTCTGCGATCTTTTTGTCTCCGATCAGGAAGCCAAGCGTTGCGATGATTGCGAAGAGCCACGTCACAAAGACATACACTCTGCCTGCGCCCTCGTTGCCGTGGACTCCGGCCCATGCGCACCACGCCATCGCCCCATTCATCGCCACCCACACAAGAACCCGCCGAACAGAGCGGTCCACGGAACCAGCGCCCTGCGGGTCGCAGGTTCCTTTCGTCGTATTATTTTCCATCGTTGTCTCCTTCCGGCGCTGGCCCGTGACCTTGGACGTTCGGTAAAATGTCCAGATACTGGCACTCTATACCGAGCGCACGAGCCATTCTCAGGCAGTCTTCCAGCAGTCTTGCGTTCTCACGCTCAAGCTCCGCGATTCGTTTAGCCGCGGGGCTGTTTGTTGCCTCTACGGCCTCGGAAAACTGATTGTCGTCCATCCGTTCATGCGGCGTCGTGTCGCCGTGAGTCGGGCAGATCCTTCCTTGCCCGCAGCAGCAGCAGTTCTTAGGGGTGTCCATAAGATGCCGAACAGCCGCATGCACTGAATCGCTATCCTGTGCGCGTTTGCGCTTGTCGTGGATTCGGAGTCGATGTCCTGTTTCGTGGTAGTTATCCATAGCGATCAGTGATGCGGAGCGTTCGGCTTGACCGGATATTTCCTCCAGTCCACCTGATACATTGCTTGCGCCAGCATGTGTGCCAGAGGCTCCGTTTTGTGCGGGCGGTATCGGCTGATGACATGCGGCCAGTCCCACACTCTCGCCTCAATTAGCCTTCCTGCGTGGTCAAGCGACCACCCGAGTCCACGAGATTCCAGATCAGCAATCAGGGAATCAGCCGAACAGGCCATTCTAAGGCAGTCTTCCCGCAGCCTCGCGTTCTCGCGCTCTGTATCCGTCAGCTTATTCCTTAACTTTTTGCCAGCGTCTCTGAGTTTTGGTGCGTCAGCAATATCCCAAAAATCGTAGCAGTCAGATTCAGTCCGTGGCGTATCGCTCATTTTCCGTCCTCCCAATTGATCTCAAAATCAGCACGCCAAATCCAAAAACCAAACGTGATCTGCATATGGCGTCCAGCAAATCCCCGCACAGCAATCGTAGGAATCAGAAGCCGAGTTGAATTGCAGGGGTAGCGATCAATCCCGTGTCGTGTTCGGCGTGTAATTTTCATTCCTCCCCCTCCACAGGCCCGATCATCCGCACCAGATCCCCAACCGTAATCGCCAGCATCTCCGCGCCATCTTCCGGCAGGAACACCGAATGCTCCTCCAGGAACGGCACGAACGTCATCAGATCCAGCGAATCAACGCCAAGATCCCGCAGCCTGGTATCGAGCGCGATTCGCTCCGCCGCCACGCTACACTCCGCCGTCAGCCAAAGCTGCACCATTTGCTCCGGGCTCATCGTTGGTGCTCCTCCTCGTTGTTGCTGTATTGCTTCGCCGTCACGTTCTGGAACACCGTATGCTCGCCGATGAAGTTCAGCTTAATCTCCGGCGTCGGGCCGTTGCGCTGCTTGGCGAGGATGAGGAGCGTGTTGTGATCCTCCGGCACGTCGTCCTTCTTCTTGTTTTTGTCCAGGCGATGAATCAGAAGAACCGTGTCGGCATCCTGCTCGATGCTGCCGCTCTCGCGGAGGTTCGAGAGCTTAGGCTTGCTCTGCTCGTCAGCGTCGCGATTCAGCTGCGCCAGGGCGATCACCGGGATATTCAGCTCTTTGGCCGTCGTCTTGATCGCCTTGCTGATCTCGCTCACCTCCAGCGCCCGGCTCTCGCCGGCCCGCTTCGAGGATCCGTGCATGAACTGCAGGTAATCCACCACGATGAGTCCGATGTCGTGCCGCATCTTCGCACGCCGCGCCCGGCTCCGGAACTGCGCCACCGTCAACCCCGGCGTGTCGTCCAGGTAAAGCGGAGCGCGGGAAATCCGCATCGCGTGTGCGCTCACGTTGCTCATGCCGGCCTCACCAAAGAATCCGTCGCGAACGCGCTGCAGGTTGATCTGCGCCTCTTTGCAAATCGAGCGCACCATCAGCTCGACCGATGGCATCTCCACCGAGAACACCAGCGTCGGCACGTTGCTCTCCATCGCCGCGTGCAGCGCCATCTGCATCCCCAGCGCCGACTTTCCGCACGCCGGCCGCGCCGCGATCACGATCATCTGCCCGCCAAGGAATCCACCCGTCGATCGGTCCAGATCGTAGATGCCCGTAGCCAGCCCGACCGTCTTGCCGCGGGACCGATAAACGGTCTCGATGTGCGTCACCGCACGGATCACCGCGTGCTTGCAATGCTCCACGCTCGTCTCCCGACCGATGTTTTCACGCAGAGCAAACAGACGCTGCTCGCAACGCTCCTGCGCCTCCTCCACGGCCAGCGCCGGCTCACGGGCCGCCTGCGCCATCTCCAGCGCCGCGGAGAGCATCTGCCGCCGCTTCCAGGCATCGATCACCTCGGCCGCGTAGTAGCGCCAATTCGCCACCGAGCACAGCTCGCTCGCCAACTCCGTCACGTAGGCCGCGCCGCCAATCTCCTCCAGCCGGCCGGCCTTCGATAGCTCCTGCGTCACCAGCACCATGTCCACCGGCATCGCGCTCTCACGCATCCGTTGGATCGTCTCCAGAATCACCCGGTTATGCTCCCACTTCACCTGCTCCGGCAGCAGCATCTCCAGCACCAGATCAGCCATCGCCCCATCCTGCAGCGCCGCCCCGATCACCGCCTTCTCCGAAATATCCGCCTCCGGCAACCTCGCATTCGATACGTCGTTTTGCATACTCATTTTCAAGCAACAACCGGAAACGTTTCAGTGCAGTCTCCAACCTCTCGCATCCTTAGGTATCGAACAGGTCTTCCGACCCTTCTGGCGTTCCACGCTTTGATGATGATCGCCATTATGTATGTCGATGAGAGCTTTGCTTTTGCCAGCGAGTTCTGCAGCAACCTTTCGCGCAGAACATAAACAGGATCTCCTTCATCCAACCCGCTCCCGCTAATCAACTGCCGCACAAACAGGTCAGCCTCATCTTCATCGATTCGCGAGAAAAGGTAGTGGCATCCAATCAATACACTTTGCGGAACCAGCTTCTTTGTCTCTCGGCAGACCGATACGCTTCTTCTAACCCCTGGATACTTAGCCAGCAGCTCCTCAATCTCCGTGTTCGTGTAGCGAACGCAGGCGTTCATACGGCCCGTCATGTATCGGTCAACAATAGCGAGGCCAGAGGCCAGCTTTCTTGTCTCAACCTCTCCACGGATCGACAAAGTATCAGCCCCACCCCTGCGACGGCCCGCATCGATCGTGTCAAAAACATCCGAGTCCAACCCCTCAACAACACGCGTTTCAATGCTTACGCCCGATTTAATGACCGCCATCAGTCGATGCTGCCCATCAATG
>CAZSMN010000215.1:0-6918 GCA_964607615.1 uncultured Chthoniobacterales bacterium | reverse complement strand
CCGTTTCGGCCGGGATCGAATCGATCGGCATCGTGGTGAGCCCGGGAGATGCCGACCTCTACCACCGCGCCGCCGGCAGCCACGCCGGCCGTCTCACGTTTATCGAGCAACCGGAAGCGCGTGGCTATGGCGATGCGATCCACTGCGGACGGGACTTCGTGGGCAGCGACGCGTTTCTCCTCATGGTCAGCGACCACCTTTATATCAGCCGCGATCCGGCGCGTTCGTGTGCCCGCCAGCTGGTCGAGCTGGCTTCGGCAGAAAAATGCGCCCTCAGCGCCGTGCAATCGACCCACGAGAGCGTCCTCTCCTCGTTCGGCGCTGTGGGAGGCCGTCTCTTCGACGGTCGAACCGGAATCTACGAGGTCGAGCGGGTCATTGAAAAACCAACACCCACCCAGGCCGAGCAGGAGCTGATCGTGCCCGGTCTCCGCGTGGCGCATTACCTCTGTTTCTTCGGCATGCACGTCCTCACCCCCTCGGTGGTGAATACCATCGGCAAAATGCTCGAGGCAGCGGCGGATCCCCGCTCGATCAGCCTCGCTTCCGCTCTCGATGCGCTGGACGGCAAAGAGCGCTACCTTGCAGCCGAGCTTGCAGGCCGGCGCTTTGACCTGGATGCCCGCTACGGACTCCTCCTCGCCCAGCTCGCGCTGGCGCTCGACGGGCCCCAGCGCGCCGAGGTTCTCTCGAATATCGTCTCACTTCTTGCCGACAACCGCTGATCTGCCTGCCATGCCCTCCCCTGCCGGACCGTTCATCGAAACCATCACCTCGACCCGGCAGGACATGCGCGACCGGCCGGTGGAGGAGCTTGTCTCCGGCCTCGACGCCGCCGGCCTCTGGCAGGTCTGCAAGGAGCTCGATCAGTTCCGCAGAACCGCCACGAACCTCTACGAACGCGTCCGCGCACTTTTCTACCTCTACGCCATCTGCCGTTTTTTTCTGCCACCCCTGCTCGCAGAGAAGGCGCCTGGAAAAATCCCCGCCAGCGCCCATGGCCATCTTCTCGACCGGAGATTCGCCGAAGCGATCGATGACATTCTCCCCGGAACTTCCCCGTCGGGGCCGGACGATGCCCAGGCCAGCGTGCTCGCGATGGCCTACTATCAACTGGGACTTCAAAATCTCGCGGATCAGGTGCGCAAAAGCGTCCGCTCGGTGCGGGGAAATCAATGGATGTTCCGCACCGGCCACCCCGACACCCATCCGCTCCGGATTCACCCTGCCCTCCTCGTCCGCGGCGAAGGGGGAGCATTTCCGATCCTCCATGAGCGTACGGCCGTCCGCATGGACCTCTCCCACAGTTCCTGGAGCGACATTTTCTTTCTGGGAATGGATTACCCGGCAGGCGCGCGGGTTCTGAACGTCTCGATCAACCTCGCGCTGGAGGGCGATACCGCCGAGCCGGAGCCTCCGGTCGCCGCTGCTTTCCGCATCATCGACGAGCCGGTCATCCGCCTGACAAGCGTCGACCTCGGCGCCACCGCCGACATTTCCGAACTCGGAGACATGTTCCACTTTGCCAAGGATTACCTCGGCCTTCTGAAGTCCGCCGTCATCGCCTCTGGCCTCGTGCCGATCGGCATGGAAGGCTCCGGCACCCGATTGCAGGATCTGCTCGAGCGCATTGCCGGACCTGGACGCGGGTTCGAACTCGTGAGCACGGTGAACAACATCCCCAAGGGCTCCCGCCTCGCCGTCTCCACCAACCTTCTCGGTGCCCTCATTGCCGCCTGCATGCGGGCCACCCGGCAGACCCGATCACTCACGGGGCCGCTTGTGGAAGAAGAACGCCGGATGGTCGCCGCCCGGGCGATCCTCGGCGAATGGCTCGGCGGCTCAGGCGGCGGCTGGCAGGACTCCGGCGGCGTCTGGCCGGGCATCAAAGTGATCACCGGCTGCGAGGCAGGTCCCGGAGACCCGGAATACGGCATCAGCCGCGGACGCCTCCTTCCGACCCACCGCATCGTCGGAACAGATGAGGTCAGCGAAGAAACCCGCCGGAAGCTTCAGGACAGCCTTGTCCTCGTCCATGGCGGCATGGCGCAAAATGTCGGGCCGATTCTCGAAATGGTCACCGAGAAGTATCTCCTCCGCTCCGGCCGCGAATGGATCGCCCGGGCCGAGTCCCAGAAGATGTTCGATGAGATCCTCGGCGCGCTGCGCGACGGGGACATCCGGCTGCTCGGCGATCTCACGACCCGACACTTTTTCGGCCCGCTGCAGACCATCATCCCATGGGCGACCACGCTGTTCACCGAGCGGGTCATCGCGGCGGCCCGGGCGGAGTTTGGCGACGATTTCTGGGGCTTCTGGATGCTCGGCGGCATGTCCGGCGGCGGCATGGGATTCATCTTTCATCCGGCGCGGTCCGCAGAAGCGCGCCTCCGCATGCAGGACATCCTCTCGAAGGCGAAGAAGGAACTTCAGAATGCCCTGCCCTTTGCCATGGAGCCGGTCGTTTACCGTTTTGCCATCAATGAAAACGGCTCGACGGCCGAGCTGCTGTGCGACCGAAGGGCGTTGATGCCTCCTTCCTACTATCCGCTGATGATTCCAACGCTCCTTCGTGCGGATCCGCGTTCCCTTCCCGAGGCGCGGCGGGCGGAGGCGGTGCTCTACGGTTCCACGGCGGCGCTTGATCCTGCGATGAGGCTCACCATCGAGCCGCTCCTGAGAAACCTCCTGCCCCAAGGTGATCGTGCGGCGGGCGGAGCCGGGCAAAGTTCCCTGGACGATCTGCTCGGCCAATACGGATTCGACGTGGAGGCCCATGAAAGAATCCGCTCCGATCTCCGTGCCGGGCTCACCGGCCTTTCTCAGAACCGTCTCGCTGCCAGCACCGTCATCGAAGACGTGGCGGCGACAGAGATCCTCGACAGCGCACGCGACGCGACGGACAAAGATCGCAAGACCGGCGCAGAGGCTCTCGCCAACGGCGAAGTGGCCATCGTGTCCCTCGCCGCCGGTGCCGGAAGCCGGTGGACCGAAGGAGCCGGTGTCGTCAAGGCGCTCCACCCCTTCTGCAAGCTGGCAGGGCAGCACCGCTCGTTTGTGGAAACCCATCTCGCGAAATCGCGGAAGATCGGCCACGAGTTCGGGATGATGCCCGCTCATGTTTTCACGACAAGCTACCTGACCCACGGGCCGATCGAGGATTTTCTCAAGAGCCACGACAGCTTCGGCTACGAAGGTCCGATACGCCTTTCGTTCGGACGCTCGATCGGCCTCCGGCTCGTTCCCATGGTCCGAGACCTTCGGTTCCACTACGAGGAGACGCGTCAGCAAATCCTCGACGAGCGGAAGCAGAAGATGCGCGAGAGCATTCAGCAGGCGCTCATGAACTGGGCACGCACGGCCGGTGAAGGATCGGATTACCGCGATAACCTGCCGGCGCAGTGCCTCCATCCGGTGGGTCACTGGTACGAGGTGCCGAACCTTCTGCTCAACGGCACCCTTCGCGACCTCCTCGTGGAACGTCCGGACCTCCGCACCCTCCTGCTCCACAATATCGATACCGCAGGGGTTAATGCCGATCCGGCCCTGCTCGGCCTGCATCGCCGGACCGGTGCGGCGCTTTCCTTCGAGGTGATTTCCCGGCGAATCGACGACCGTGGCGGCGGCCTCGCGAAGGTCGACGGCCGGATCCGTCTGGTTGAAGGTCTCGCACTCCCGCGCGAGGACGACGAGTTTCTTCTCACGTACTACAATACGCTGACGACGTGGATCGAGATCGACCCGCTCCTTGCCCTTTTCGGGCTGACACGCGACGACCTCGCGAACCCGGCTGCCACGGCCGCCGCCGTCCGGCACTTTGCTGCGCGCATGCCGACCTATATCACTCTGAAGGATGTGAAGAAGCGCTGGGGTCACGGTCAGGAGGACGTCTATCCGGTGACGCAATTTGAGAAGCTCTGGGGCGACATGAGCGCGCTGCACGACGTCGCCTCCGCATTTATCGCGGTGCCGCGCCTTCGTGGCCAGCAGCTCAAAGCCCAGTCACAGCTCGACGGCTGGCTGCGCGACGGCTCGGCAGCTGCCGTCGAAGCCCTCGGCGCATGGACATGAGGACGTTCCTCCTGCCAAAGCGGATCGCGCGGGCCCGTCGGGGGTGATTTTTATGTCGTCCGTCGCCATTGCCGCCTTCGCCTTCGCCGGGATGTTGGCCGGCTTCACAGCGGGATTACTTCTTCAGAGCCGCCTGCCGTCACACCATCTCAACGACGCTTCGAAGGAGACGATCAAACTCGGCGCAGCTCTGCTCTCGACGCTCACCGCGCTCGTTCTCGGCCTTCTTGTCAGTTCGGCGACATCGACCTTCCACACGGCCAGCAACGGCGTCACCACCAGCGCCGCGCGGGCGATTCTGCTGGATGAGTTGCTCGCCGCCTACGGGCCGGAGACCACCGAAATCCGGCAACAACTGCGCAAATCTCTCGGAACGGCCCTTGCGGCGCTGGACTCGAGTGGCGAGCGCCAGAACGGCGCGTGGCAAGCGGCGGTAACAGGCGGCAAGACGATCTCGCTTGTGGATTCCGTCCGTATGCTCGAGCCCTCATCCCGGCTGCAAACGTCGCTGTATCCACGCGCCATCGAGCTCAGCCAGGACCTCTTGGAGGCCCACTGGATGCTTCTCGAAGAGGACATTCCTTTTCTGCCGCCGCTGCTGATCACGGCGTTGCTGCTCTGGCTCTCGACCCTCCACGTCACCTACGGACTCTTTGCACCGCGCAATGCGACCGTCCTCACCGTCGTCATCTTCTGTGCGCTCTCACTGTCAGCCGCGCTGTTTCTGATCAAGGAAATGAACCGTCCACTGGACGGCCTTGTGCGCGTCTCGGCCGCTCCGCTGCGCGCCGCCATGGAACGTCTCGCGCCGCTGGCTCACTGACTGGCACGCACGCCCGCCATCTTGCGATAGGTCGCCAGCGCAAGGAGGGGGAAATGATTCCGATACATGTCGTAGCGAAGGTAGAAGACGCAGGGGAATCCGGTGCCGGTGGTGTAGTTTTCCTCCCAGGATCCGTCCCCGCTTTGTGAGGAGACCAGCCAGAGGATCCCCCGCCGGATCGACTCGCGGCCGGCATCGCCGCAGGCCAGCAGGCCCATGAGCGCCCATGCCGTCTGGCTTGCCGTGCTGGGTCCGCGACCCTTGAGCGCCGGAAAATTGTAGCTCTCGCACGTCTCCCCCCAGCCACCATCATCGTTCTGGCAGCTTTCCAGCCAATCACGTCCGCGGCGGATCCATTCCTCGTCCATGTTCGTGCCGATGGCCGCGAGTCCGCGCAGGGCCTGCCAGGTGCCGTAGATGTAGTTGACGCCCCAGCGTCCATACCACGAACCATCCGTCTCCTGGGTGCGGCGGAGCATCGCAATCGCACGCCGTACGATCGTGCTTTTCGGATCGTGTCCGATGGCCCCGAGAAGTTCCAGCACGCGCGCCGTGAGATCGCTGCATGTCGGATCCAGAATCGCGTTGTGATCGGCAAACGGCACATGCTCGAGCCACGAAGCCGTCAGGTCGCGGTCGAAGGCCGCCCAACCGCCGTCGCGACATTGAAACGCCAGAAGCCAGCGAAGCGCTCGGTCGAACTGGGCCTTCCGCTGGAACTCATCCTCCGGCTCGACCTGACGAAGCGCCATGAGGACCATCATCGTGTCGTCGGTATCGGGGTAGTATTTGTTGTCGTGTTCAAACGCCCATCCGCTCGGCTCAATGCCCGGCATGCGCACCGCCCAGTCGCCTGCGAACCGGACCTCGCGCTGTTCAAGCCACGAAGCGGCCTTCCGAAGCGCAGGGTGGGATTTTCCAAGGCCGGATTCGCCAAGCGCAATCGTCGTGATCGCCGTATCCCAGACAGGTGAGAGACACGGCTGGATCCGGAACTTTCCGGGCTCGTCAACAAACAGACCTGAGAAATCCCTCCACGCTTTCTTCATGAGCGGATGGTCCTCGTCGTAGCCGAGCACCTGAAGAGCCATCATGGCATTCAGCATGGCCGGGAAGATCGCGGAAAGCCCTTCGCTTCCCTCGCCCATGCGTTCGGTCATCCACTCCTCGGCACGCCGCAGGGCCACGCGCCGCAGGGGGTGGAACGGAAAGCGGTTGTAAATCTTCAGGAGCGCATCGCAGCGCAGGAAAAAATTCCGCCAGGCCCAGAAGCGGGAATCTTTTTTCAGCGAGAGATCCGTGTTTTCAAGACCGGCCGGATAGAGCTCATGGAGGTGGAGCGATGCCGGCAGCGTGCGGGTGGGCTTGAAATGGTTGAGGATCGCGAGCGGCGCGATGATCGTCCGGCTCCAGGACGACATCTCGTAGATGTTGAAGACAAACCATTGCGGAAAGAGAAAAATCTCCGGCGGGATCGTCGGCACGTATTCCCACGGAAACTGGCCGAGGAGCGCGAGATAAAGCCGGCCGTAGGTGTTCATCTGCGGGATGCCGCCAAGGCGCAGGATGTTTGCCCGGGCCTCGCGCATCCAGTGGTCGTTCGGAGAATCTCCCGCGAGTTTGAGCGCGAAGTAGGCTTTGATCGAAGCGTTCACCTCGCTCGGACCGCCGACAAAGATGTTCCACCCGCCATCCGCTCCCTGCGTGCGCCGGATGTGGTCCGCGCATTTGCGCTGCAATTCCTCGTCGACCCGGCCCCTCCAGTGCATGAAGAGGATCGTGTCGCAGCAGAGCGTCGCATCGACATGCAACTCTCCCTCCCAGTGGCCGTCCGGCTTCTGAATCGAGAGAAGAAACTCCTGCGAGCGGCGGACAGCCTCGTTCACCGACGGCAACGGATCACCGCCTTTTGGCAGATCGTCAAATGGCACAACGTTGGCAGGCAGATTCATCGTAGAGAGAAGAAAGCAAAGACCGTGCCTCCCGGAGGAGGACTTCAAAGGCCCGTGCCGTTAGTTATTTGG
>CAZSMN010000214.1:0-6950 GCA_964607615.1 uncultured Chthoniobacterales bacterium | reverse complement strand
CGGGATGTTCTGGAACGTCGGGATCTCCGTGAAGATTGACGCGTCGGCCTTCAGCGAGAAATTCAGCTCCGCAGGATCCACGAACATTCCGAGATCGTCGCTGATCACGTTGTTGCGGATGGTCACACCGGCGAGTTCCTCGGGAGATCCGGACTTCCGCACATCCGTCTCGCAGCGGACGAAGAGGTTATCCTCGATCAGAATGCCGCTCGGGACTTCTGGACGTCCGTCGAGAATCTTCACGAGCTCGGGATACTTCTCGCTCCATGGCGGCTCGGTGTAGGGGACGGAGTCGAGGTCGGCGCGGAGCCGGCGGTCGTTGACCGTGTAGCCCCGCGGCACGCCACGGGCATCGACATGCATGGCACGCGTGCTTTCGACGATCACGTTATTGCGGAAGATCTGATCATGCCCACCACCGATGAATCCGCCGGATTCCGTCTTGTAGGCGATATTCCCAAAGAACTCGTCTCCGCTGTCGCCATCATCGACATAGAAGGCATTCGCGTTCATCGAGTGGTGGACAAAATTGAAGCGCACAACGTTCCCTCGCGATGTCCAGCCGCCCGTTGTGTAGAAGCAGCCGAGATCGCTCGACCCGAGACCGATGCGATAGATTTCATTATATTCGAAAACATTGTCGTTCCCGCTGTAAACAATGCCGCTGTTGGCGCTGTCGTGGATGCGGTTGTAGGCGACAAGATTTCCAACCGACTCGGCTTTCGTGGCGAGCCCGCCGTCGATGCCCGGTGCCGGGAAATAGACACCCGCACGGGACACGATGTTGTTAAGAATGCGATGTCCGCCAGGCGTAAGTGTGCGGCGATCGCCGCCGAGATATCCGATCCCTGAAAGACCGGTCTCCGACGTCGTGCAGGAGAGCACCATGTGATTTGTCCCGCCTTTGATGACAATCGCCGTTCGGGCCACATTCGAGACCGTGCACCCGGCGATGAGAACACCCTCGCCGCCTTCGACACGGATCCCGTCGCCAAGGCTGGAATTCACAATGAGATTCTCCAGCGAGACATTCGACACCTGCGAGAGCAGGAGCACCGGAGCCTTGGAATCCGTGATCAGGAGATCCCCGTCACCGTCCGGGGGCAGGATGTAAAAGGTTTTCGCCTCGAAGCGGACCGCCCACTCCCCGGGAGCATCGATCTCTTCGATGAGATTGATCGCCTCCCACGGCTCATCGCCCGAGCCGGGCCCGACGCCATTGTTCGCAGCGCGGTGGTACTTGCTTCCAATGCCCATGTTGACGGGAACAGCCAGCGTGATCGTGCCAGCCTCAGGGTCGACCGAACCCGCGCGAACAGCCTCGATCACCCATGGAACGCGCCAGAAACCGCGCAGCCAGAGCCCCTCAGCGATCGCCTCCTGCCAGCGGGGCGGGCGGTCACCGCGATAGGCGAAGGTTCCCGTCGCCGGAGGCTCGATACCATTGTCGGTCACGCGTTTGATTTTCGAGAAACTTCCATTACCCGGCCAACGGGAGAGAGGGAGACGGCTTCCATTCCAGAATACCTCGAGGAGCTCCAGACCGCGGAAGGTATCGGGAAAGGGACGAACGTTGATACCGAGCTTTTCAAGATCGACCTGACGCACGCGGTCCCTCACCTCCTCCGGAAAGCGTGAGCGGATCTTCTCGTCGGTTACCGGTCCGAGAGCATCCTTCGGCACCACAACGCCTGATGAGATCTCCACCTTTTCGCCGGGCTCGGCGCGATAGGTAATCCGTCGATCGGGTGACCCGGAATCCGGAGCCGTCCATGTCATTCCCTCGCGAACAAGGTAATGGCCGCCCCGGATTCTCACCGTGACAGGTGAACCGGTCAGATTCCTTGCTGCAAGCCGCGCTTGGTCGATCGTCCGGAACGGCTTGGCTTCCGAGCCGTCACCATCCGGTGCCGCCGAGGCGGAGACGAACAGATCCGCCGCCGCGAGCGGGCAGGCGGACGCGAGAAGAAGAGTAAGGAGGAGCTTAGAGGGTTTCATGTGGTTTTCCGTTGATCGTGGTTTCTTGCAAAGTGAGGGAGCAGACGTCTTCGATGTGAAAAGCGGGGCGTGCGTCGGGTTCGCGGGAAGTGATCTCGCAGGACCGGATTTTAAGCTTCCGGACGTGGCGGATGAAAAACGCCCACGACGGCAGCGGGTGGAACGAGGGGACCTCGGGGTAGTCGGTTTCCTGCTCCGGCACCGGGGCGTCGGAAAGCAGCCCTCCGCCCGGGAAATCCACGCGAATGTTCTCCATGCAAAGATCGTCGATCGGATGTCCGGGAATGCCTGTGATGATAATGCCCGACTTCCTTGGCAACGTGCCGTAGAGCGGATATCCCTCCTCCCACACTTTGATACGGATATTCCGGAGGGAAATGCCGCCGATGGATCCGACCGGTCGCTCCGGTTCATCCTCAAAATACCGCCGGAGCCGTGCACCGAGCCGCACGAAAATCGGGCCCGAGACATTGTCCATCAGGATATTGTCAGCCACGACGTTCTCCATCCGGCAGCCGTCCATGCTGATGAGCTTGATGCCGCCGCCCTCGGTGTCGCGGATGATGATGTTGCTGAAAAGAATATTCCGGAAATCTCCGGCGGACTCGGTCCCGAGCTTGAGCGCGCCCCACGTGCTGCAGATCCGGCAGCCGGTCACGACGATGTCCTCCGAAGGCGTCGCCCGTGTGGCCTTGATGCAAATCGCGTCGTCGCCCGTGTCGATGTCACAGTCGGAAATCCTCACGCGGCGGCAGGAGTCGATGTCAATGCCGTCATTGTTTCCATTGGTGCGGCTGCGGATGTTGATACCGTGAATCAGCACATTCTCGCAGCCGAGGTAATGACTCACCCAACCGGGCGAATCCTTGAGTGTCACGCCGGTTACCTGAACATCTTTGCAACTGATGAAGCGCACCATGAAGGGACGCCCGTCCTCGTCATATCCAAAGGTTCCGCCGTTTCCATCGATCGTTCCCTGCCCTGTGATTGCCGTCCCCGTGGTAGCGTTGGCATAAATCAGGCAACGGTTTCGCTTCTGTCCGACGGCATCGGTGAATCCGCCCGCGACTTCCGGATAGTCCGCAATATTCGGACTGCCCTTCAGGACGGCACCGTTCTCCAGATGAAGCGTGACGCGCGACGCCAGGGCGAGCGTGCCGGTGATAAAGACGCCGGAGGGAACGACAACCGTCCCCCCGCCCGCCGCAGCCGCCGCGTCGACAGCGGCCTGGAGTGCGTGGGTTTGGGGTTGATCCGTTCCGGGAACGGCTCCGTGGTCGAGGATGTTGAGCATAAGTTCAGTGAGGCTGGCGCAGTGCGACTCTCCGCGTCAGAATGCGGCCGTAGCGTTGCCTGGCGGTTTCGAGGTCGATCGTGCCGGCATCGAGGAGCTTCACGCCGCTGTTCTCCAGGACCGTCATGGTGACCTCCGCCCATGCGAGGATGCCGGAGTAATCCGAGCCGTTTACTTTCGTGGAGTTTCCCGAGATCCTCACCGGCTGGACCGCTCCGCCGCTGGTATTGGCCGGGGTCTGGCTGCCGGCGGGATAAAACCGCACGCGGAAATCCACGATGTTCCCCGCCACAAAATCGTCGAGAGAGGGAGTGACCGAGTTGAACGAAGACGCGAGATCGGTCTGGCCGGAAAATTTCTGGAACGTGTCCGAAGCGGACACCGACGAGCGATAAAGCCCATAAACCGGGTTCTTGCCTCCGGAGCTGATCGGGTCCTGCCGGAGGAGGCGATAGCTGATCGCACGCAACTGCCCCATGTCGGCATCCGCTGTGTTGTCCTGCGTGGCGACGGAAAGGAAAAGAAGCCGACTGACGCCGGCTGCCGCCTCGACGGTCTCGGTCGTCATCTGAAGGTATTCAAACGGCTGGCGGGTGACGGCGAGCGATTCCAGATCATTGGCAAGAAGGTCAATGGCTGCCGCCGCCTCGTTGTAGGCAAGAAGCGTGTTGTTCGCCCGGCGAGAGACATCCATCGACTGCGAGACAATCCCGGCGAGGCTCACAAGCAGGAGCATCGCAACCGCGCAGGCGACCAGCATCTCGACCAGCGTGAAAGCCGCCGGCGGAATGCGGTTGAGAGACCGCACCTTAACGCGAGATGGCTGTCTCATAGGTGAAGACGGGTTGAAGGTTTGTCAGCGCGGCCGACGGAGAGGCCACGGAGTAGATCCGGACCTGCACCGGCAGCGCGACCTCGTTGGTGTAGAGATCGGCCGTGGCCGGCAGGTCGGAGGAGGCAGGACGCGCGATGACCGTCCCATCAGGCCGTCGCAAGGGCATGTTCGGCGACAGGCTCAAGCTGCTGCGAAAAAGCCGTCCGCTCCGCGTTTCCGCCGCGCCATCGAAGCCCGGATCGGTTCCCAGGGCGTTCGTCATCTGGCCGTTCGTCAGGACATAAGAAAAAACACCCGGCGCACTGTTTGTATTTTTCACCCAGTTGAAGACATTGGTGAAACCCGCTCCGGAATTCGTGGATTCCAGAAAATCCGTCAGCGAGCGGCTGATGCCCAGAACCTCGTGCTGCGAAATCGTCTCGTTGTTCGAGCGCAGGGACGTGCCGAACAGACCGAAGATCGCGAGGAGAGCGATGCTGATAATGCCCACGGCCAGCACGATCTCCACCAGGCTGAACGCGCAACGGCCTCCGGAGACCCGGCACTGCCGCGGGCGCGGGAAAGTCCCGGCATCTGGACAGCCATTCCTCATGGAGTCGGGATGCTCCCGGAGTCGGCAAAGAACGTTTGCTTGCCCATCTTGTGAATGAAGAAGCCATAGCGCGATGTCGCGTCACGCTCCTGAAACATGCCTCCGTTCACGGCACCGGACGAAATGACGAATTGAGCGCTTCCGGACGCCTGCCCGTTGGGATTGAACTCGTAGTAGTCGAAAATCGAACCGCTTCCGGCGCCGGCGAGTCCGGGGATCGCGACCTTGCCGTGGGGCTTGCTCATGTCGGAGTTGAAAAACGCCGTGCCCGGCAGGGTCGTCCACCGCGCAATTTGCTGGTCCCATGTGGCACCGCCGTTGGTCGTCCCTACGATGGTCATGCGCCGGCGGTAATTGTCCGGCCTGGCCGAATCGTAGGTTGTATCAATAATCAGGCGCACCGGAGAGCCGCGCAGAATCGCCTCGGTGCGTGCGAGTCCGAAAAACGACGAAGCGGCGGCTGCAGCCCCTTGCAGAGACTTTGAGCTTCCGCCAAGAGCCATCGCACCGGCGGCAGCCATCACGCCGAGGATGGCCATGACGATAAGGAGTTCGATAAGCGAGAAGCCCACTTTGTTGAATCGGGATTTCATGTTATTGGGGAGTTGCTGACAGGTTGGCGGGTGGCAGAAGAAGGGCGACGCTCTCGCTGATCCGGCGGACATTGGGAGGCGACTGCGGGTTCACGGCGGGCGTTACCACAACAAGGGTTCGCACGCCGGGGACCATGGCCCAGTTATTAGAATAGATCGGCCCGCGATCCCTCCGCGCCGCAGTAAGAAGCTGGAAGAAGACCGTCGTCATCCCCTCCGCCGGGCGGGGCTCGATGATACGATCGGACGCCGCCGGCACGGCGGTCGCCTGCTTGGCAAAGACCGCCGAGAGCTCGGCAACGGAGCGGTTCAGGATGCGGAAGCTCCCTCCGGGAAAGGTGCCGGGATCATCCTTGAGAACCTCGATCCTCAGCTTATCCGAAGCCGCCGGATCGGCAGAGAAAACAAGGAGAGGCATCGATCCGCCAGAAGAGAGATCCGCCTGCGCCACGGGAACCTTCACGGGGGTTCCGTCCGCTCCCGGATTGATCCGGTAGAAGACCACCGGATTGGCCGCGGGCGCAGCATAGAATTCCGAACGGGAGTCGCTCACCACGCCGACAGCGACGTCGGCGCCGTTCGACGCGTAATGCAACCCCGCCGGCGCGACATCCAGCCCCAGCGTGCGGAACCGCACCGGCGCGGGGCCTTGCGCAAGAAGGACGTCCGCACAGACAAAAGCAACGAGGACGGCGATGACAGGAAGTGGTTTCATTTTCGATCGGGAAGCATGGCCTCGGAAACCCGAAGCACGCTGACTTTCGGGGGCTCCGCAGAGTCGGTGGAGAGCAGGACGAGAGCTCGTTGCGAGTGGTTGGACGCCCAGTTGCTGGAGAAAACCGTCTCCGGTCCCTCCGGACCCTGCCGTTCGATTTTTACGAAGACCGTCTTCGCAGCGTCTTCGGAGAACAGTCGTGATTCGCCGGGGAGAAGCTCGATCTGCACACCCCCGAACCCGAGCGAGAGAGTCACCCGGCCGGTATTGACGAAGAGCGTTGAACCGGCCGGAAAGGATTCCCAATCATCTTTGATGACCCGGACTTCTGCAGCCCCGTCGGACGGGGCGGTAAGCACGAGGAGAAGGAGCCCCTGCGTGGATGGCAGTTTGGCCTTGAAGCGGCGTCCCTCGGGAGGGACCTCTGAGAACGTCAGCTCCGCCGGCCCCTTGTATCGCTGCACGATCGAGCGGGCATCCGGAGCGACCGGCACGCGGATTTTCCGGCCATTCTGCACGAACTCCACCTCCCCCGCCGGAAGTCCCGGACCGATCAGCCGGAACCGCACCGAAACCGTCTCCGTCCCGGCAAAAGAAGGGCAGGCGAGCGCAAAAAGTGTGAGCGTGGCAACGAGGAGGCTAGATTTCATTTTCATTCAGCCAGCGGAAGGAGACAACCTTGAAGCGGCGCCCGAAGGTCTGGTTGGTGGAGTTCATCGCGGACAGCCCGGTCTCGGGTGCCTGGGATTCATCGACGAGATCCGGCATACGCTGCACCACGGCCTCGCCCCAAGCGCGGCCCTCGACGGCGCCGGTCCGGAGATTCCGTGCCTCACCGTAGGTCCGGACGGTAAAGGTATCCGAACGCGCCGCCATGGCGGGCGAGAGGGCTTGAACGAGATCCTGCTGCATGAGGTAGCCGG
>CAZSMN010000213.1:0-6958 GCA_964607615.1 uncultured Chthoniobacterales bacterium | reverse complement strand
TCCGGAAATTGCTCCGGCCGCATCCGGACATCGGCCGAATAGCCGCCCGGCATCGGCGAGTGGCAGGTCACAATAATCCCTTTCAGCCCCCTCCGCTGGGCCACCGCCGCATACTCGCCCGGAAGGCCGCTCGCATGCCGGCAGAGCGGCGTGTGCATGTGGGATTCGTAAAGAAGCGGAGAGGCGGCAATTGGCACGCATCATCATCTGGCGACCGATCAGGAATGTCAAAATCCACCACGTGACGAAATCGGCACACGGCGGATGGGAATTTTTCCTTGTGCGATCGGAATCCCGCACCAAATTGCGGCATGGCACCTGCTGCGATCCACTCGCAACAGCCACCGGAAACCGCCAACTGGCCACACACTGCCGATTCCCATGCATCCCCATCCGAAAATGTGGCTCCTGAGCGCGTCGATCGTCGCGGTTTTGCTCTCCGGCGCGGCACCAGCCTCCGCTCAGAACATCGGTAACGCGACCTCCGCCTCGTCCGGGATCACCCCGACCTTCGGATCTTCGACAGTGAATGCGACGATCAGTGCGGGCACGTCCGTCCCGGCGTTTGTCAATGTTGCGACCTACTCCGGGCAGAACGCCACCTATGACCTGAACGTCGGCATTGCGGCGGGGAATTTCACCTACACCCAAACCGGCCTGCTCGGGCCTTTCGAAGTTTTCAATTTTCAGAACGAAAGCGGGAACGTCACGGTCACAAGCGACGGCACGGTTCAGTGGAACAACGCACTCGCGCTCGGCAACGGCCTCGGATCGGGCGCCATCCAGGCCATCGGACTCCCCCGCAGCGGCACCACCGATAAAGACCTCCTCAAATCGGGTTCCAACGTCACGGTCACCAATTCCGGAAACATCACTGTGAACGGCGTCGGTGCGGAAAACAACGTCCCGGACGTTTTTGCGGTCCCCGGCTTCCGCACCGCGAATCTCAGCGGCATCCTCGCCGTCTCGTACGGCAATCAGACAGGATTTGATACCACGCACGCCGGCGGCAGCGTACAGGTCACCTCCACCGATTCCACGATCGCGATGTCGCAAAGCGACCCGGTCGTCATCACCTCCGGCATTTCGGCCTCCTCCGCCAACGGCCCGGCCGAAGTGGGTGGCACGTATCGGGATCAGGCCGCGCCGACGGTTGTGGTGACCCTGGAGGATTCGCATATCACGAACTCCGCGGCCTCCGCCGCCGGCATCATCGCTACAAATATCGGCGCCCAATTTGTGCCCGGAGGCAACCCGTCGGTCGCTGCCGGCGGAAACGTCACCGTTTCGCTGCTGGGCAATTCCTCCATCTCGCTCACCGGGGAGACCGGCGTCGGGATTTTTGCGGTGAGTGAGATCTTTCCGGTCCAGGATTCCAAAAACACGCCGGAGGCCCAGGCGGGAACGGTCACGACGACGATCGGAGCGAATTCCGTCATCACCACCGGCACCGACAGCTCGATTTTTTCGATCGGTGTTCTGGCCATCAGCGCCGGGTCGGACCTTTTTCTCGATCCCTACCGGAACAATGCCGTCAATGGCAGTGGCAAGGGCGATGCGGGTGTTGTCAGTGTCACCAATAACGGAACGGTCACTGCCAACGGCACGCTCTCCGTCGGCGTCGCCGCGCTCAGCATCGGGGGCGCATCGATCGCGACGTCGAACAACTCCACACAATCGTTCGTCGGGAATTCCGGCGACGTCACGGTGCAGGGTGCGAACGCGACGGTCATCAACAACGGCACGATCCAAACCGACGGCGTCAGCGCCTACGGCATTGTGGCCCTCAGTTCCGGCGGCGGCGGCCTCGTCAACAATCTCATCGATGCAACGGGCAACCAGACCACCAACGCGGGTTTGGTCGTCGGCGGCAACGGAACCGCGAATGGCAGCGGCCCGGGGAGCAATGGGGGCGTTATCGTGGTCGACCACAGCGGGTCGATTGCCACCGGCAATGCCACGTCGATCGGCATCATTGCGCAATCCATCGGCGGTGGTGGCGGTAACGCAGGTGGCAAGCACCCCGCTCTTTTCGTGGGTGACAAAGGCGGAAACGGAGGCGAAGGCGGCAACGTCACGGTGACCACCGAGATCGGGTCTACGCTCACAACGAATGGCACGAACTCGCTCGGAATCCTCATGCAAAGCATCGGCGGCGGCGGCGGCAATGGTGCCAATGCCGCCGGAGTCTTTGTCGCGGTCGGCGGCAAAGGAGGCAAAGGAGGCAGCGGAGGCAACGTCACGGGCACCTTCTCGGGTACGGTCTTTAGCGGAGCCGATCACTCGACAGCGATCATGGCCCAGAGCGTCGGTGGCGGCGGCGGCCACGGAGGCTCCGCAACGGTCTCTGGTCCGCTCATCGACGTCGGGATTGGTGGGAAAGGCAATACCGGCGGCAACGGAGGGAGCGTCACGGTCCAACACAATCTCTCCAGCTCATCGATCGTAACCGAGGGAAACAACTCGGCCGGCATGCACCTGCAGTCCATTGGCGGCGGCGGCGGTGCAGGCGGCAACTCACTCTCTCTCAGCGATTCGTTGATTCTCGGGATCAATCTCGCCCTCGGCGGGGGCGGTGCCGGAGGAGGATACGGTGGAACGGTTTCGGGAACGAATGGCGGGACCATCACCACAGGAGTTTCGAGCACCGCCAACGCGACCTCCAGCGCTCCGAATCCGGTCGGGGCCGACTCCGCGGCGATGATCGGCCAGTCGATCGGCGGTGGCGGCGGACACGGAGGAGGGGCCGTCGCGCGAACCGCGGTCTTCGGTGGCGGCGATTTTGATGTCCCCGTTGCGGTAGGGCTCACCTTTTCTTTGGGCGGATCCGGTGGCACGGGCGGGGCCGGCGGGAATGTCACCCTCACGAATATCGGCAACCTGACAACCTATGGAGATGGTTCTTACGGAATGGTCGCTCAGGGTATCGGCGGCGGCGGCGGCACGGCCGGAGACTCCACGGCAGCCAGCACGCTCTATGCGACGGAGAGCAAAAAGATCAACCTCGTGGTTGGCGTCGGCGGAAGCGGGGGAAGCGGCGGCCACGGTGGCCAGGTTTCTGTTTTCAACGACACGGATGTCGCCCCACCGGAAATCACGACCTATGGCCAGAATGCCCACGGTATCGTCGCCCAATCCATCGGCGGTGGCGGCGGCCTCGCGGCGGTGGGCAATGCCCCGTCCGGCGCGCCCTACCTGCCCGGCGATAACTCCGGGCAGAGCTTCGATCTGACCGCCGCCGTCGGCGGCTCGGGCGGCACCGGGGGAAATGCCGGCTCATCGACCGTCTTGAATCAGGGTTTGATCACAACCTACGGCTCGACATCCCACGGCATCGTCGCCCAGGCCATCGGCGGTGGCGGCGGCCTCGCCGCAGGTGGCAATACCGATGGCGACAACAACACCGTCACCATCGATCTCGGCATCGGCGGCAAAGGCGGAACGGCCGGCTCAGCCAATGTCGCGAACAATTCCGATGGCTTTTCCGTCGAGGTCGGCAACCTCGGCTCGATTGCCACGAAATCCGGCGCAGCGATCGGCATTGCGGCCCAATCGGTCGGCGGCGGAGGTGGCATGGGAGGGAGCGTGGACCAATATGCGTCCGTCCCCCTCGCCGGCAGCATCATCTCACCGTTCACTCCGTCCTTCGGCTTCACGTCGACGATCTCGATCGGACGCGACGGGGGCGGCGGCGGTGCCGGCGGAGACGTTCGCGTTTACGGTCAGAACAGCAGCAGCGTGACGACGGAGGGCGATCGTGCCTACGGCATTCTCGCGCAATCCGTAAGCGGCGGAGGTGGCATGGGAGGCTCGGCCGCGTCGGGTTCCAACTCTGCGTTTCTCGGGACGGCGGCACAGTTTGCGGTTGATGTGGCCGTGGGCGGCGGGGGTGGCGCCTCCCATAACGGGGGCAATGTTTCCATCGAGAACGATTCGTCATCGCTTGTCTCCACGCAAGGCTATGGCGCGCACGCCATCATCGGCCAGTCCATCTCGGGCGGCGGCGGCGTGGGCGGCGACGGGACGAGTAACGTAAACGCCAGCCTGGGCCTTGGCATCGGTGCCAACCGATCCAAACAAACAGCAGGAGGCGGCAATGGCGGCAATGTGGCGGCGACCAATAACGGGACAGTTTCCACATCCGAGGGGGATGCCATCGGGATTCTCGTCCAGTCGATTGGTGGCGGTGGAGGCCTCGCCCACACCGGCAGCAAATCGCCTTTTCTCACTTCGAACAGCACCCTCTCCCTTCTTCCGATCGTGGTGAGCGCGAATCTCGGCATCAATGTTTCCAACACCACGGTAGTCGACGGCGGGCTCGTCACAGCGAATCATGGAGCTTCCGCGAACACCACAACCACAGGGGATTGGTCCCACGGGATCGTTGCGCAGAGCATCGGCGCCGGCGGCGGAAAAACGTCAACGATCCTTTCCGGAGTCGGCAACGGTAACGCCACCGTCGCGCATTTCACCTCTTCGAATGTCACCCTGTCGAACAACACCACGATCGCCACCCCCGACGGTTTGCAGCTCGGCGCAGCGGAGGGCAAGGGCAACGGAGCGACCGCCACCGTCAACCTGAGCGGCACCATCGCGACGGGCTCCGGTTCTGCCGGCTTCGCTGCCTACGGTGTGCTCGCGCAGAGCATCGGCGGCGGTGGCGGCCTCGCCACGGACAATTCCGCGGCTTCCACGGGAAACATCACGCTCGGCGGAAATTCCAGCAGCCTGTCGTCCCCGGCCTCCGGTGGAAATGGCGGACTGGTCAGCGTCAGCGGAAATGCCAACATCCTCACGCGCGGCGAAAGCGCCCATGCCGTCGTCCTTCAATCGATCGGCGGCGGCGGCGGCCTCGCCGGCACCGGGTCGAGCCAGAACTTCCAGGGCAACAACACCCTCGCCGCTCACAACATCCAGCTTGGTGGACGCAATGCGGACGGCTTCGGCAGCACGGCGAACTACACCTCCACGGGCGGCTGCGTGACGACCCAGGGCGAGAGCGCCCACGCCGTTGTCGTGCAATCGATCGGCGGTGGCGGCGGCCTCGTCACGGCGGATACCGGCGCGAATCAATCCGGCGGGCAGGTCACCCTCGGCGCCAGCGCCGGCAGCAATAGTCACAATTTCTATGGCGGAGCGGTCAACGTCTCCATCGGCACCGGCACCAACCTCCGGACATCCGGAAGCAATTCCTTCGGCATCGTCGGGCAATCCATCGGAGCCGGCGGCGGGATCGTGAATACCAAGCAGTCCGGCGGAACGCTCACTCTCGGTGCCAACCTTGGAAATGTCAGTCCCGATGGATTCGGCGGCGGTGCTGTGAATGTGTCGCTGGCCTCCGAAAGCTCGGTCATCACGAGTGGTGGCGGCGCACACGGCCTCATTGCTCAATCGATCGGTGGCGGCGGCGGCATTGCCAATTTCGATCCCGGATCGGGATTTACCACCGTTCCAACCCCCGGCAACCCGCGCGAGACCCACGGCTACGGGTCATCTGTCACGGTCACCAACAGCGGCACGATCCAAACCTCGGGAGCCGGAGCCTTCGGTCTCATCGCTCAATCAATCGGCGGCGGCGGCGGCCTGGTCGGCACGTTTGCAGGCTCCACCGGCGGCAGTTCCTCCTCCGGCTACAGCTCGGGCAGCTCGGGAAATAACGGAAACATCCTCATCACCAGCACCGGCAACATCGCGGCCACCGGCAGCGGGTCGGTTGCCATCTTTGCCCAGAACGTGACGTCCGGAAATGCGACCGTCGGCAACCACGGTGCGGGCGATATTTCCATCACCGTCAATGCCACGACCACAGGCGGTTCGGGGTCGGGTGTTGGCGTCCGGATCGACGGCGGCAAAACCAACACGCTCACCGTTGGAGAATTCGGTAACGTCTCCGCAGGATCGAAAGCCGCCATCAAATACACGGGCAACAACCATGTCTCCGTGACGAACTACGGCGTCGTTGCCGGGTCGCTAATTCTTTCCGACACCTCCACGACCATGGGGGTCTTCACGAACACAGAGAACGCGACCTTGGGGGCCGAAGGCGACATCGTCGCCATCGTCAATGACAGCGGAACCCTCGCCATCGGCGTCGATGGCGCGGTCGCGGCCACCGCCACCTTTCACGGGAACTACACGCAGCAAGTCACAGGCACGGTTGTCTTCGACATCCTGGGCGTGAATAATCACGACCAAATGCTGTTCGCCGGGCGGGGGAATGCGACGTTCCTCGATGAGATCGAGATCAACTTTGCCGCCTCCTATGCTCCGCAAATTGGTGATACCTTCCTTTTGATCGGTGAGGCGGCGTCCGGCGCGAACGTCATTCATTCCTCCTGGGCCACGAGTGGTATAGGCGATCTTTCCGGCGATCCGGGCGTCATGGTGAATTTTGCTCCGGGCCAAGGCTTGGGCGTGGCGTGGACGACGACCGTGCTCTCGAACAAGACTTACCAAATCGCCATCACTGCCATTCCGGAACCTTCGAGCATCGCCCTCTTGGCCCTCGCCGGCCTCGGTGTTTTTGCCCGCGTCATCCGGAAGCGCCGGGCGAGCCCGTAATTGCGGAGCCGGTATTTCTCGGATTGCGAAACGCGCCGGCTCCGGCCAATCTCTCCGCCACCATGAAAAAGATCGTCGTCGCGTATTCCGGGGGGCTCGACACCTCGGTCATTCTCAACTGGCTCAAGGAAATCTACGGAGCCGAAATCGTTGCCTTCTGCGCCGACGTCGGGCAGGAGGAAGAGCTCGACGGGCTCGAAGAGAAGGCCCTGCGCACCGGTGCGGAAAAATGCTACGTCGACGACCTGCAGGAGGAGTTCGCCCGCGACTTCATCTTCCCGATGATGCAGGCTGGCGCTCTCTACGAGGGGCAGTATTTCCTCGGGACGAGCATCGCCCGCCCGCTCATTGCCAAGCGCATGGTCGAGATCGCCCGCGCGGAAGGGGCCATCGCTGT
>CAZSMN010000212.1:0-6972 GCA_964607615.1 uncultured Chthoniobacterales bacterium | reverse complement strand
TCACGCTTGAACGGCGTGCTCATGATGTCGTAGTCGGTGAACGCCGAGTCGAACATGCAGAAGCCGCCATGGTGCTTCGCGGTGATGACAATGTAGCGCATGCCGGCATCCTTGGCCGCCTGCGCGATCGCTTTGGCATCGAATTGTCCGGGGTAGAACGACTTGTAGAGCGTGTCGTAAACCTCGTCCGGAATCGGCCCGTTCATCGGCGACTTCCGGTGCCAGCTGATCTCCACGCCGAGCAGGCTGGACGGATCCCAGTGGATGAACATGCCGAACGTGAGGTCGTCCCACTTCTTCATGATCTCCGGACGAGCCTTGAGCCATGGCTCCTCCTGCGCAGAGGCGACGGGCGCGATGAAAGGTGAGCTGAACGCGACAGTGCGCAGGAGAAGACGGAGAGGACGTAGGAGGTACATGGGCGGAGTTTTTTTAAGTCTGATTCAAGTTGGCGGGTCGGGGCCGCAGAGGATTAAAGGTCGAGTTGACTGCGTTGGCCGAGGTAGCCGAAGCCGTAGGTGACGGTTGCGGTGTCGCCGGCTTTCGACTGCAGGAGGCCGTCGCCCGGTTGTGCGGCGGATGTGGACACGAGTTTGACACGTGCCGAGAGGTAGGGGGAATTTGTGGACTCCTCGGTGACGGTGACGGACTCGCGGTCGCCAGAGCTGCTGACGAGCATGACGACGCCGGTCTCGACCTTGGCGTAGTCGAAGTTGAGGGGGGCGCGGAGGCGGACGAGAAGTTCGTCGCCCGTGCGCCTGACGGTCAGTTCGGACTCGGAGCGGGCCAGGTAGGCGAGGCTCAGGTTGAAGGGCGTGTTGTGCTGGATCCAACCCTCGGTCCAGCCGACGTTGCCAACCTCTGGGTGGAAGGGGAAGTGCTGGTTCTTGGCGCTGCCATCGAGGACAAAGCGGGCATTCTCGAGTCGGCCGAGGCCGCCGGGCAGGCGGATATACCAGCCGTAGTGAACGCCCTCGATTTCCCGGGCGCCGGAGAACGAGAAGTGGCGGCCGGTGGGATTACGGCCGAACATCGCATCGAAGTGGGACCAGGCGATCTCCTCCAGCCGGGTGGCAGCGGCGGGATCGGTGAGGAACGGCTTGACTGCGAAAATGGCGGCGGGCAGGCCGACGACGTTGCCGACCTCGTTCCACTTTTGCGGCTTGTCGCCCATGGGCGTCCATTGGTCGGGGGCGTCGCCGTACTTGCGGAAGTCCCAGAGGTTGTCGGAGCGACGGATGACCACGGCGGCCCAGTCGTTGAGTTTTTTCGCGAGACCGGCGGGGGCGCGGTCCGGGTAGTCGGCGAGCAGTTGGGCGAGGCCGGTGACCGTAACAAACTCGCTCATGCGCTGGCCCTTGGTGGTCTGCGGGTCGTTCCAGTCGAGGTTGGCGATCATCCATTCGGCCTGGCGGACGGCGGCGTCGAGGTAGAGGTCGGAGTCGGGGCGGCCCTCGCGTTTGGCGACCTCGTACATCATGAGGTTGGGCTGCACGGAGAAGCCGGGAGGGTAGGCGCCCTTGGTGGTGCCGATCTTGGTTTTGAGAGCCAGCAGATCATGCTCCGGGCTCTCGTCGTATTCGTACTTCCGATCGGCGGCGGGCGAGGCCCAATTGGCGAATGCAAAGTCGCTGACGATCTCGTAGTTTTGCGCGGGGAGGTAGTCCTTGAGAACGGGCCAGGCATAGAGGAAGTAGGCGAGCTGGGACTTCATCAACTCGTGGGTGAGGTTGCGCGTGACGATGACATCGGCGCCCCAGTGGATGAGCTTGACGAGGTCGGGGGCATCGGCCGCTGGCGGCTGGAGTTTTCCCCAGAGCTTGGGGTTGGTCGGGTCCTCGTAGGTGATCTGGCGCGGGAGGCGGGCATAGGCGGACGGGTTGGACAGCCATTGCGGCACGAGAGTCTGAAGTTCCCATCCGAAGTGATGGTCGTCGCGCCAGCCGAAGGAACCGCCACAGTGGCGGCGGTCGTTGCCGACGTAGTGGCGGCTATCGATCATGAAATCGACGGATCCCTGAGTGGTAACGCGTTCGAGCCACCACGCACCGACGCGAAACGGGACGGAGGTTTTTCCGTCGGTGCTCTCGATGACATAGTCGCGATCGTCGCCGGGTTCGAAGGCGGTAAAGTCGCCGATCTTGCTCTGTATCTTTCCACGGAATACGGGGTCGCCGCCAGCGGCGGGACGAATGATGAAAGCGGTGCCATCAGCGGCGTGGGGAGCGGTGAAGCGTTTCGGTGCGCCGGCGTTGAAGCCGCTTTGGTTGAGGTAGAGGGAAACGGGCGAGAGCAGATCGAGCTTGATGGGGAGAGGCGGGACATTGCCCACGGAGGCGGGCCAGACGCGGATCTCCCTGACAGTGGCCGGCCGGTCGGCCGGGTCGGTGATCCAGAGACGAACGCGGTCAGTGACGACAGGGATCGTGCCATCGAAGGCGAGAACGAGTTCGGGGGCCTTATTGCCGCTGACATCGGCGGAAGGGACATTGACCCAGGCGCCGTCGCGCCAGAACTGGACGACGAAATCACGGAGAATGTTTTTGCCCATGTAGCCGGAGACCACGTGCAGGCCGGTGAGCTCCTGCACGGACGACAAGGTGACCTCAATCCAGGCGGGTGGTCCCGAGGTGAGGCTGAGCCAGCGGGATGCGTCGCTGGCGTTTCCGTCGGCGACGTTGGAGGCGGGATACTCTGGATGCGCGCTGCTCGCGGAGGCGGAGACGACCTTGATTGGCTTGGGGCCGGTGTCGGGTTTGTCGAAGAGGGAGTCGGCGGCAAAGGCGTTGGGCAGGAGCGAACAATGAGCGATTGCCAATGACCAATGACGAATGGCTGAGAAGGATCGGGGAAGGAAGATTCGACGCGGGGCGCGCATAAGAGGGGTTCTTTACGGGCCGACGATCACGTCTGCGCGGCGGCTTTCGGGTTTCACGACAAGGTCCGTGATTTTACCGGAACGGACCTTTGCCTCGACGGTGGTATTGAAGGGCGCGCGGAGCTTGAAATCAGCGTCCCAGCCGGCCGGCCATGCCGGGAGCAGGCGGATGGTTTTGCCCTCGCACTGCATCAGCATCCATTGCAGCGCGAGCTCGCCATTGCCTCCGTTGTCCTGATCCGGGGCATAGTCCATGGCGTCCCCCCAGAATCCAGGAAACGCATGCCGCGGCTCGTGGGCGGTAAAGTTGGTCACGACATACTGCCGGGCTTCATCGGCGAGGCCGAGCAGGGCGGATTGAGGTGCGTCCTGCCGCCAGCAGCCGGAGCCCTTGTGACGGCGGGTGGCGAACGTGTCCATCGCGAGCTCAAGGTCCGGCTTGCCGAGGCCGAAGTGCCGGAAGGGATAGATGGCGTAGAGTTCGGGGTTCTCGGGCGTGTGCGGTTTGGCGGAGGGATCCCATCCCACATACGGGACGAGGCTCCGCCGGACAACCCGCTCGCCGACCGGGATGTCCGGGAGCTCGCCGCGCAGCTTTTCCCAAGAGGCTCGCATCGCCGGGTCGGTCAGGTTGGCCGGAAGGGCCAGAAGACCTTTCAAGACCCAGTGGAGCCCGGCAATATCGGGCAGCGGGTTGTTCACTTTCCAAAACGCCTCCGCCGAATTCGCACCTTCAATGCTCAGGCGGCCTTCGCTGTCGCGCGGGAAGTGCTCGGAGTAGAAGGTGAGCGTCAGGTTGGCCATGGGCAGAACCGTCTTCTCCAGAAACGCCTCATCGCCAGTGTGGGTGTAGTAATCGAGCCCCATGGCGACCAGTTCGAGGGCCGGGGAGAAATAGTGGATCGTGTGGGTGCCGGGCATCTCCGGCGTGAGATTCGGGATACCTCCCCAATACGGGGCACACTCGGCGATGTAGGAACCGTCGTGGTTGTAGAACTGCTTCACCGCTTTTTCGTTCTGCCGGATGATGTTCGAATACATCCGGAAGAGCGGCTGCATGATGTCGTAGTCGCCCGCGGCGAGGCGCGGCCAATACATGGCGCGGGTGTTCTGCACCCAATATTGTCCGCCCCACCTGCGCTCGTCGGCGGACATCGGTGCGGGCACCGTCACGCCGTTCTGGTTGGTGGTATTGTTAGGGTTGTCGGTCACGAAGATCGAGCCGTTGAACTTCACGGGAAACGCGCCGCGTCCCGCACAGGCGGTGATGAACCGCTGGAGCGCATAGCCCTGCGTCACTTTGCGGGCTTCCTCGTCGCCGGTGACGTTGATCCAGCTGCGGTTCCAGAAGTCATTCCACCAGGCGCGGTGGGCGGCCAGCGCCTGCCCGGGATTGATGGCCGATTGTTCTGCGGCGAGTTCCCCGATGCGCGCGATCCACTCGTCGGCGGTCTTGGTCTTCTCCGCGAGGACGACGACCTCGATGCTTGAGCGCGTCGAAGGCTCTTGAGAGCGGAGGGTCTGGCCTTCGCCGCTGACGAGGCCGGGACCGGAGATCCATCCACCGAAGGTCAGGTCGTGCATCGGCCAGGCTGCGGGATTCTCGTTGCGGTGATACCAGAGGAGACGGTTGTTCTCGTTCGGGCAGATGACATCCGGCGTGGCGTCTTTGTAGAACGGCTTGTCGGCGATATCCGCCCGCCAGGGATCGAGCGTTACGATGGTGGTTGCAGGGGACTTGGTGCTCGTCTCGACGCGGATAACCGGCGCGTTTGCATCCACCCAGACGCGAACGCTGCCGTCAGCACCCTTCACGACAATCTCGCCCTCGCGCAGTCTCAGCGTCTGGGAGAATCCGGCCCCTGCGACGAACGGGCTCGGCGAGAGTGAAACCCTCACGCGGCCGACCTTCACGAGGTCCATCGTCTTGTTATCGAGCCAGGCGTCGGTCTTGCTGATATAGAAAACCACGTCACCGTTCTCTTCCGTCCAGACATTCAAGCCGATGTCCCCGTTGCCGAGCGGCATAGAGCCCTGCGAATCTTTGGCAAATTCGGTAAACTCGACGTTGGAGGCCTCGAGATCGGCGGCGGCCGACAACGAGGTCATGCTGAAGGCCAACGCCAGAAGAGGCGCGATGCAGGTGAATCGTTGTTGGAATTTCATTTCGGTAGGTTTGTTAGTTATTGGCAGACAGATCTTGCTGATAAGGTTTGGCGGGTGTGCGTGTATCCGCTGGTCATTTTTTCGGCGTCAGTTTCAAAAGAACGGAACCGTGTTTCGGAACAGGAAGTTCTGCGATGGAGGATAAGTCCCCCAGTTCCTTCCCCTGCCAGACGTCCCGCCCGTTCCACGCTCCGGGCAGGGCCTGTGCAACGGAGGTTGTCGAGATGACGGAATCCACATCGCCCCGGTTGAATAGCGCCACGGCTTTCGCGCCGTCAGAAAGATCGCGCATCCAGATCTCGGTCTCTCCGTTTTGAACGATGCGTTTTGCAGGCTGGCCAAGCGGGTCCTGATTGATCACCAGCATTTCCTTGTTGGTGATCAATCCCAGCGTCCACTCATCGTTGTCCGGCAGGTTCATGCCGAGCATGAGCGGAGAGGGCATCAATGCGAAGAGAGACATCAGTGCGATCTGCTCGTCCTTGGTGAAGCGCGTCCAGCGGTCGTTGTCAGGGGCGCGGATGCCTATCCTGCCCAGAGGAATCATGTCGCCATCAGGCCAGCGTCCCGGTCCGCCGACACCCGTGGCCTGCCACGCGGCAGCGAGGTCTAAAGCCCGGTCGAGGTCTTCCCATTTGTCCCAGAAATCCGGCGAAATCCGCCACATATTTGCATGGTTGGCGACATGCGTGGCGCTCTCCACCGGAGTGGCGCCGGGAGACGTGGAAAACACCATCGGGCGACCGCAACGGTCGATGGCCCGACGGATGGCCTCAATTTCGGCTTGGTGATAGGGAGAGGAGAGGTCGTCGACCTTGACGTAGTCCACCCCCCACGAGGCATAGAGGCGGAAGATGGAGTCATAGTAGTCCTGCCCCGCTTGAGTGGACGCATCGATGCCAAACATGTCCAGGCACCACGAGCACGTGCTTCCGGTGTCTGCGGCATCTTTTGCACGGTGTTCGGAGTTTTCGATCGGCGTAACGGTCGCGACCGATTGCTTGGGAATACCGCGCATGACGTGAATGCCGAACTTCAAGCCCATGGCGTGAACTTTGTCGGCGAGAGGTTTGAATCCCTTGCCATCCGCCGACGAGGGAAAGCGGTTTGGCGCCGGGATTAATCGTCCGAAGGCATCGGCGTGGAGAGGGCCACCGATGCCATTGGGGTCGTAGTTGGCGGCGGTGGCATCCGACCACCGGAAATCGACCACCGCATATTGGTAGCCGTGCGGAAGGAGCTTTTCACTCACGTAGGCCGCATTGGTCAGAAATTCCTCCTCCGTGACGCTGGAGCCGTAGGTGTCGTAGCTATTCCATCCCATCGGTGGCGTGGGAGCCAGTTCCCAATGTGCCGGGGTTTGCGCAACGGCACCGGGCTGGTTGATGAGCATGCCGGCAATGACGGAGAATGTAGTGGCAGGTGTCTTCATGGTAAGAGGTGGTTTGCCTGTTGGTTAGGTTACTGCGTACGGCCTGGGGTCTGCGTGATTTGAGGGATCTTCTTTACGATCGGTTTCGCCTTCAGCATTTCAGCGGTTTCCTTAAGGACAGCCAGCGCCTCCGGCTGCACCGCCCCATTGCTGTCGGGGCCAATATTCAAAAGCAGGTTGCCGCCTTTTTCGTTGATATCCTTAAGCTTGTTATAAATGACCTGCGCGGGCTTCCAGGTATGGTCGCCCTTCTTGTATCCCCAGGAATCATTCATCGTGTAGCAGGCCTCCCAGTGCTTTGGAAAAGCGTTGCTGAAATGCTCCTGCTCCTGGGTGACGAAATCCAATTCGAAGCCCTCCCGCTTAGCCACACGATTGTTGACGATGATCTCCGGGGCGGCTTTGCGGATCGCGTTGTAGAGCTTGATCCCGTCGTCCATTGTCCACCAGCTTACCCAATCCGCATCAAACCAGAGCATGTCCGGTTGGTAGTTCT
>CAZSMN010000211.1:0-6974 GCA_964607615.1 uncultured Chthoniobacterales bacterium | reverse complement strand
GTGGTGAACCGCCACAATCTCGACGCCCTCATGCTCCTCACGCTCGCCGATGGCATGGGCACAAGTGATCAAAACTGGTCGGACTGGAAGGAGGGCCTTGTCTGGACTCTCTACCGCAGGGCGTGCCAATACCTCGAAGGCGGCCCGACCGCTGTCGAGCAGCTCCGGCGGAACCGGGAAGAGCAATTCTCGACCGTCCAGCGCCGGCTCGGCCGCGACTACGCCGATGAGGTCGAGGCGCACTTCCAATTCATGCCCGACCGGTATTTCCACATGTTTGAGCCCGAGGAAATGGCGGCTCACCTCCGGCTCTTCCGGTCGTTTTTTGAAAACATCCGCCGGGACGATGCCAAGGCGCTCGATCCGGTTTTTCATTGGATCCCGCGTCCCGAGCACGGCCACACGGAAGTCTGGGTTTGCGGGTGGGACCGCCCGCGCCTGCTGGAGCGCATCGCCGGGGCCTTCCTCTCGGCGCAGGTTAACATCCTCAGCGCGGACATTTTCACGCGCGGCGACAGCCTTGCTCTGGACATCTTCCGCGTGGGCAGCGTGCAGCTCCAGCCGGTGACGAATCCGAAAGATATCGCCCGCGTCGAGGCGCGTCTTTCCGAGGCTCTGGCCGTGGAGGATTTCGATTTCACCCCGCTCATGAACAAAGAGGCGCGGCTCAAATCCTACCGCCTCTCGCAGGAGTTCGATCTCCCGACGCGCATCATCGTTGAGAATTCCTCGCACCCGATCTACACGCTCGTGGACATCCAGACGCCGGACCGGCTCGGCCTGCTCTACGACCTCCTCCGCGCCATGGGCGAGGCGGGCGTCATCATCGAGCTCTCGCGCATCACGACCGAAATGGATGTGGCGATGGATTCGTTTTACATCACCGGCAAGGACGGCAAAAAAATCACCGAGCCACCGGCGATCAAGCGTCTCCAGCGCCTTCTCCAGCGGGCGGCGGTGCGGGTGGCGGAATGACGCCGCGCTTCGCGACCCTGTTCTTCCGGCAGGTCGTGCGGCCGTGGGCCCGGCGTCCGCTCCTGCCGGCGCTGAATATCCTCTGCATCGGCGTGGGGATCTCGGTCTTCCTCGCCGTGCAGATCGCGAACCGTGCGGCGCTGGGCAGTTTTCAAAATGCCGTCGCCCTTGTGGCCGGCCGCGCGCATCTGGAGGTTCGCGGCGATCTTCCGGAAACGCTTTACCCGAAGGTGGCGGCGGCGGCCGGCATCCGCTCGGCCACGCCGCTCGTCGAGGGCATCGTCACGCTGCCCGATCAGCCGGGCGAATACCTTCGCGTTCTCGGCGTCGATCCGTTCACGGGTGCGGAGCTCCGGGTTTTCGAGATGGAATCGGCGGAAACCGGAACGCTCGACTTCGAGGCCTGGCTTCGCGAACCGAATGCGATCGCCGTGGCGCCCGAACGCTCGGCCTCCGGTCCGATCCGTGTGCTGGCGGCCGGACGCTCAACCGTTCTGGAGCCGCGATTTCTGCTTAAGACCGGCGATGCGGCGGTGCAGGCCGACCCGCGCCTTGTCGCCATGGACATCGCCTGGGCGCAGGAGCTTCTCGACCTGCGGGGGCGGCTCACTTCGATCCAAATCCTGTTGGAGAAGCCGCTCGAGGCGGACGCCGTTGCTGCGGCGCTTCGGAACTTGCTTCCGCCGGATGTTGTGGTCGGGCCGCCCGCACGGCGCGGGGCGGAAACCGAACAGATGTTGGCAGCGTTTCAGCTCAACCTCACCGCGCTGAGCCTCGTTTCGATGGTGGTCGGGGTTTTTCTCATCTATAACAGCCTTTCAGCGACGGTGGTCCGGCACCGCGTGGAAATCGGCATCCTGCGGGCGAACGGGGCGACGCGCGCGGAGATCGCCGGGCTGTTTCTTGGCGAAGGGCTCGTGGCCGGCACTTTGGGAACGGTCGTCGGAATCCTTCTCGCGGGTCCGCTGGCGACCCTTCTGGCGCAGCCGGTGGCCCAGACCGTCTCCGCCCTCTACACGCTGGTGAGCGCGGAGGGATTGCAGGTCACGCCAACGCAGATGCTCGTGGCTTTTGCCGTTGGGATTCCGGCCGCTCTGATCGCGGCGTGGCGTCCGGCCGCCGAGGCGGCGGCGTGCGATCCGGCGTCCGTTCTTCGGCCCGGCTCTGCGATGGATACGTTCCACCTGCGTTCGCGCGGCTGGCTGGCGGCGGGTCTTCTGGCAATCGTTTTGGCCGCCGGGCTTTCGTGGTGGTCGCTTCGCGGGGGCGGGAGTTTTCTCGGCTTCGCAGCGGTCGGGCTTTTGATCGGCGGGTTTTCTCTTCTCGTGCCGGCCGTCGTCTCCGCCTTTGCAGCCGTCGTCCGGGGTCCGGGATGGCTGGTGCGTCTGGCGTCCCAACATCTGGTCCGCTCGCTCCACCGGAATGCGGTCACGATTGCGGCGCTTGCGGTGGCGGCCGGTATGACCGTGAGCGTCTCGGTCATGATCCATTCGTTCCGGGCGAGCGTTACGTCATGGACGGCGCGCACGCTGGTGGCGGATCTCTTCATTGCACCAGCGGCGAACGAGATCGCCGGACTGCAGAGCTTCGTGCCGAAAGAGGCGGTCGATTGGGCGCGCTCGGAGCCGCGTATCGCGGAGACGGCCACGTTCCGCGAAATGCCGGTCCGTTCGTCCGTCGGCACAGTCTCGCTCGGCATCACGGGCGGCCGCGCGCGGGGCGATCTGGAGTTTCTCTCCGCGCTGCCGGATGCAGCGGCTGCTTTTTCCCGCCCGGGCCATGTTGTCGTCTCGGAGAGCTTTTCCACGCGGCATGGCACGCGGCCCGGCGACCGTCTGATGTTGGTGACGCCCGCTGGCGAGCGGGAATTCACCGTGGCCGGTGTGATCCGCGACTTCACGCGGGACAGCGGCCTCGTGCTGATGGATCGCGGTGTTTTCTCCGCCTTCTGGGACGATCCGCGCGTGCACTCCCTTGCGCTGAAAATGCATGATCCGGCGGCGTCGGAGGCCGTGGCGGCGGAGTTCCGGGAGCGCTTCGGCCGGCAGGGGGAGTTTTCGATTTATACGAATGCCGGACTCCGCGCGCGGGTGATGGAGATTTTTGATCAGACCTTTGCCGTCACGTCGGTGCTGCGGGCGATCTCGGTCGTGGTGGCGATCGCGGGTGTTTTTCTGTCGCTGACGACGCTGATCATCGAGCGTGAACGTGAGATCGGCGTTCTGCGCTCGCAGGGGGCGTCGCGCGGCCAGGTGCGATGGCTGGTGATGGCCGAGGCGGGGATGATCGGGCTTCTCTCCTCGGTGATTGGCGTGGCCTGCGGAGCGGGGATGGCGATGATTCTGACATGGGTGATCAACAAGGCCTTCTTCGGGTGGACGATCGATCTGCGGTATCCGCTCGAGGTGCTTGCCGGCACGCCGCTCTGGCTGGTGCCGGCGGCGCTGGCCGCCGCGTGGCTCCCGGCCCTCCGCGCGGCCCGGATCACGCCGGCGCAGGCGTTGAGGTTCGAATAGCCGGACTTTCCGCACCTCAGGCTCTGTGGTTGGATGAACTGATGGAATCCGATCCCATTGCCCTTGGCCTTCCGCACCGGGAGCCGTTTCTTTTTGTCGACCGCGTCGTCAGCCTTGTGGCTGGTGAAGAGGCGACGGGCGAGAAGACGTTCCGGCCGGAGAACCCGATGTTCCGGGGGCATTTTCCGGGCGATCCGATCGTGCCTGGTGTCATCCTTACCGAGGCACTTGCGCAGCTCGCGGGCATCGCGGGGGCCGGCGCGGAAGGAAAGAGCTTTCTCCTCTCAGGCATCCGGGCGATGAAGTTTCCCGCGGCTGCGCGGCCGGGGGAGATGCTCACGCTCGCCGCAAAGAGATCCGGCGGCTTGGGCGGGCTTCTCCAGTTTGATGTGGAAGCCCGTTCGGGCGAGCGTGTGGTGGCCTCGGGCAGCCTCATCTTGAACGAGACATCGGGTTAATCCGGCGACGTGGAGGCCGGTCCGGAAAATCCGCCCTCGCCGAAGAGGCCGATTACTGCTAGAAGCGCGTGCCTATGGGGAGCAAGCCATGCTGAAATCCAAAAAAGCCGACTGGTGGATCGCCGGTGCCGTCGTTCTTTGCAGCGCGATTCTCTTTTTTGCGCTCTCCATGGGCCTGAAAGGCGTGATGCTTGTGCCCGAAGGCGCGACGGTGCGGGTGCGTTTCGTAGATGTGACCGGCATTGAGGTCACCTCTCAGGTCAAATACGCCGGCGCCCCGGCCGGCGTTGTTTCGGCCATGCGGATCCTTTCCGCCGAGGAGCGTGCGGCCGATAAGGATGCTCAGGTGGAGATCACGCTACGGCTCCGTCCGGAGGTTCCTTTGATCGCGCAAAACGCCCAGGTGAGCGTCTCCTCCGACACGCTCCTGAGCGACAAATTCATCCTCATCAACGACGGTCCGGCCGATGCGCCGCGGCTTGGCGACGGCGTGCTGCGCGGCACGACGCCGGTTCCCTTCGACCGCCTCGCCCGCAATGTTGATGCGGCGGTGGAAGGCGTTCGCCGCGCGCTCGCGGGAGACGAGCTGAGCGGGACCAAAGACCTCCTCACACGGGTCGACCGTATTCTGGGCGAGACCGAGAAAGTGGTCACTTCGATCAAGCCCGTGGTCGAGTCCATCCAGCCGGTCGTCGATGAGGCAAAGGGAACTCTTGGTGAGGCCCGCCTCGCGGCATCCGACGTGCGCCAGATCCTGAACGAAAACCGCGCCGGGATCTCCCGCGCGGTCACCAGCCTCGACTCGGCGGCCGGAAAGATCGGCAAGTTCGCCGATGATGCCGGCGGATTGTTCCGGAGAAACGAAGCCACGCTCAACCGCTCGCTGGCGGATTTCCACATCACGATGGAAAATCTCAAGGTGACCTCGACGTTTGCAAAATTCCTCCTCCGCGATCTCGCCGAGCGTCCGTCGCGTCTCGTCTGGCCCGGGGTGCGGACGCGTCAGATTCCTGACGAGCGGGAGATTCGCAAGTCGACCGAGCCGGTCCCGATGCGCTGATCTAAAAAAGCGGCATCTGGGCCGCGGCAGGATCCGGGACGAGGCGCTTGCGCCGGCCCTTGGCAAAGACAGGTTCGCCCTCCGCGTTGAGCTCGGCCTTTTCCAGGTTGGCCAGGATTTCCTTCGCGCGGGCGATGATGGAATCCGGCAACCCGGCAAGCCGGGCGACCTGGATTCCGTAGCTCTGGTCGGCGCGGCCGGGGAGGATTTTCCGCAGGAAGATGATCTGGTCGTTCCACTCGCGCACGGCGACATTGAGGTTCAGAACACCAGGCCGCGTGCGCTCGAGGTCGGTGAGTTCGTGGTAGTGCGTGGCAAAAAGCGCGCGGCAGCCGGTCTGGTCGTGCAAAAATTCCGCCACGCTCCAGGCGATCGAAAGGCCGTCAAACGTCGACGTTCCCCGGCCGATTTCATCGAGGATGACGAGGCTCTGCCGGGTGGCGTTGTTGAGGATGTTGGCGGTCTCGTTCATCTCGACCATGAACGTCGACTGGCCGCGGGCGAGATCGTCATTGGCGCCGACGCGCGTGAAGATCCGGTCGGTGAGCCCGGCACGCATCGCCTTGGCCGGCACGTAGCTTCCGATCTGGGCCCTGAGGGCGAGGAGGGCGACCTGGCGGATGTAGGGCGACTTGCCGGCCATGTTCGGACCGGTGATGATGGCAAATTTCTTCCCGTCGGCATCGAGTTCGCAATCGTTCGGCACGAAGCGATCGCCGCCGGCCTGCTGATCGAGCACGGGATGGCGGCCCTCCTCGATATGGAGAAACCCGCTGTCATCCATCTCCGGCCGGCAGTAGCCGTGGAGCCGGGCGGTCTCGGCCAGCGAGCAGAGCGCATCCAGCCGCGCGAGGGTGTCCGCTGTCTCCTGAAGCTGCGGGAGTTCCGCAAGGACGGCCGCGCGCAGCTCGCCGAAAATCTCGATTTCCCGCGCACGGGACCGTTCATCGGCCCCGAGGATTTTTCCCTCCATCTCCTTGAGCTCGGCCGTGATGAAACGCTCTCCATTCACCGTCGTCTGCTTGCGGATGTAGTCGTCCGGCACCGAGCCCAGATTGGATTTCGTGATCTCGATGAAATAGCCGAAAACGGATGTGAACCGGATCTTCAGCGACTTGATGCCCGTTCGCTCGATCTCCCGCTCCTGGAGGCTGGCAATCCAACTCTTGCCCTCGTGGGAAGCCGCGCGCAGCTCATCCAGCGCGGGATCGAATCCTTCACGGATCAGCCCGCCGTCGCGGATCAATGCCGGAGGTTCGTCGACCAGTGCGGAGCGCAGGGTTTGGGTCAGCTCAGGCAGGGCGTGAAGGCCCTCAGGCATGCGGGACAGGAGTCCCGAGGGCAACGGGGTAAGGCCGCCAGCTGCGAGGCAGGCCGCCAGAACAGGAACGCGTTCGAGCGACTGGGCGAGAGCGGCAAGATCACGCGCGTTGCCGGAAGGTCCGCCCAGCCGCGCGGCGGCGCGCTCGATGTCCCGGATCTCCACCAACCGCGCCCGGAGGTCACCGAGCAGGATGGCATTATCGAGAAGCGCAGCGATGGCATCCTGCCGCTCTTCAATGCTTCGTACGTCGCGAAGCGGGTGCAGGATCCACTCCCGGAGCAGGCGCGCCCCCATCGGGGTCGCGGTGCGGTCGAGCACGCCGAGGAGGGTCATTCCGCGTCCGGCACGTGACGTCACCAGCTCGAGATGGCTCTGGCTCGCAGCGTCGAGGATTAGGAATCCGCTCCGCCGGTAGGGGCGGAGCTGCCGGAGATGGCCGGCCTGACGCCGCATCTGCCGCGTGATGTAATGCAGAAGCGCCCCCGCCGCGCAGACGCCTGCCGGAAGGTCGGCGCAGCCGAATCCATCAAGCGACTGGACTTTGAAATGATCGCGCAGGATCTCCTCCGCCGGCGCGGGTTCGAAAAGGTAGCCGTCGTGCGCCGAGGGCTTCGGCAGCGAGGAAAACGACTCCAGCTGGT
>CAZSMN010000210.1:0-6977 GCA_964607615.1 uncultured Chthoniobacterales bacterium | reverse complement strand
TCTCCGGCGGCGAGGCCGTGAAGGACGAACTCGGACGCTGGAATGTGAAGACCAAGGGCCACAAGACACCCTCCGTAACGATCGATCTCGGCAAGCCGATGGATGTCACCGCTGTCTCCGCCGCGGCCGTTGACCACAACGCTTTCAACAGCAATGTCGACCTCCGCATCGCGATCTCCGGGAACGGGGAAACGTGGGAGGAGGTCTACAAGGGCTCCTACGGACTTCCCGAATGGGAAGTGCCCGTCACGCAGCACGTGGCCGGCATCCAGCAGCCCGGCCGCACGGCGCGCTACGTGAAGCTGTGGATCGATTACGGTGGCGGCGAGGGAGAGCTCAGCCTCGGCCAACTCTCCGTCTACGCCCGCTGACAGACCACGGCGGGTATTTCTGATCCATGCGCCAGTCCATGAAACACGCTCTCCTCGCCCTCGCCCTGCTGTCAGCCGGCTCCGATCTTTCCGTCGCCGCCGATCCCGCCCCGACACCGATACCCGTCGACGAGACCGCCATCAAAAACTGGCGCGATGCCCGCTTCGGGATGTTCATCCACTGGGGGCCGGTGAGCCTCAAGGGCACGGAAATCGGCTGGTCACGGGGAGCGCAGGTTCCCGTGGAGGAATACGACAATCTCTACAAGCAGTTCGATCCCGTCAAATTCAACGCCGACGAGTGGGTGTCCGTCGCCAAGGCGGCGGGCATGAAATACATCGTTCTCACGACCAAGCACCACGACGGCTTCTGTCTTTGGGACACAAAGCAGACGGACTACAACATCATGAACACCCCGTTCAAGCGGGACGTGGTGAAGGAACTCGCTGAGGCCTGCAAAAAGCAGGGCATCGCCTTCGGCACCTACTACTCGACATGCGACTGGCACCACCCGGATTTCCCGCTCACCAGCCCCGGCGGAAAAACCGTACGCACGGAATCCAACCTCGACCGCTACACCGATTACCTCAAAGCCCAGGTCACCGAACTGCTGACGAACTACGGCCCGCTCTTCACGCTCTGGTTTGACGTTCCGCAGAAGTTCGACGCCGCGCGCGGCCAGGAGGTCATCAACATGGCCCGGAAGATCCAGCCCGACATCGTCATCAACAACCGCACCGGCGCCAAGGGAGACTACGACACGCCCGAGCAGCACATCGGCGAGTTCAAGATCGATCGTCCGTGGGAGACCTGCATGACCATCTGCCGCCAGTGGGCGTGGAAGCCCAACGACGACATGAAGTCGCTCAAGCAGTGCCTCCAAACGCTCATCCAGACCAACGGGGGCGACGGCAACCTTCTCTTCAACGTCGGCCCCGAGCCGACCGGTGAGATCGAGGCCCGGCAGGTCGAAAGGCTCAAAGAGATGGGCGCCTGGCTGGAGAAATACGGTGAGAGCATCTACGGCACGCGGGGCGGTCCCTACAAGCCCACCAAGACGCTCGCCGCCACCCGCAAGGGAAACACGATCTACCTCCACATCCTGAAGTGGCCCGAGGGAGCCGACTCGATCACCCTGCCGCCCCTTCCCGTAAAAATCACCGGCAGCAAGCTGCTGACGGGCGGAGCCGTTTCCGTCGAACAGACCGACGCCGGAATCACGGTGACCGTCCCCGAGGCGGACCGTCAGGACATCGACACGCTTGTCCGGCTTGATCTCGCAGGCAGCGCCATGGACATCGCTCCGATCATCGTGACCGTGCACAACCCGCTCTCCGCCGCGAAGGTCACCGCGTCGAACGTTTACAAAGGCCAGGAGGAACATGGCGCGGAGAAGGCGGTCGATGGAAATCCCGAGACCCGCTGGGCAACGGACTCCGGAACGACGCCGGCCTGGCTGGAGATCAGCCTGCCCGCGCCCGAGACCTTCACCGGCCTCACGATCGACGAGAACGGCTCTCGCATCCAGGAGTTCGAGTTTCAGGTCAAGGAAGGCGACGCGTGGAAAACCGTGCTCAAGGGCGGCAAAATCGGCGCCAACTTTTCCCCGGCCAAATTCCCGGCAGTTACCGCAAAGGACCTGCGCCTGAACGTTCTGAAATCCACCGACGGCCCGACCATTTCGGAAATCACGCTGATCAAATGACGGAATCTGCCGGAAGGCCGCTCCGCTGCCGTCTTCCGCACGAACACATCGCCCGGCACTTCAACCTCCCCCTATGAAACGAATCATCCTGATCGCCGCCGCGCTTGCAGGCCTGCAGGGCGGCATGATGGCCGCACCATCGGACGTTTCCGCGCCGGACCTCGGCTGGTGGCGCGACGGCCGCTTCGGGATGTTCATCCACTGGGGCCCTTCATCGCTCACGGGCAAGGAGGTCAGCTGGTCGCGCGAGAAATACGGGAAGGAAAAATACGACGCGCTCTACAAGGAGTTCAACCCCGTCAAATTCAACGCCGCCGAATGGGTGGCCACCGCCAAGGCGGCCGGCATGAAATACATGGTCCTCATCGCGAAGCACCACGACGGCTTCATGCTTTGGGATACGAAGACCGATCCCTACAACATCATGAACACGCCGTTCGGGCGCGATGTTGTGGCTGAACTCGCCGCCGCCGCCAAGGCCGCGGATCTGCCGTTCTGCGTCTACTTTTCGCCCGGCGACTGGCGCGACCCCGATTGCCGCGATCCGGAGAACAACCCGCGCTTCGTCGAGCGCATGCACGCGCAGCTGACGGAACTCCTCACAAAATACGGGAAAATCCCGCTCGTCTGGATCGACTTCGACGGCATGCCGATTCCCTCCCATCCGCGCGAGACAGCAACGCTGATGCGCACGCTCCAGCCCGGAGTGATCCTTTCGAACCGCCTTGAGGCCATCCACACCGACGAATCGCACGGCCGCGTGGGCCCGTGGGGCGACTACGCCACGCCGGAGCAATTCGTCGGAAGCTACTGCGACGCCGTGCCCTGGGAGACCTGCATGACCATTGCGACCGGCTGGAGCTGGAAGCCCAACGACAAGCTCAAATCCCTTCGCCAGTGTCTTGAGACGCTCGTCCGCACCGTCAGCGGTGACGGCAACCTCCTCTTCAATGTCGGCCCGAAACCCGACGGCGAGATCGAGCCTGCCCAAGTGGAGCGGCTCAAGGAAATGGGCGCCTGGCTTAAGGAAAATGGCGAAGCGATCTACGGCACGCGCGGCGGACCGTTTCTGCCAATGGCGGACTATTCAGCGACGCGCACGGCTAAGGCGATCTACGTTCACGTTTTTGAGAGCTCGCCCGAAAAGCTCTTCCTTCCCGCGCTCCCGCTGCCGGTCCGGTCGGCGGCACGTCTCAACGGCACGCCGGTCGCCTTTGAGCAATCCGGCGACGGCCTGACGCTCACCGTGCCAAAGGCGGAACGCGACCCCTCCGTTACCGTGGTGAAGCTGACGGTGGATGGCGATCCACTTTCGCTCGCGGTCATCCCGCCCGCCTCGACCAGCGGATCCCTCGCCTACCGGCGCCCCATCACCGCTTCCAGCAGCCTCACGCCGCTCTTCATGCACAATCCCGAGACGCTGGTGGATGACAACCCGAACTCCTACTGGGTGCCCGGCCGCGACGAGGCCGTGATGGAATCCATCTACGGGAAAAAATTTGAACCCGTCCGGCTGAATCCCTCCCACCCTGTCTGGCTACGCGATGCGACCCTCGAAGTCGACCTTGGCGAGGTCCGCGAGGTCAAGCGCGTCGTCCTCCTCGAGCGCGTCACCCGCCGCGATCAAGTCGTCCCGATTACCTCATGGAAGCTGGAATACAGCGAAAAGCCCGACGGCCCATGGAAGCAGGCCGCCGCCGGTGGAACCGTCGGAGCGCGCCTCGACCAGACCTTTCTCTTCCCCGTGAAGGGCCGCTACTTCCGCCTCGCCGTCGGAGCCCAGGGCCGCTTCTCGCTGACGGAATTCCAGCTTTTCTAAAACGCCCCGAAACTCCTTTCCTCCACTCCCCCCTCGAACATGAAAACCATCAGCATCATCTGCCTCCTCGCCCTTTCGGCCACCCATACAGCCCCGGCCGGCGACGCATCCGGCAAAGCCGCCGAATCATTCGGCGAAATGACCACCCTCGACAGTTTCGGAGGTCCGTCGTCCGGGAACTACAATCCGACCCCGGACGAAGCCGCACGCATCGCCTGGTTCCGCGACGCCAAGTTCGGCCTTTTCATGCACTGGGGGCTCTTTTCAAAAATGGCTGGGTATTGGAAAGGCAAGAAGGTCACCGGTGGCGAGTGGGCTTTGAAGCTGCACAAACTCCCGATCGAGGAATACCGCGAGCTCGCCAAGGAGTTCAACCCGGTGAAGTTCAACGCCGACGAGTGGGTGCTCCTGGCGAAGGCGGCCGGCATGAAATACATCGTCATCACGTCGAAGCATCACGACGGGTTTTCCATGTTTGACTCCGACGTCACATCCTACGACATCGTCGATGCGACGCCCTTCAAACGCGACCCGATGAAGGAGCTCAAGGAGGCCTGCGACCGACACGGCCTGAAGTTCGGCCTCTACTACTCCCATGCGCAGGACTGGAACGAGCCCGATGGCTATGGCAACAACTGGTCCTTCCCCGGCTATCCGCGGAACATGGACAAGTATCTCGATGAGAAATCCATCCCGCAGATCCGCGAGCTTTGCCTCAAATACAAGCCGGCCATCCTCTGGTTCGACACCGCAGGTGACATCACGCCCGCCCGCGCCGAGCAGATCTCCGCAATGGTGCGCGAACTCGTCCCCGGCATCCTGATCAACAGCCGCATCCAGCTGGGCAAGCCGCGAGGCCTGCCCATCACCGACTTCGACGGCAGCGGCGACAACGAGCCCTTTCACCAATACCACAAGGTTCCCTGGGAGCTCTGCGGCACGCTCAACAAGAGCTGGGCGTTCAAGGAATGGGATAAAGACTACCGCCCCGTCAGCGAGCTTCTTCGCAACCTCATCGATGCCGTCTCCAAAAATGGCAATTACCTCCTGAACGTCGGTCCGACCGCCGAAGGCGTCATCACCGAGGATTACGCCTCGCGCCTCCGGGCCATGGGTGAGTGGCTCAAGGTCAACGGCGAAGCGATTTACGGTGCCGGCGGCACGCCGTGGGGCACCGAGTTCGGCGACTTCGGCACGGTGGAGGGGAAACGCAAATTTATCGCCGCCCCCGCCATCTGGCGCGCCACCACGAAGCCTGGGAAAGTTTTCATCCACGTCCTCCAGTGGCCGCAGGATGGAAAGCTCGAGCTCCCCGCGCTGAAGAAGGAAATCCGTGAAGCCCGCCTGCTCGCGGATCCTGCCGCCGCCGTGAAGGTCGAGCAAACGCCGGACAAAATCACGCTCACCCTGCCGGCGAAAGCTCCCGATCCTATCGCCTCGGTGGTCTGCCTGGAAGTGCGGTAAGATCCCCCGCCCGACCCCCTCATGCACCTTCTCCCGTCTTTGTTCTCCGCTCCCGCTCCGCCGTTCCGCACGCGCAGCGCACGCCTTATCAGGGCTGCCTTCCTTGCGGCTGTAGGAAAGGGGATGCTTCTGAGCGCCACCGCCGCCACCGTGGCTCCTCCGACCGTCGTCTGGACGACGCCGAGCACCAACGCGCTCGGCTCGATGCCGCTCGGCAATGGCGACCTCTCGATGAACGCATGGGTCGAATCCTCCGGAGACATCCTCTTCTATCTGGGAAAGACGGATAGCTGGGAGGACAACTCCCGCCTCGCGAAGCTGGGCCGCATCCGCGTGCAGCTGACTCCCGCGCTCCCGACCGGCACTGGATTCACCCAGACGCTGGATCCCGCCAAGGGCGAAATTTCCATTACCGGCGGAACAGGGTCCACGGCCGTCACCGTCCGCCTGTGGGTGGATGCCAACCATCCCGTGGCGCACGTCAGCGTGGAGAGCGCCTCCGCCGTCACCGCCACCGCATCCTTCGAGCTCTGGCGCACGAGGCAGACAACCATCGCCTCGGAGTCGGGTGATATCAATTTCAACAACCCCGCCGGCAGCACCCAGGTCGTCGAGCCCGACACGGTGCTCACCGGCCTCACGGATGGCGTCGGCTGGTATCATCGCAACAACCGCTCGCTCGGTCCGAACCAAACGATGCAGTTCCAGGACCTGCAGGGCGCACCGACCTTCACCGACATCATCCTCGGCCGCACGTTCGGCGCGCTCGTCCGCTCGGACGGTGCCACCCGCACCAACGACCAATCGCTCGCCCGCGCCGCCGGGACCAGCCACCGCTTCGATGTCTACGCGCTCACGAAGCACCCCGCCACCGCCGCCGAGTGGCTCGCGGCAATGAGGTCCACCTATGCCGACGTCGAAGCCGTGCCCTTCGCCACCCGCCGCGCCGCGCACCTCGCGTGGTGGTCGGACTTCTGGAACCGCAGCCACATCTCCATCACGCCATCCGCCGCCACCGCCGACCAGACCGCCCCGGCCGATGTGACCCGCGGCTATGCCCTGCAGCGCTTCATCACCGCCTGCGCCGGCCGCGGTGCCTTTCCGATCAAGTTCAACGGCTCGACGTTCACCATGCCCTACGGCACCAATCCGGGCGATGCCGACTACCGCCGTTGGGGTCTGGGCTACTGGTGGCAGAATACCCGCCTGCCCTATGCCGGCCTGTGTACATCGGGCGATTTTGACATGATGCCGTCGCTCTTCCGCATGTATTTCGACGACGTGCTGCCCGTCGCCCGCTACCGCGCCGGCCACTACTATACCGATCCGAAATTTGACGACACCTGCTTCATGTCCGAGGTCACCTACCCATGGGGTGCGGTGCTCAGCACCTCCTACGGCTGGACCACCACCGCAGCGAACCGCCCGTCCGGCGATGGAAAGTTGCAGACCGGTTCCTGGCACAAACGCGAATGGGTCGGCGGACTCGAGCTGATGTTCATGGCGCTCGATTACTACGACCACACCGGCGACACCGCGTTTCTCTCCGAAAAACTGATCCCCGCCGCGCTGCCCATCATCCGCTGGTTCGATAAATACTACGCCACCGACGCCAAC
>CAZSMN010000209.1:0-7013 GCA_964607615.1 uncultured Chthoniobacterales bacterium | reverse complement strand
TCAACCCTTCCGGCTACGATCTCTACTCGCTCGGGGCCGACGGCAAAGAGAGCGACGATGACCTTGGAAAAAAGAACAAATCGAACGCCGCGCCCTGAGCAGCGTTCCGCTTACACGCTGCTGGAGGTCCTTCTCGCCATCGGCGTCGTTGCCATTCTTCTGGGCGTCACCGTCCCGCTGTTTTCCGGTGCTTTTGGAAGCTCCGAGGTGGAACAGATCGAGCAGGCGTTCACAAAATCCGCTCAGGCCGCCCGCAACAGCGCCCTCGACAAAGGCGAGGCCCGGCGTTTTCAGATCACAAAAAACGGCCTTGTAAGCTCCAGTCCCGACATCTCCGCCGCCACACTGCCTGAGGGCTGGAGTCTCCAGATCCGCCGCCTTACCGATCGAAAATTCCGCCGGCCAGAGAAAACCGATTTTTGGGAGTTCAACTCCGCCGGCATCTGCGAACCCGTCACCTTCCTGATCGGGAACGGCTCGGAGTCCACCACCCTTGCCTTCGATCCCCTGACCGCCCTCCTTCTACCTGATGAGCAATAAACGGGGATTCTCGCTCTTCGAAGTACTGATCGCCCTCGGCGTCTTCGCGATTGCCGTGATGGGGCTGGCCATGGCGCTGGAGTCTGCCGTGCAGTCCGCGTTCGAGGCAAGAGACCGGTCGTTCGCCCGGGAGCAACTCAGCTCCCGCCTCGCCTACTGCCTCGCCAATCCCCCCGCGGAGGGCAAACGCGTTGTCGAAGCCCGCGACAACAATGGGGTCCGAATCGAAGAGACCCTCGTCGCGCAGGAGATCAAAACCACCAACAACACCGTCCTCCCCGGCATGTGGAAGCTGACGGTTGTTGCCAACTGGGGAGAGCGCGGCAAGGAATCCGCCGACATCCTCCTCTACCGGCCGTGACCTTTCCCCGACCAGCATCCGGCCGCGCGTTTACATTGGTCGAGGTCATCCTCGCGCTCGGCATCCTCGGCCTTCTCTCCGGCGCTATCTACGGCATTTCCTCTGCCTCCCTCGACGCGACCCGCGCCACCCTTGAGGAGCAGGTCTCGGTGCGGCGGCTGGAAAGTTTCCTCCGCGTAACCCGCGACGCCTTCGTGAACCTCCCGGCCGAGGGCGGCGTTTATCTCCGCATCACGAAGGCGCCGAATGGTGCACCGGTGCCGGAGATCGTCTTCAGCGAGGCCTCGGGTGTTTTCGGAATCCCCAGTCTCGGCGGCGGGACCCTCCTCCTCGCCGCGCGTCCCCGGGCCGACGGGTCCCGCACGCTTTCGCTCAGGAGGGTTCCACGGGACGATGGACGTCCGCCCGCTCAGCCCGAGGCCGACGCCGTCTGGCTTCCGCTCCTGCCGCGCGTGGAGAAGGTGAAATGGTTCTTCTTCGCCAACGGAGAGTGGCGCGAGGAATGGCCCGAGGGCAGCGGACGCCCGGCCGCCGTGCGGCTCCAAATGGATTACCTCGATATCCCCGGCCGCAAAATCAGCGCGGATTTCTGGCTGCCGCCGGTTCAGGCACAGGCCCGGCAGGAACCGCCCCCGGAACCCACGCCTCCCGCCCCATGAGAGAACCGCACACATCGCGTTTCCGCAGGCGCCGGGCGTTCGCCCTTCCGCTGGTCCTCTGGTCGCTCGCCTTCATTGCCGGGCTCGTCGTGCTGGTCGGCGGCTCGGTAAGCGACTGGGTCGAGAGTGAGGCCCGCGCTGAACGGACGTTCCGAGCACGGCAGATGGCGCTCAGCGGCGTCGCTCTCGGGATGAACCCCGAGGTCAAAGCCGGCAGCCCGCTCCTGAAGTCGGGAGCGAAAGATACGGAGGGGTTCGAGGTGAAAATCTCCGATGAAGCCGGCCGGATAAATCCCAATTTCTGGATCTCCCAGAACAACCGCGCCATTTTCCAACAGCTCTTCGAATCCTGGGGCATCGAGCGCGAACCGGCCGATGCCGCCATCGACGGGCTCACCGATTGGGTTGATGGGGATGACTTCCGCTCCATGGCCGGTGCGGAAAAAGCCGAATATGAAGAACGCGGCCGCGAAGGTTTCCCTGCGAATAGACCCCTCCTCAGCGTAAAAGAGATGGAGGCCGTTCTCGGTCTCGACAGCCTGCTGGCAAGCCGCTCAGACTGGCAGACATTCTTCACCATCCGCCACCGTGGGAAAATCAACATCCAACATGCCAGCGAGCCGGTCCTTGCAGCGATCGCACGGCTCACCCCGCGCCAGTGCCAGGCCCTCCTGGAACTTCGCGCCGGGCAGGATGGCATCGACGGCAGCGAGGATGACCTGGAATTCGAATCTATCGAGAGCGCCGCAGCCCTCGCCGGAGCGGATGGCGTTCAACGCAAAGCTTTGCTCGAGTTTTTTGATACCTCGGGCAGCGTGCGGCGGATCGAGAGCTCCGGCTACTGCAACGGCACGAGGCACGAGATCATCGTCCTCTTCACATCGGAGGCCGGCAGCCGGATTCTAGCATGGGAGGAAAAGTAACACGCATGGTCCCCGATGCCATCCTCCGCCCCGGACCCGCCGACTGGGAGCTGTGGCGCTTCCCCCAAAAGGGTAATCCTGTGTGCGAGGAGAATCCCTCGCCGCAATCTCTCGCCTCGTGCAAAAAAATTCTTCTCGGCCTCCCGTGCCGCGACGTCCTCGCGCTCCCGCTCTGGCTCCCCTCCGAAGGCGATGCCGCCGAGCTCGCCCTGCTGGAGCTCACAAGCCGCCACCTCCTCAAAAGGACCAGCGCCGTCCAGACGCTCCCGATTGCACGGCAGGATCCCCGTGCGCTCATCCTCGCGTTGGCCACTTCCGATGATGCGGAAGCGATCTCCCGTTTCCCCAAGGCCCGCGACTTCGAGATTTCCGCAAGGCTCTGGAACTCCCCACCGGCCACTGATGCTCTCATCTGGAGAGAGTTCGATCAGATCTGCTTCGCCCTCCTCACCGACGGCAAAGTCGTCTTCTGCTCCGCGACCGGCGAACCCTCTCCCGGCCCGGCCTTCTGCGGCATCCTTCAGCGCGCAGCCCTGCGCCTGAAAGCGGAGGGCATCACTCCGCGCCTCCCTGCAACCATTCAAATCATCGGCGCCTTCGACGAAAATGAGCGCTCGTCTCTCGCCGCCGCGCTGAGGGCGGATGTCCGCTGGGTTCAGGACGTGCCACCTCCCGAAGCGCCGGCCGAAATCTCAAACCCCGCACCGCCGGCGGCGCGGATCGCGGAGCAAACCCGGAGCTTCCGCAACCGGCTTGCCAAGCTCGGCCTCATCGCTTTCGCCGTCTATCTGCTCATCGCCGCCGTGATCGGTGGAGACCTTGTTTTCCACCGCATCCAGCTCGAACGCCTCCGCGCACAGGCCGCAGCGCAGGCACCGGCCGCCGGGGAGGCGCAGCGCAGTGTGACCGAATGGAAAGAATTCCGCGCAGCCGTCGATCCGACCGCCTTCGCCCTCGACCAGTTGGCCGCCATCGCCCGCGAGCTGCCGGGCGACCAGGTCCGGCTGACCCAGTTTTCCCTCGAGAATGGACGCCTGCTCGTGACCGGCGAGGCCGCCGACGTGTCACAGGCGTTTGCGCTTTTCGAAAAGGTAAAAGACTCACCCGCTCTTCAGGAATACGATTGGACCTCGCGGCAGCCTCAGCTTGCCGGCCGCTCGAAGGTACGCTTTGAAATGGAAGGAGCCCGACCCGATGCGACGACTGACTCAGAATGAACTCCGCCTCGCCCTGCTCTTCGGAGCAGCGGTCTTCATCGCGCTGAACCTCCTCGGAGGCCGGCTCCTGTTGCAATACCGCGCCTCGATCCTTCGCGATATCGCTGCTCAGCAGACGGCCATCGCGGAAGGGACGTCGTGGATCGAGAGCGCCAGCGCGCTCGGCTCCGCCCGGGAATGGCTTGCCGCCCATCCCGCCCCGGAGGCCTCCTCCGACTCCGCCAATACCGGCCTTCTTGATGCCGCCCGCTCAGGAGCGGAAAAAGCAGGGCTCAAGATTGCCGAGGAAACCCTCCTCCCCTCACCTCAGGTTGCATCCGGTAATGCCGCCGCCCTCCAGCTCAAGGTCACGGGCCCCTTTGCCGCGGTCACCCGGTTTCTTTTTGAGCTCCAGGGACCGACCCTCTGGCGGGCCATCCCGAGAATTTCCATCCGCAGTGATGCGGAGCCTCCGAATGTCGTGGTGGACATGGAAATCCGCCAATACTATCGTCCCGTCGCGAGCGGGAACGGCCCCGCCGGCCCATGAAAAACACTCTCACCATCGTACTGGTCGCCGTCATCTTGTGCGCTGCGCGGGCCGCCGCAAACGAGGACGTGGAGCCATGGGCCGCGCCGCGCGAGCTTTCGGCTTTTCAGTCCCTGCTCGACCGTTCTCCGTTTTCGCTGCCCACCGCCGAGGAGAGTTCGCCCCTCGCAGAGCGCTACGCGCTGACGGGCGCAGTCGCCATCGACGGCGATCCCATCGTCTTCATCATGGACCGGACCACCCAGGCGAGGCACATGCTCTCGAAAAAGGTCAACGAGCAAAACATGAGCCTCGTCGAGTATCTGCCTGATCCCGACGCCCGCCGCATGCGCGCCACCATCCGTGTCGGTGAAGAAGTCGCGACCATCGCCTATGTCGAACCGGCAAATTCCGAGCAACCTCCGACCAACCCCGCAGGCCCCGGGAATCCCGTGCCGGCGGCATCCGGCAGCGTCATCAATGCTCCCGCTCCGGTCGCACCCGGTCAGCCCGGCGCACCGGTCGTAACCCAGGGCGGCGACCAACAGACACCCCAGCCTCCCCGGCGCATCATCCGCCGGCGCATTATTTCCGGCCAAGGCCCATGAAGATCCGACTCCTTATTCTCACTTTTGCCCTTGCGATCAGCTCCGCGCTGGCACAAGACGCCGCACCCCCACAGCCACAGCCGGCTGATCCGGCAAACGCGCCTCAGCTTCCGGCCCAGCCGCCCACGCCCGTGCTTCCGGACACGCCCGCCGCCACGCCCGTTGCCGGTGAAAGCGTGAATATCTCGTTCCCGCGCACCTCCGTCTTCGAGGTCCTGTCTTTTTACGAAACCCTCACAGGCAAACGCCTGATCCGCGACTCGAACCTTGCCGGCCCTGAGCTTTCCATCATGGTCCCGCAGCCGGTGAGCCGTCAGGAGGCGATCCGCCTCATCGAGAGTTCGCTTTTGCTGAACGGCTACACCCTGGTGCCGACGGACAATAACACGATCAAAGTCCTCGGCCCGAGCCGTGCACCGCGAACCGAGGGCCTTCCCCTTTACACGGATATCAACGCGATCCCTTCCACGGGCGATCAGGTTGTCAGTTTCTACAAGAGCCTCTCGTTCATCTCTCCGGAGGAAGCGAAATCCGTCCTTGAGCAGGTCGTGCAAACCAACCCGTTCGGCAGCATCGCGCTCGTCCCGAATACCAACGCCCTTGTCATCACCGACAAAACACCGGTCATCCTCAAAGCACTCGCTCTCCTCGCGCTGATCGACGTCGAGCCCGCGCAGGTGGTGACCGAGTTCGTCCCCCTCCAGCGCGCCAGCGCCGAACGGATCGTTGAGATCCTCGAAGCCATGTTCGAGAAAAAAGACGAGGCGGGCAGGCCCGCGGCCACGTCCGGCGGACAGCCCGCCGCGCCCGGTCCCGATGGCCAGCCGGTGGCAGCAAACGCTCCGTCCGGTGGTGCCCGCTACGAGAACAGGCTCATCGCCGGCCAGGCGCGGTTCCTCGCCGACAAGCGGACCAATCGCGTGCTCGTCGTCACCCGCGTCGAAAACTACCGCTACGTGCGCGACATCATCCAGCAGCTCGATGCCGCCGGCAGTTTCGAGGAGCCCTATGTGCGGACTCTCAACTACGTTCCCGTCGCGGATGTATTTCCCGTGATCAGCGAAATGCTCGCCGATCCGGATACAGAGAAATCGACCTCCGAGGCGACCGCCCGCGCAACGCCCGCCAACACGCAGAACAATTTCAACGACTCCAGCTCGGGAGGCCTTTCCCAGGGAGGAGGCCTCAGCCGGCCGGATCGCCTCACCGAAGAGAGCGGTCAGGCAGCGCCTCAATCCGCCACCCTTGGCGAGATCCGCCTCATCGGCGACAACAGTTCGAACAGCATCATCGTCTTCGGTCCGCCCGAGGCCAAACTCCGCGCCAAACAGATCCTCGACCTGATGGACCAGCGGCCGAAACAGGTCTACCTCGCCGTTGTCATCGGCCAGCTCCGCGTTACGAACGACCTCGACTACGGAGTCAGCTACCTCATCCGCTACAAGGGCGGAAGCGGGAGCGGGATCGCCGCCACCATGCTCAACCCCGGCCTCTTCCCGGGCCTCACCGGCACGCTGCCGAATCCTTCGGATATCACCGGCACCGAGGCTCTCACCAACGGCCTCTCCGCCCTCTCCGGCCTCACCGTTTTCGGAACCATCGCGGACTCCGTGGACGTGTTTGCCAAATTTCTGGAATCCACCAACCGGTTCCGCACCCTCGCCCGCCCGGTGATCTACACCACCAACAACCGCAAGGCGACCATCCTCTCCGGCCAGAAAGTGCCTGTTCCCACCTCCACGCTCACCACGGCCACCGGCGGCGGAAATACCGGCGACGGTCAGGCCATCACCTCCAACATCCAATATCAGGACGTCGTCCTGAAGCTGGAGGTTATCCCGCTCATCAACTCCGATCGTGAGGTCAACCTCGTCATTGCCCAGACGAACGACAACATCGTCGGTCAGGATACCATTTCGGGAAACCAGGTTCCTCGGATCGCCACGCAGGAGATCACCACAAGCGTCCGCGTTCCCAACGGCTCCACCATCGTGCTCGGCGGCCTCATCACCGATGATGCCGATAAAAACAACAGCGGCATCCCGTATCTGAACCGGATTCCTGTTGTCGGCCCGCTCTTCGGCGGGCGCGTGAATAACAAGTTCGAGAAGCGCGAGCTCGTCGTGATGATCCAGCCGGTGGGTGTTGATTCGAACAACGAGATGCACAAGGCAAGTGCGTGGGAGACGGACCGCAA
>CAZSMN010000208.1:0-7046 GCA_964607615.1 uncultured Chthoniobacterales bacterium | reverse complement strand
TGCCCTTTTGTCCCCACTCTTGTCCCGTGCCGAGCGTCCAAAGGAGCGGAACCGTGCGGTCTTTGGGATGGTGGGGATTCTTCACACAGATTCCCGCGATGCAGCGATCGGGCCTCTGGTCGATGAGCCCGCACACCATGAGCAGGTGTCCGGATTCGCCGATCGGCAGCCAGGGCACCGTCGCGACCTCGGGATAACCGGACTGCGTGGCCAGCCCCTCGAGGAGCGTTTCGAAAAATGCCACCTGTTCGGCTTCGCGGCCTTTCATCTCCTTTGCAAAATGCCAGAATGTCGGAACGCTCCAGATGAGACCGAGGTCGTTCTTCCTGCAGGCATCGCGGATGGCGGGGTGGTTCACCAGCATGTGCTCGGGAACGTTGGTCGCCATGACGACCAGTCCGCGGATTTTCCGGCAGTGCTCCGGAACCCACAGGTAAAGCGTCGCCTTCTTCGGCTTCGCACCAGCGTCGTAAACCACCTCTCCGCTATGGGCGAATTGGAACACCTGATTTTCCGGACTCCGCGGGCTGGCCGCGAGCGCCATATCCGCCGTCGCGACCGCCGCCACAAGAATGGCAGTTTTCAGGTTCATTTCTTCTTCGAAAAACGCTCCCCGGTCACCTCATACCATCGGCGAATGTCCTCCGGAGAGAGCACGCGCTCGTAGATGCGCACCTCCCCGATGTCGGCCGGGTGGCTTGCAAAAAAGTCCAGCGCGTCGGTCGAGAGCGTGGAACTGCCGGCGCCGCTCGCGACTTCCTTGCCATCGACATAGAGCCGGCTTTCGTTCGCATCGGCCGTTAGAACCACGTGCGTCCATTCACCGGGTTTGACCTCACCGCCGGAAAGGTCGCCGGGAACTCCGACCACGCGGCCGTTTACGAGCGAGCAGGATGCGGTCCGGTAGCGCTTTCCGAACGCCGTGAGCCCGTCTTTGCCGAAGAGCCGGCCATCCGCCGTATCGCTCCGGAACCACATGCCGACAGTCATCGCATTATCGCGCATGCGGAGACCGGCAAGCTTGAGACCGGCCGTGCCTTGGGGGCGTGCGACATTGATATCCACCCCGGACTTCAACGGGCTCTCCTCGTGCGCACGGTGGACCGACAGGACGGTTTCGCCAGCGGCATGTGCCTTCCCCGATCCCGGTGCGATCCATGCGGTCGACAGGTCGTCCAGCTTGGTGATGCCGGATTCGCCATTCCATTTCTCGAAAGTGGCGGCTCCGATCAGACCGGCCTCAGGAATCCGGACCATCCGGAAATCCACCGAATTTCCACCCGCCGGTGACCCGTCCGGCAAAAAGGCGGCCGCCTTGACGGTCGCCGACCGGTCGATGGTAAGGGGTTCTTTGAAGATGGCGGAGGCAGAAGTCGGCTCCGTTCCATCAAGCGTGTAACGCATCACCCCCTCACGACCGGCAGGAAGCCGGAGCGAAACTCGTGTCGGACCATAGATCTCGAAAACGGACCGCTGCCCCTCCGCGCCTTCGGGCAGAATCTCGACCCGCGAGGGCCGGCGGAGCTCCGCTGCCGTGAGCAGCATCTTCTGTCCATCGGGATACGTCACGCTGGCCTCTGCAAGGCTTGATCCGAGAAGTATCGATACAGGATGCCAACCGGCTTTCAGGCCGATTCTCCCGATGGGCCGGCGGCCATGCACACCGCGCTGAACGACGATTTCACCGCCAATCCGAATCTGGCTCTGGCAGGCGGCGCTCAGGTCGGACAAATGCTCCCTTCCCGGCCTGCGGGCGATGAGATCAAACGTGTAAATCCCATCCTCCGGTGCCAAGAACCAGCCATCGTAGACGCGCACGAGGTCGGGCCGGACGTTCGGCTCCAGGCGTCCGACGCTTTCGCTGCGGACCGGGGTCAAGGCATCAATGTCGAGATAGTCGGGCTCACGTCTTTTGCCTTGCCGGTCGTAAATGGCAAGGTCAGCGCCGGCCTCGATCCAGACAGGCGGGATCCTGGATTTGAGCCACGCCGGCTCAGGAGCTTCGGCTAGCACGGCCTCACCTGTTGTCGCGCGAAGATCAGCCGAGCCAACCACTCCCGGAGCGCCGCCGTCACGCGCCACGGTCACCGAAAAGGGCATCTCGCCGTGCGTGTTGATGTTCCAGAGCAACGGATCGGTGACGATCAACTCAAGCTCATGCCACCCCTTGCCGAGAACGACGTCGCCGGTCCTCACTTTTTGCTGCTGATGGAAAACTCCGGTCGAGGCAATCGCCGTCTGGCCCCCGGCACGGAGCCGGACGGGACCACAGGAATCCACCGCAAACGTATAAACACCACGCTCTGCGGCATGGAACCATCCGTTGAAACGATAGAATCCTTTCGCCTGTTCCGTCATCGGACGCGATGGGTTTACCCACGGCAGCACAAATCCCGGAACGAGCATCGCGGTGACCGGCTTCTCAGCGTCCAGATCCGGCAGCATCGGCTTGCTGGCATCGAAGAACCCGTGATCATTCCAAAGCACGGTTTGCATCTCATACACCCGTGCAAGCAGGCCCGGCTTGGAACCTGCGGGCGGAGCGCTCTTGCCAGTTGCGGGAGGAACTTTTGCGAAGTCCGCGTAAAGGATTCCCCCGCTCTTCGGGCCGGCACTCCATGACGGATCGATGATCCGTGCGGCGAGGCGGACAGTCTCCCGAATTTGGATCGGCCGGTCGTACCGGGGCGACAATTCGGTGGGTTCGCTGCCGTCGAGCGTGTAAACAAGAAAGGCCGGTGCGGGAGGGCGGGCGAATGAGGCCGAAACCTCACCGTCGAAGACAAAACGTGGCACCGCGCCATCCTCTCGCGTGGTCCGTGCGGCGGCAGGATCAAACGTCTTTCCGCGCACGGTGAGCAGAGGCCGCGCCGGAGCGGCTCCGCTTGAGACGACCGCTTCGCCGTTCCGCTCGACCGAGAAAACCGTCCGCCCGCCATCCGTCTTTCCAAAACGGTAAACGTCCGTTGCATCGCCGATGCGGACCGTGAGCTCCGTGCGCTCCGCGTTCCACGACGTTTCCGGCACAGGATCCCCCTCGCGATGCGGATAAAGAAGCACGCGGAACTCGGGCGAATCGGAGATCGCGGGAATCGAGACGTGCCCGAGCCCGCCGTAAGGCGCCTGCGGCTCCACCGGGATCTTTGAAAAGCGCGGCACGGGAAAGCCGTAGGGCGAATTCCGCCAGAGCGTGCGCACCAGCAGGAGCGGGTCCCCCTTTTTGATTTCCGCTCGCCCGGTCTCCGCATCCCGCGCCGTCGAGGCGAGGCCGAGAAGGAGATCGCTTTGCCTTCCGCTGCCGGGTGGCACCGATTGAAAGAGGATCTCGGAGGTTGTGGCATCCAGAAGATCGATCCCTTCCGGCACGGTCATGTTCCATTCGTAGAGCCGCTCTTTGTCGTCCTTACGGGCATCATCAATAACCAGCACATACGGATGTTTGCCACGCGCAAGGTAGACCGTGCGCCAGGCCTGTTCGACCGGATTGTTGAGCTTGTAGCTTTCGACCATCCGCGTCTCCCCGCTCCATGGACCGTAGTCGGTGTGGGCGTAACCGTCGTTCCATTTGACGGTTCCGGGATGAAAGGCGATCTGCTGGTCGCGGGTGAGATCGAAGTTCCCCTCGGCAAACGGCGCATAGTACGGGAGCTGCGCCGAAGGAAAGTCCAGCGGGTGCACCTGCATGACTTTGCTGAAATCGTATCCGTTTTTTCCGTCACCGGCAGCGATCACCCCGCCGGCCGATTCCTCGACACCCAGCCAGACGCCCGGCGCCGGAGGCCAGTCCTGGCCCTTGCCGTCAATGGTGAGCATGTTCTGCAGGAACGTTGCTTTCACGGCGAGCATATTGGAATCCCGGGCCCAGTTGATGCCGTCCGCCCAGAGGACGAAACGGTTGTTCTCGGAGCCCTCGTGGCCACCGTAATAAAAATCCTGCTTGCACGTGAACCCGAGTTGGAGGTCGTCCTTCTCCCACGAGTTCCGCGTGATCACATAGCCGCGCTGATCATCCTTCCACGTGAGAGGGAGCTTCTGCGCATCAATGCGGGCCTGATCGGTCCAGTCGAGTGGCTTCCCGTTCTTGTCGCGCATCCCATCCTCGGCAAACAAGAGCAGAAGCTCCGGGGTGATACCCACCGGATCCGGCCACTTCGCCTTCGGATCGGTAAGAAAATCGTGCGTGCTGAACGTCGCACTGTAGAGCCAGTCGTAGAGCGGGTCCTTGGGATGAAAGTAACGCATCATCCAGATCACATGGAAGGCCGAGGCCCGCATCTCCTCGCGGATTTGCCAGCGACCGTCCTGCCAGTGCAGCGCATTCTGGAAAAAGCGCATCTTCGCGCGGAGATTCGAGTGCTTGAGAAAATCCGGATCCCTCCGCGCCAGAGCAGTGAACACCGAAGTGTTAAACCATCCTTTGATCGACTCGTAACACATCCCATCCGGGCTCAGGTACCAATCGAGCATCGCCCGGGCCTTACCCGAAGCGAGCTTGTAGACGGCCGGATCGAAGTCCTTATGCCCTTCGATCAGCAGAAGAAGGCGCAGGAATTCCATGCCGAATCCCTTGTGGTTGTTGATCAGAAAATGGTCCGGCTTGACCATGAAGTTCGAGATGCGCCCCTTGGTGATGCGCGCGATCACGGCTTCGGTTTCCTCCCGCTCCTCCGGCGTCATCCATCCGTGGAGATAATCGTAGTCCAGAAGCGCCCAGATCTCGGTCGGCGGATCAGGCTCGCCCGAAGCAACGATGGAACGCTCGACCGCCCAGAGATTGTCGCGATCGGGTCGCGCATCGAGTTTGTCGAGCTTGGGACCGAGCGCCCGTACCTTATGGACCAAGGCGGAGGCCAGCGACCTGCCAAGTTCATCATCCTTGGCGACCAGCGCATAAAACGCGCTCCGGCTTTCCTTGACCCGCTCCCACATGGCGCGGAACGGAGCCGGCGCCTTCGCCCCGAGTGCGACCTTCGCCCGGATGGCGTCGACATCTCCCGGGGTGACGAGCACACGGGGATGAATCCCGGGAGCCGGCGCCGGCAAAAGCTTGCTGCCGTCAAACGCCGGATCATCATAATTCACCGGAGCCTTGGGCGAAGCCGGCCAGAAGTCGCCGCGCAGAGCGTCTGCCGACGGCAGAATCGCCCGGGGCTTCCATTGAGGGTGTTGATAATACTCCTGCGTCTCCGCAAAGAGCGCCGCCGAAGTGAACAGGAGGAGGGGGAAGAGAATACGCACAGGGTTACTTGGCTGGAAGCGTCCATGCCGGGGGATCGGACATGGCCAATGTCGGCTCGCCGGATATCCACCCCAGCGAGCTCAGAAAACGATCCGCCATCCGGACGGCAGAAACAACAACCGGTTCGGGGGACTTGTAGGCGGGGATGACAAAAGCGTGGCCGACTCCCTCCACGACGACCAGATCGCACCGGTTGCCCGAGGCCTTCGATGCGGCAGCAAAACGCTCGGCCTGGCTCAGTGGCACGACCGTATCCGCCCGGCCGTGCATCAGGAGCGCTGGCGGTTGGCCGGCCCGGACATGAGAGACCGGCGAGAGCGCACGGGCAGCGGCGACCTCCTCCGGCGAATCCGGCAGAGCCGAAGCACGATCGGCCAGCGCCTTCCCACCGACCGCGAACCGGATCCACTCGCCTTCAGTCATATCAGTGATCGGATTGAAGAGGAGCATTGCATTCGGAAGGGAGTCGTCTCCCTTTGTCTGGTCGGCCTCCGGAATGGTTCCGAGCGCCGCAGCAAGATGGCCGCCGGCCGAGTCTCCGAAGACCGCGATCCTTGACGGGTCCACCCCTAGCTCGGAAGCATGCTTTCGAATGTAGCGCACCGCAGTCCGGCAATCGGCCAGACACTCCCCCACCCCCGTTCCGTCCGCACTCGCGAGACGGTAGGTCAGGTTGAATGCCACCATTCCCCGCGTGGCAAAATAGCGTGCGAGCGGCATGAACCCCTCGGTTGTCCCACCGACCCACGCTCCGCCGTGGATCAGAACGATCGCCGGCCTCGCTTCGCCATGCTTGAGGTCTGCTGGTGCAAAGTGGAAGAACGACTGGTCCGCGCCACCGCCGGCCACGTAAGGCACCGGATCCGGATCCTTACCGGGATCGATCAGTTCACGGAAGGTCACGGCCTCCGCTGTCGAAAGCGAGGCAAGCGTGGCAGCGGTGAGAATCCGGATCTTTTCGAACATCATGAGTAACGATGGTCCTTCACTCCGTGCATCACAAGTCGCACTACTCGGCCGGCTGCGCGATCATCAGGTCGGCAAGCAGACCTTTGTAGGGACGTCCGGCATCCGCTTTCCCGATTCGGAAAAAGGCCTCGGTCGAATTCATCTGGCCGGAGTTCGGGATTACCTCGGCAACGGGATGGCCGTTGACCGTGAGCGCGACCTCGGAATCCTTCACCGAGACCTCTACCGTGTTCCACTCGTCCGGAGTAAGCGGAGAGCGAAGCATGGCAGCCTGGCCCTTGTCCGTTCCGGTGACATAGAGGCGGACCTCGCGCCCCCCGGGTTTGACGCGGAGCTCGCAGGCGCCCGAATGCTGGAGAACGGTGCCTTCCTCGGTTGAGTTACCCGCCGGTTTGAGCTGCACCTTCCACACCAGAGACTTGGTGCCCTGGAACGGTCCGCCGCTGACAATCAGAGGTTTCGCCTGTGTTCCGCTGAAGCCGAGGGCCACGCCGCCAGGGGCATTCGCGTCCTCGACCAGAGTAACCGCCGGATCGTCAAGGAGAAGAACGCGCTGGCCGGAACCGGGAATCCGGACTTTGCCATCAGAGATGGCCGGTTTCCCTTTGCTGATATCCCATGTGTCGGCACCTGCGACGTCGCTCACGGGGAGCGCGAGCGCCAGGGCTGCGACAAGGGCGAGTGTGCTGGATGTTTTGTTTTTCATAAACTGGTCAAAAGCGGAGAATCGGCGCGGTCTGATGGGGCATGGTCATGGCGCGGTAACCCGAAGGCGCAGGAAGCGCTGCGACGGAGAGGATTGATCAATGTCGAAGGAGTCTGTCACGGTAACCGCTCC
>CAZSMN010000207.1:0-7060 GCA_964607615.1 uncultured Chthoniobacterales bacterium | reverse complement strand
GGCCCAGAACTCCCTCGCCGCCCGGCACCGAGATCGGAGCGCCGGTATTGGTGACGTCCATGCCGCGCTTGAGTCCCGCGGTCGAGCTCATCGCGATCGAGCGCACCCAGCTCTCGCCGAGGTGCTGCTGCACCTCGAGGGTCAGCTTGTTCGATTGGCCAGCCGCTTCGAACGTGATTTCGAGGGCGTCATAAATTTTCGGCAGCGATCCGTCGGCGAGATCAAACTCGACGTCCACGACGGGGCCGATCACCTGTACAATTTTACCTTTGTTGCTCATGGAGAATTCTTAACTGGTCTGGAAAAGGGGAGTTCCGAGGAATAGTCGCGATGCCGACGCGAGACAACTGGATTTTTTGCAAAGTTTCGCCGGCCCTTACGGAAAGGCGGCCGTTCTGGGGAGCCGGGGAAGCCGCCGCGAAAGACTCATCCGCGCAAAATCCCGTTTGATTTCGCCGGCGCTTTCCTCAGAATTCACCCCCTATGGCCTCCCATTACATTGCTTGTGACCTCGGTGCGGAAAGCGGACGCGTGATGCTCGGCACGCTCGACGGAGGCAAGCTGACCCTCGAGGAAATCCACCGTTTTTCCAATCTCACCGTCCATCTCGGAAAATCGATCCGCTGGGACATCCTCCGCACGTTCGGCGAGCTCAAGGAGGGCTTGAAAAAGCTCGCGGCGACCGGAATTCCTGTCACCAGCCTGAGCGTGGACTCGTGGGGCGTCGACTACGTCTGGAGCGGATTCGGCCAACCGATGCTCGCGCCGGCCTACATCTATCGCGATGCGCGGACCGATGTGACCTTCGAGCGCGCGCAGGCCACCGTCGGCCGCGATGTCATTTTTGGAGAAACCGGGATCCAGTTCATGTCGCTGAACACGCTCTACCAGCTGATGGCCGATATGGAGACAAGTCCGGAGCTGGCCCGCCAGGCGGACGGTTTCCTTTGCATCGCCGACTTTCTCAACTTCCTCTTCAGCGGCGTCCGCCGCGCCGAGGAGAGCCTTGCCAGCACGACCCAGGTTTACAATCCGGCGACGAGGAGCTGGTCATCGCGGCTCATCAGCGAGTTCGGTTTCCCGCCCTCGGCCTTCCCGGAGATCGTGCCCTCCGGCACCAGGCTCGGAGCGCTGGCTCCGGAGGTCGAGGCCGAGACCGGTCTTCGAGGGGCGTCGGTCGTCGCGACCTGCTCGCATGACACCGGCGCCGCCGTGGCAGCCGTTCCGGCCAAGCCGGGGGAAAACTGGGCCTACCTCAGCTCGGGGACATGGTCGCTCATCGGCGTCGAGCTTGGCGCTCCCCTCGTTAACGCCGCCTCGCAGGCCGCCAACTTCACCAACGAAGGAGGATTCGGCGGAACGACGCGATTCCTCAAAAATATCGTCGGGCTCTGGATTCTTCAGGAATGCCGCCGCGAATGGGAACGGGCCGGAAAAATCTTCACCTACGCCGAGCTCAATGCCCTCGCTTCGGACGCCCCAGGGCTTCAAACGCTCATCGATCCGGATGATGCACGCTTCCTCAAACCCGGCGACATGCCGCAGAAAATCGAAGCCTTCGCGAGAGAGACCGGACAGCCGGTTCCGGCAACTCCCGGAGCCTTCACGCGGGCGATTCTGGAAAGCCTCGCTCTCCTCTATCGCGAGGTTCTCGGGACCATCGAGGTGCTGACCAGCCGGACGATCACCGATCTACACATCGTCGGCGGAGGAAGCCAGAGTGCCCTCCTCAACCAGTTTGCCGCCAATGCCACCGGCCGGCAGGTTCATGCGGGGCCGGTCGAAGCCACGGCCATTGGAAACATTCTCATCCAGGCGATCGTCGATGGGAAGCTGGCGTCGATCGCCGAGCTCCGATCCACGGTGGCGGAATCGTTCCCGATCACACGTTTCGCACCTGATGCCTCGACGGATTGGACGTCAGCGGTCGAGCGGTTCCAGAAGATCCGCAACCGACAGGCCTGACGCGGCTTGCTACGGCACGATCCGGTGAACAAGCCGCAGGGTCTGCGAAGAAAACTCGGCGGCGTTCGTAACGAGGTCGCCGGCAAAGCCCCATAAGCTCACGCCCGGCGACGCCAGAATAAGCAGGCCGGCCAGCAGCGCGAGGTTGATCAGGTAGATCACGACGAGCGAAAAAAACGTTCCGCCATACTCGAGGTCCGGCTGGCCTTTAGGGATCATCCAGCAGGTGAAGGACAAGTGGAACGCCCAGGTGGCTCCCACCGCCCCGTAGAGCCAGAGCCGGTAGGGGTAGACATCGAAAAAGATCGAAAGCATCCCGTAGATCCAGATCACCAGGATGCTGTAGATCGGAAAAAAATACGGCGCGAGCGCGATCCAGGTATTTGTCTTGTCAGCAATGACGTGCCCGCCATCCCGGCCGACGCGGATCTGATGCACTTTCCCTCCCATCAGAAAAACCCAGAACGCATGGGTCCACTCATGTCCGAAGACATAGATCAGCACCGGCTTCGGCAGGGAGAAAAACGCGCCGAACCAGAGAAATGCCCCCAGCGCGAAAAACCAGAACTCCTCCGTCGCCCAAAAGCTGTCGTGCAGGGTCGTCCGGGCGAATGCGGTGAAAAAGGTCTGGGTGAGCACCCACGCCGGAGGCAGCAGAAAGAGGCCGACGATAAACTTCACCCAGCGCGTCGGCACGCCGGCCGGCGCGGTGCCGGCCAGAGTCGATTGGTATCTCGTTTTGCGGCGCCTGGGTTTTGCAGCCACAGGCGTTACCCTCAGGCGCGGCCGAGGTAGGACCCGTCCGCCGTGCTCACCTTGATCAGCTCGCCTTCCTTGATGAAGAGCGGAACGTTGATGACCTTGCCGGTCTCAAGCGTGGCAGGCTTCTGGACGTTGTTGGCAGAGTCGCCACGGACACCATCGGCAGACTCGGTAACTTTCAGAGTGACAGACGAAGGGAGCTCGATCTGGGCGGGACGGCCCTCGATGCTGAGGACCTCGACCTTGAGGTTCTCGACGAGATACTGCTTCGAATCCCCGATGAGATCCTCGTTCAGCGTGATGGTCTCGTAGGTCTCGGGGTCCATGAAATGGTAGCCCTGATGGTCGCTGTAGCTGAACTCCAACTGCTGGCGGTTCACGTCGACCAGATCCACTTTTTCCGTGGAGGAAAACCGGATATCCGCCGACTTGCCGGTGCCGATATACCGGATGATCAGCTGCACGAAAGCGCGCAGGTTGCCTGGGGTGCGGTGTTGAACATCGAGGACGATGGCCGGATTTCCGTTGTAACGGATCGCCATGCCTTTGCGGAGGTCGTTTGCTGCTGCCATTGGGAAAGGTGGGAAGGCTACTACGTGCAGGGAGGGGTTGACAAGGGGCGAAAAACCTCAGCCGGCGTTCGCAGTGAAGCCGCCCGGCGCTGCCAGGCAGGCCGCCCCGATGATACCCGCCTCGTTGCGCATCTGCGCGGCCTCGATGAGGACTTCGGTCTTAGACGTAAGGTAGGGAAGGAACTTTGCCGCCTTGCGGCTCACTCCGCCTCCGATGATGAAAAGATCCGGCGAGAAAAGCTGCTCCATCTTCTCGAGATATTCGCTGACGCGCTCGGCCCATTCTTCCCAGCTCAGCCCCTTGTCATCCCTCACCTTCTCCGATGCCCGCTTTTCCGCGTCCTTCCCGCGGATCGGAAGGTGGCCGAACTCAGAGTTCGGCAGGAGCTTTCCGTCGAGAAAGATGGCGGACCCGATACCCGTTCCGAACGTGAGGAGAATGACCACGCCGTTGCGACCGCGGCCGGCTCCGAAGCGCATCTCGGCAATCCCTGCGGCATCGGCGTCATTGACCACCGTCACCTCGCCGCCAAGGTGGCTCTGGAAGAGGGCGGCGGCATCCGTTCCGATCCACGATTCGTCCACATTCGCCGCAGAGTAAACGACACCCTTCTTTACAATCGCCGGGAACGTGATGCCGGCCGGGCCTGTGTATTCAAAATGCCGGGCAATCTCGTCCACGACATCCGCCACCGCATTCGGCAGGGCGGGATGAGGCGTGGGAATGCGGAAGCGCTCCGCAAGAAGCTGGCCGGTCTCCGTATCCACAGGGGCGCCTTTGATTCCTGTGCCGCCGATGTCTACTCCGAGAATTTTCATAGGCCTGACAACAGGCTAGTCCCGCGCTCTTCCCGAGGGAAGCGTTTCCTTTGTCCGCGATACGCGGGAAAGCAGACGTCAGGCGCCGAGCAGAAGGCGGGCGGGATTCTCGATGCAATCCTTCACGCGAACGAGGAACGTCACCGCTTCCTTCCCATCGACGACGCGGTGGTCGTAGCTCAGCGCGAGATACATCATCGGCCGTATCACGACCTGCCCGTCGACCGCCACCGGACGGTCCTGGATCTTGTGCATGCCGAGGATGCCGCTCTGCGGAGGGTTGAGGATCGGCGTGCTGAGGAGCGAGCCGTAAACGCCGCCATTCGAGATCGTGAAGACGCCGCCCTGTAGATCCTCCAGCGAGACCTTGCCCTCGCGCGCCTTCACGGCGTAAGCCGCAAGGTGGTTTTCGATGTCGGCAAAGGTCAGCTTCTCGCAATCACGCAGGACCGGCACGATCAGTCCGCGCTCCGTGCCCACGGCGACTCCGACATCAAAGGTATTGTTGAGAATGAGATCATCCCCATCGATCCGCGAATTGATCGCCGGCACGGCCTGGAGCGCGTCGACCACGGCTTTCACAAAGAAGCTCATGAAGCCCAGCTTGACGCCGTGCTTTTTGACAAACTCATCCTGGAGTTGCTTACGCAGGCGCATCACAGCGCTCATGTCGCACTCGTTGAAGGTCGTTAGAATCGCGGCCGTGTGCTGGGCCATCACCAACTGCGCGGCGATCTTGCGGCGGAGCGGGGACAGCTTTTTCCGGACCGCGCGGGAATCGTCCGAGCGGTTCGACGAGGGCGCCATCGAGGAAAACGAAGCACCGGGGCTCGCGGGAGCAACCGGCGACGGTGCGGCGGGAGCGGGTTTGGCAGCCTCGACCGGAGCAGGGGCCGGAGCCGCCGCAGGCTGGGCTGCCGGAGCGGCGGTCGCTGCAGGGGCTGCGCCCGGCTCGATCTCGGCAACCGTCTGGCCGATTTTCACCTCTTCGCCTTCGGCCGCCTTCGTTCGGACAACGCCGGCTTCGGGGGCGGTCACCTCCTGTGAAACCTTGTCGGTCTCCAGCGTGAACAGGATCTCGTCCTTTGCGATAAAGTCTCCGTCTTTCTTGTGCCAGACAGAGAGGATGCCGGAGGAAATGGACTCTCCAACGGCCGGGACTTTCACTTCGATATTCATGAATTCTGCGATGGGATTTATACCTCGAAGGCCTGTTTGACCAGCGCGGCCTGCTGCTTCTTGTGGGTGCCGAGGGACCCGGCGGCCGTGCTGGCACTTGCGGGACGTCCGGCGTAGCCGATGAGCGAACCAACGCAACCCGCAATGCGGGGCGCAATGAAGTTCCATGCCCCCATGTTTTCCGGTTCCTCCTGGCACCAGACATAGCGCGCGGCATTCGGATAGCTCTGCGCGATCTCGGTAAGCTTCTCACAGTAGAGAGGATAAAGCTGCTCGATGCGGACGAGAGCGGTCGTCTCCGCCTGCCCGGCCTCGTCGCGGCCTTTGAGCAGGTCGTAGTAAACCTTGCCGGAGCAGAAGATCACACGGGTGATTTTCGTGCGGTCGCCGCTCTTCACCACCGCCGGATCATCGAGGATCTCGAAGAACCGCGAGTTCGTGAAGTCCTCCGCCTTCGACGCCGCCTCTTCCGAGCGGAGGAGGCTCTTCGGAGTCATGATGATCAGCGGCTTGCGGTAGCCGCGATGGATCTGGCGGCGGAGCGCATGGAAAAACTGCGCGGGAGTCGTCAGATTGCACACCTGCATATTCTCCTCCGCACAAAGCTGGAGATAGCGCTCGAGGCGTGCGCTGGAATGCTCCGGACCCTGCCCTTCGTATCCGTGCGGCAAAAGCATGACGATCGAACTCGGACGCCGCCACTTCGACTCCGCCGAGGCGATGAACTGGTCGATGATGATCTGGGCCCCATTTCCAAAATCGCCGAACTGCGCCTCCCAGATGCAAAGCATCGACGGAAAATCCATCGAGTAGCCGTAGTCAAAACCGAGCACCGCATACTCGGAGAGCGGGCTGTTATAGACGCAGAAGCGTTCCTGCTCCGGGGCGATGTGCATCAGCGGGATGTAGCGCTCGCGGGTCACCTCATCATAAAGAACCGAATTCCGGTGGCTGAAGGTTCCGCGCCGGCTGTCCTGACCCGAAAGCCGGACCGGTGTACCCTCCAGCATGAGGGAGCCGAACGCGAGAGCTTCAGCGAGGCCCCAGTCGTAGCCGGTTCCGGCCTTCCAGATTTGCAGGCGCCGCTCAAGAACGGTCCGCCGGAGCTTCGGATGCACACGGAATCCCTCCGGCACCGAAGTCAGCGCGCGGATGATTTTTTCCAGTGTCCCGGCTGTGATCGCCGTCTGCACCGGGTCGTGCGTGTAAGGCGGCTGGAAAATAGCAGTCGATCCGGCGAACTTGTTCTTGGGCTTCGCGTCGGCAGGGGCCTTCGCATCGGCAAGGGCCTCCTCGAGCTCGGCAAGGGTTTCCGCCTTGATCTGCGCCACATCGTCGGCCGTGACCGTCCCGATCGAAATCGCCTGCTTGGCGAACGATTCGCTGAGCAAAGGGTGGGCCTTGATGCGGGAGTAGAGGTCCGGCTGCGTGAAGCTGGGTTCGTCGGTCTCGTTGTGGCCGTGGCGTCGGTAGCAGTAGATGTCGATAACCACGTCACGGCCGAATTCCTGCCGGAACTCGAGCGCCATCTGGGCCACCTCGATAACGGTCAGGGGATCTTCGCCGTTCACATGGAAAATCGGCGCCTCGATCATCTTGGCGATATCCGTGCAGTACATCGTCGAGCGACCGTCGGCCGGCAGCGTGGTGAAGCCGATCTGGTTGTTCACGACGATGTGGACGGTGCCGCCGGTGCGGTAGCCCGGGAGCTGCGACATGTTGAAAACCTCTGCGACAATGCCCTGGCCGATGAAGGCCGCATC
>CAZSMN010000206.1:0-7060 GCA_964607615.1 uncultured Chthoniobacterales bacterium | reverse complement strand
GTTTTTCGGAATCACTCATTCCGGTAAAGTCCGTGGAGGGCAATCAATGCGCATACAGTGTCCGGCACGAGATACTTCACCGAACGCCCCGCGGCAACCCTATTCCGGATGTCGGTCGAGGAAATATCCACCACGCGACGGATGCAGGGGAAGTCGTTCACGTCGCAATCCCCGCCCCGTGCAAGAACCACGAACCGGGCGGCACGTCGGAGCGCGTCGATTTCCTTCCAGGTATGCAGCGCCTCAAGATTGTCGGACCCGATAAAATAAAAAATCTCCGCACCGGGATCTCTTGTAGCAAAATGGCGCACGGTCTCGATCGCAAACGACGGACCCGGTCGTCTCACCTCGATATCGCTCCAAGAAAATCCCGCCTCCCCGTCAATTGCCGCCTTGACCATGGCTGCCCGGATTTCCGCCGGAGCGGGCGGGGCATGCAATTTGTGCGGCGAAACCCCGGCCGGAATGAAGACCACCTCGTCGAGCCCCAGCACTTCCCTCGCTTCGCGTGCAAGAATGAGATGACCGTGATGAATGGGATCAAAGCTCCCGCCGTAAAGTCCAATCCTCCTTCGCACACTCCGCACATACCGCATCAGCCCTCCGGAGTCAAACCCGGTAGATGCACACCTTTTCCCAACCCCCTACAAAGATCGCAATTTCCGCGCTATACGCAGCCTTTGCGTTTCATAAGATTATCCCAGAATAAACTCCAATTCATGATTCTATCTCACTCTCTATGAGATTATTAGACTGCATAAACGAATCTGGATCGGGAAAATTCTCCCAGACCTCACCCGTTGGAATTTCTCTCGTTCAAACACCTAAATGCTTTCGACAAGGCGGGTGAATTGTGGTTTGAACAATGCAATGTCTGAAGCAGGTCAACTTCTCCTCGTGGGTGTCCCGGGTCCCGAACTGGACGCTGAAACCGCCCGGCAATTTCGTGAAATCCAGCCCGGAGGATTTATTCTTTTCGGCCGGAATATCAAAACGCCCGGGCAGCTTCGGAAACTCATCGATGATCTTCGCGACATTAGCGAAGTTGAGCCGATTGTTACGATCGACCAAGAAGGCGGGCGCGTTTCACGACTGAAATTGATCGGAAACGAGCCTCCCAATGCGCAGCAATTGCGGGACCGGGACGACCTGGATCTTATTCGCAAACATGGCGATATCACGGGCAGGCTTCTCCGGCTTTTTGGTTTCAATCTCGATCTCTGCCCGGTATTGGACCTCTCTTTTGACGACGACGCCGATAACTCCCTTCGCGGCCGGTGCTATGGACGGACGGTCGAGGAAGTCATCTCCAAGGCGGGAGCCTTTAACAACGGACTGCGCAAAACCGGCATCCTCAGCTGCGGAAAACATTTCCCCGGCTACGCTTCGGCCCGCCTCGACCCCCATCACGAACTCCCAACCCTGGAGCGCTCAAAGGAAGCCATGGAAGAGCATGAGTTGGCCGTATTCCGCGCCTTCGCGAAGTCTGTGGACAGCATGATGATCGGCCATATTGCGGTCTCCGGCCTGGACCCCGTCGCCCGCCCGGGCTCCCTGTCTCCTGTCATCATCAACGACCTTTTGAAAACCGACATGGGCTTCGAAGGTCTCGTCATGACGGACGACCTCGATATGGGCGCCATCCTCAACCATTATGGCTTTGATGAAACGATGCGCCTCGGGATCGAAGCTGGCAATGATCTCCTGATGATTTGCCACCGGATCGAGATGGCTGCCGCGGCCAAAAAAGCCATCGAGCCACTTGGTGACAAATTGACACCCGCCCTCGAAAGTGTCGCCCGCACCAAGGCCACCCTCGCGCCTCCCCTGCCCTTTTCTTTGAGCGCGTTTGAAGCGACGGATCGGGAGATCTGGGACCTCCGGGTCGCGGTTTTGGGTGAAGAGCTCGCCGCCCGGCGCAGTCCGGAAGACGGCAAACGTTCGCCGGTCGAGCTTTACTGACCGCCCACCGGCGCCACTGCGGGTAGCTCGTATGCTCAGAGCGTCTTGATCTGATCGAGGCTCATCATCTCGATCTGCAGCCGCCCCTGATATTCGGCAAGCGATCCCGTCACCTCCACCCGCTTGCCAACGAGAGCTTCGAGCACATTCTTCGACAGACCGGGAATCGTTCGATTCAGGAAAAAGACGAGCGAGACGTCGCTTCCTGAAGAATCCTTGAGAATCACATACCAGATAATGCGCGACTGATCCTCACCGAAGGATGAAACGGTCCCGCGGAGCGTCACTGTTTGACCGATGGATTTCATCAAATCTCCCGCCGTCGTCGGAGCAGAGGCTGCCGCCGGAGAAGCCGCAGGCGCCATAGTTGCCACAGGCGAAGGAGCCGGTTTCACCTCAACCGGAGCAGTCCCGGGGATCTGGACCGTCTGTTTCGCGGCAGGTTTGAACGCGGAATCCCATCCAGCGGGCAGCTTCCACTTTCCTTCAGCAAGCCCCCAGACTGCTGCCGCGAGCAATCCGACAACGACCAGAATCAAAAGAGCCATCAGGCGCGACTTGGTGTTGGGCTGAAAGCTCTGGCTATCCGCATTTACGCCCTGAGGCTCTGGATCAGGGGTGGCAACTGCAACAGCCGCCGTCGGGGCGGGCACTTCTGCCACCGGTGGCGGAGGAGTGACTTCAACCGGCACCGAACGGCGTGTTTCCGCCACGGCCGCAGCCAGTCCATCCATCGATAAATCGACCAGAATCCGCTGCAACTCCGACAAAGCCTTGAGCGCATTCGCCGGGCGATGGTCGGGATCCCACGAAAACATCCGCTCAACCCACTCGCAGATCGGCAGCGGAACGTCCGGGCGATACTGGGCGAGAGGCACATACCGGTGCTGAAGGTGGGCAGCCATCACCGCTGCGACCGTCTCTCCCTGAAAAGCATCATGCTTCGTGAGCACGTTATAAAAAAGGCAGCCGAGCGAGTAGATGTCAGTCCGGGAGTCCACCGGACGCTGTTCGAACTGCTCGGGAGCCATCATGTGGATCGAGCCCATCAGACTGCCCGTATGGTCGATCGTTTGCGGAGCGGGGATATCCAGCACTTTCGCGAGACCGAAATCGAGGATTTTGACCTGAAACGCCCCTCCCCCCGAGAGGTTCGTGAGCATAAAGTTGCTAGCCTTGATGTCCCTATGGACCATCGACATCGCATGGGCCGTGGCAAGCCCGTCCAGCGACTGGCGGGCAAATTCGATGAAGTCGTTGATAAGCAACGGTGCCGCCAGACGATCGAGCGTCATGCCCTGCACGTATTCCATCACGACGAGCACCTCGTTGCGGTGTTCGACGAAGTCATAAACCGTCACGATGTTGCGGTGCTGCAGACTTGCGAGCTTCTTCGCCTCGGAAACCGCGGCCTGCGACCGGTGGCCCGAATGGGAAGGCTCGGCATGGATCCTCTTGATCGCGACCCAGCGTTCGAGCTGCCGGTCATACGCAAGAAACACGGAGCCAACGCCCCCTCGCCCGAGTTCCCTCTCGAACAAATACCGTCCCGCGATGAGCTCAGCCTCTATCGCTGTCACTCGCTCCACCCCCGGTCCTGCTCGAGTATCATAAGTTGAGTAAGCAAAAACGACGCCAACAACCAATGAAAGCCTAAAATCAAAGAGGAATAACAAGTCCCGCCACTCCTGCAGACGAGCAGGCCCGCAATCAAAAATTGCCAGATGGCATCGCCAGCAAGAGGGCGAGAAGGATCATTACGACAAGAAGCGCGGTCACGGCCAATGGCCACCAATTCACCGGCGCCCGGTCAGCAGGGCGGCCGGTTGCATCACCGCACCTGGCACAAAGCCGGAGCAACCATGTCCCGACGTCGCCCGGTGGAATCGACGGCCAGCGAAAAGCCCAAAGCAGCGCGGCGGCCACTCCGCCGGCAAGCACCGGCCAGAGAGAATCCCAGAACGTGCCCGGCGAAAACGGCTTCGCGAAATCCCCGAGACCGGCCGCAAGATACACGGCCCAGCGAACGACAAAGCCGGTCACCGCCAGAGCAAGAAAAGGAATGAGAATCCGGCCACGGAAACGCGCCGGGGCAGCTGCAACGGAGCAACGGAATAACTGCCGGAGAAAATGGATCATCAGAAGCGCTGTCCCCGCCGCCGATACCGCCGCAAAGGTGGCGGCAAGGCCACTTCCAAACACATTCTTTGCCGCAATCTTGGCCAATGCCCCTCCGGTGAAAGGAAGTCCGGCCATTCCCAAACCAATCAACGTGGCCGGGACCATGACGGCCCATTGCGGACGGCCGTTACCCGCCGCTACCACGCCGACCGCGAGGAAAAGCGCGCCCTTCGCGAAGAGATGATGCATCGCGTAGAAGGCCGCATCCCACCCGACACTCGGGTCGCCTGCCACGAGACCCATCCCGAGAAGCGAAGCGATCACCCCCATCTGGCTCACGCTGGAGTAAGCGAGAATCGTCTTGGGATTCGACTGCGTCATCCCGATCACCACGCCGTAGATCGCGGTGACCAATCCGGCGACCGCGAGGCCAAGCCCCCAATCGGCGAGTGGCGTCTCCATCGGTAGAAAGCGGATCAGTCCGATCACACCGGATTTGATAATCACACCACTCAGCACCGCCGACCCGGCCGCCGGTGCCGCCGGATGCGCAAGCGGAAGCCAGAAATGCGCCGGCACCAGTCCGAGCTTCATCGCGAATCCGCCGATCAGACAGGCCAGTGTGAGGTCCCGCAACGGCGATCCGGCCAACGCCCCGACCGCCTCCGTGATCACAAGGCTGCCGGCCGGGCTGCTTGACGCAAGCAAGGCGAATCCGAGCAGGAGGAGGCTTTCACCGACGAGGGCGAAGGCCAGATACACCTTCCCCGCCAATTGCGCGGCGGGCGTTCCATCCTGCACGACCAGCCCGTAAGCCGGCAGGCTGGCTAGCGCGAACATCGTCAGGAAGCTCAGGAGATCGCTCGCAAGAAACACCCCGAAGCTTCCGGTCATCGTCAGAAGCCAGAAGACCTGAAACCGCCCGAACGACGGTCCGGACCCCAGCGACGCCAAGGCGAAAAATCCGGCCGCACTCCACAGCACAGCCGCCGACCCGAGGAGCATCGCACCCGGGGCGTCCATGGAAAATCCGAACGTCCCGATGCGGAACGAGGGTTGCCCATACGCGAATACCGCCGCAAAAAAAGCCGGCAACGGAACGAGCCCGAGAAGACGGGGCATCACGTTCCGGCTCACGTGCGGAGACGCACACGCCAGCGCACCAGTGAGCGGCAGAAGCAGGGCAATGACCGGAAGCCACTCTCTCATGGCACGGCCCCCGCAGCCGGAAAAACCGACCATCCGGATTCCAGCAGCACGAGGAGAGATTGCGGGAAGAATCCCATCACCAGCGCCGCAACGGCCAGCGCGAAAACAACCGCCTCGCGGGCGTCTAAACCTCCACCGGTTCGATCACCGGATTCGCCACGATCGGAAAGCATCGGCGAAAGAGCGCGAAACATGTAGCTGCCTGCCAGCAATCCGCCCGCAAGAATCACCGCGACCCACCACCACTGCCCACTTGCAATCGCTGCCATGACGAGCATCCACTTGCCCACAAACCCTCCGGTGGGCGGCACGCCGACAAGTGAGAGCGCTGACAAGATCAGCGCGCCCACCAGGACCGGCTTTTGCCGGTAAAATCCCCGCAGGCCGGCAATACGATCGTGCCCGAGAACCTCAATTACCAGACCGGTTCCGAGAAACATGGCCGCCTTCGCAAGCGCATGAGCGATCGCCTGCACAACTCCCGCCGCTACCGCGCCTTCGAAGCGGGCGGCGAGAGGGAACATCACGAAGAGGTAGCCGATCTGAGCGACCGTTGAATAGGCAATGAGCAGCTTGAGACGTTCCTGCCGGAGCGCCATGACCCCGCCGGTCACGATCGCCCCGGCACCGAGAGCGCCAAGAACCTGGGAAGCACCAGCCGTCGCTGCCCCTGGCATCATGTCGCACCAGACCCGGAGCATCACAAAAAACGAACCCTTCACCACAAGGGCTGAAAGAAGAGCACTCACCGGCGGTGGCGCGGAACCATGGGCCGGCGGAAGCCAGAAATGAAACGGGAAGAGCGCACTTTTGGCCGCCAGGCCCACCGTCAACGCCGCCACCGCCACCCCGGTCACCACATCCCCACGGTAGCCATCGCGGAGGAGTCCGAGGTCGAGCGTTCCGTAAGCCCCGTAGAGCAACGCCACGCCGAGCAGGTAAAGAACCGAGCCGACGAGCGCGAAGAGCAGGTATCGCAACGCCGCGTTAAGGGTGGCATTCGTCCCGTCGAGCGCGACCAGCGGAATCGCGGCAAAGGTCAGAATCTCAAGCGCGACGTAAAGGTTGAAGAGATCGTTCCCGACGAAGATCAGGTTCATCGCCGACCAGACACCGAGAAACAACGGCCAGAACGCAAACTCCTGCCGGGACCCGCTGCACTTGCCGTTCCTGCCATACGCCCGCAAAGCAAAAAGACCGATACCGCCGGCTACCAGCACCGAGGCCAGCAGCATCGCAGCCGAGAGGCCGTCCCCACGGAGCACGATGCCCAAGGGCGGCGACCAGCCGCCGACGAGATAGACAAGCGGGCGGCCGGATTGCCAGACCATCCATGCGATCGCACCCGCCACACAGGCAAGCAAGGGCAGGAGGCAAAGAAAAACACGGCTTCCCACGCGCCCGGGCGCCGCGACGGCGACGAGAATTCCGAGCGCCGGGAGCAGCACGGCAAGCACCAGCAGGAACCCGCCCGGCGTCGGCGTCATTCGTCCTCCTCCGTGCCCGGATCTTCCTGCTCCCCGCGCGCCAAACGCTTCACGAGCGCTACGGCCAGCGCGGTTGCCGAGAAGGCAACGACAATGCCGGTGATCACCAGCGCCTGCGGAACGGGATCCCCTCCCTCACCACCGGGCCCGCCGCGCCCGGCGATGGCTCCGAAGATCACAAAAACCCCGCTCCCGAGCACGTTGAACGCAAGGATTTTCCGGAACGGATGCACCTGCACGATGAGCCCGTACAGCCCGAGCCCGACCAGCGCCACGCCGCA
>CAZSMN010000205.1:0-7074 GCA_964607615.1 uncultured Chthoniobacterales bacterium | reverse complement strand
AGGGCGATCGGGACCGCCGCCGCCGATGTGTTGCCGAACCGTTCGAGATTGATGAAAAATTTGTCCATGGAGAGATCCAGCCGGTCGGCGATCGCCTCGATGATGCGGATGTTGGCCTGGTGGGGAATCACGCACGCGAGTTCGTGAGCTTTCATGCCGCAGGCATCGAGGGCCATCACGCAAGCGTGGACCATCGCGTTTACCGCGTGCCGGAAGGTCTCGCGTCCGTTCATCTGAACGGTCATGGGATTCTCGTCAGCGTTGGCTGCCGTGATGGGAATCGCGCACCCGCCGCCGGGTACCCCCAGGATGCCGTTGAGATCACCGTTGCTCTCAAGAAAGGCCGAAAGAATCCCATGGCGGCCGGCTGCAGGCTGCAGAACTGCTGCGCCGGCGCCATCGCCGAAGAGCACACAGGTATTCCGGTCGTTCCAATTCATCAGAAAGCTTAATTTGTCCGCGCCGATCACGAGGACGTTGGAGTACTTGTGGCTGGCCACGAACTGACGTCCCGTTTCCAGCGCGTAGAGAAATCCCGAGCACGCGGCGCTGAGATCGAAAGCCGCCGCGCGTTTGGCGCCGATGCGACCCTGCACGATGCAGGCCGTGCCTGGCACGAGGGTGTCAGGGGTAACGGTCGCAACGATGATCAGGTCGAGATCTTCCGCCGGAAGGGACGCATTCTCGAGGGCGCGGCGGGCTGCTGCTTCGGCCATGTGGCTCGTGAACTCGCTCTCGCCGGCAATGCGGCGCTCACGGATTCCGGTGCGCGTGACGATCCATTCATCAGACGTATTCACCATCGCTTCGAGATCGGAGTTGGTAAGAACGCGCTCGGGGACGTAGCTACCGGTGCCGGCAATCGCGACATCGCGCGAAAGGGGCAGGATTCGAGGGGTTGGTTGCTTGCGAGGCGTCGGGCTTTCGGAAATCATGAGGTCATTGGGCACGCCCTTGGGGAGTGCGCGGACAAATAGCATAGGGAGCAGCGGACAAAGGACCAGCCCTGAGCGGATTTTCTCTTCCGCCTGTCCGGGGGAAAATCAGTCACCTGCGGGATTCTTGGGTGCCGCCAGCAGGGTCCGGGCCCGTTGCAGGGAATCATCAAACGTCGCGCAGAAATTTTCCCTGCCGATCACGTCGATGAAGCCGGCCCGCTTGAGCATTTGCAGGGGTTGCTGGTGAATGCCGCTCAGCAGCACCCAGCCGCCGCGCCTGCGCATCCGCTCGACGATGCTCTCGAGCGCATTCATTCCCGTGGCATCCATCGCGGTAACAAGATGAAGGCGTAGAATTAGAATCTTCGGCCACTCGTCCACGCTGGCCAGCGCGTCCTCCATCTTTTCCGCAGCCCCGAAGAGAAATGGACCGAAAATGCGATAAACGAGCACATCCTTCGGAATCTCCTTCCCCTGCGCGATGTGCTCGGGCCGTTCGAGCATGTCCTCATCGGTCACGCGGCTGACTTCGGTGGTGTCGGACACGCGCTTGATGAAAAGCACGGCGGCAAGGACCATGCCGACCTCGACGGCGATCACGAGATCGAAGATGACGGTCAGGGAAAGGGTCGTGAGAAGTACGAGCGCATCGCTGAGAGGCATGCGGTGCAGCCGCTTGAGCTCGTGCCATTCACCCATCCGGAGGGCCACGACGATGAGGACGGCCGACATGGCGCCCATGGGAATGTAGGTAGCCCATCGTGCGGCGAGTAAAATGACGGCCAGCAGCGTGAGGGCGTGGATCATCCCCGCCAGCGGCGTGCGGCCTCCGCTGTTCACGTTGGCCGAGGTGCGGGCGATTGCGCCGGTGGCCGGGAGTCCGCCGAAGAACGGGCAAACCAGATTCGCAACGCCCTGAGCGATGAGCTCTGTGTTGCTGTCGTGGCGCTCGCCGGTGAGCCCGTCCGCAACAACGGCGGAGAGCAGGGACTCGATGGCCCCGAGCAGGGCGATCGCTGTCGCCGGACCGATCAGGCTGCGGATCAGATTCCAGTCCCATGCCGGAAACGCCGGAACCGGGAGGGCGGAGGGAATCGCATTCGGGCCGAATTTGGAGCCAATGGTTGCGACGCCGTGGAGATCGCTCCAGCCGAGAAGCGCCATCGCAACCGTGGCTCCGATCATTGCCACGATTGATCCGGGGATCCGTTTCAGATTCAGGCGCGGCCAAAGGAGGATGATGGCCACGCAGACCGCGCCAAGGCCGAGGGCGTAGCCGTTCAGGGTGGGCACATGCCCGAGCAGCCATGAGATCTTTTCGACAAACTCGCGTGGCATCGGAGCGGTCGTTTTGAGCCCCGCGAAGTCGGGAATCTGCGTAATGATGATCGCCACGGCGATTCCGGTGGTGAACCCGCTCGTCACCGGCCAGGGAATGAATTTGATAAGGTTCCCCATGCGCGTCAGGCCCATAAGGATCAGGATGACGCCCGCCATCATGGTTGCGAGGAGAAGGCCGGAGTATCCGTGTTCGCCTGCAATGAGAAGAATGATCGGCACGAAGGCCGCCGTCGGACCGGCGATCTGAACGCGGCTCCCGCCGAGGAGCGACACGATAAATCCCGCGATGATCGCGGTAAAAAGGCCGAGCGCCGGTGCCGGCATCGGCGTCTCCGTGCCGAACGGCACACTGGCAATTCCCAACGCAAGCGCGAGCGGCAAGGCGATAAGCCCGACCGTTGCCCCGGCGAGAGCCTCGCGCCCGAGCGATAAACCGGACAGTCCGCTACTGAGACACTCCAGAGTCTTCGGCCGGAAAGGCAGTTTGGAGAACACCGCTCTCATCGGGCGCTATGAGCCAATGCCGGATGCTGCCGGGCAGGCCATTCGAGAAAAACGCCACAGTGGTCGCAGACATCGAGCGGGCTGCTCTCCGCATGCCCCGAGGGCAAGGGTGCAAGGCAGGCTCCACAGGTTCCCTCTATCACCCGGGCGATGCTGCGTCTCCCTTCGGCCACGAGCATGTCGTGATGCTTGAGGAGAGAGGTCGGCAGATTCTCACGCGCGTGCCGGATGGCCAGCTCCCGTTCGCCGGATGTCAAAAACGCTGCCCAGCCGGCAAGTGGCACCGCTTCGAGATCATTCAAACGCCGGAGTCCGCGGGTGAGCTGGAGGGTGTCGTGCATGGCGACTGTCCCTCTGCAGTCGCGATGCCAAGGGTTGTTCCTGCTACGTAAGTTATTCCATAAAAATAAGTTAAGTAAGAAATCTGTGTTCTGGTTGGAGATTGTCTTATCAATAATGGGCAAAAACTGCTCGTTTTGCTCCATAAAATGCGCAAAAGATATCCAGGTAACGATCCGCAGGGCTGTTTTCCGTCGGACGCCGTGAATCTTTCATCCTTTGAACCCCTCCAACGTCTCGCTCCTTATTGTGGACCGGCATGCGCGCTATGCGCCGCGCCTCCGGCAGATTTTGACCGGTGCCGGCTACCGCGTGAATGTTGCCACGTCGCCGAAGTCGGCCCGGGAGATGACGGAGCGCGAGCATTTCAATGTCATCCTCAAGACCTTCGATATCGGGCTCTCGGATGGCATTCCGTTGATGTCGGAGCTTCAGGCCCTTTCGCCGGATACCCAGTTCATCTTCGTCAGCGAGGGCGGTTCGATCCGCACGGCGATGAGCGCGATTCACAATGGAGCGTTCGACTATTTCTCCTGGCCGGCTGAGGAAGAGCAAATCCTGAAGTCGGTTCGCCAGGCCCTCGAGCACCAGCTCATTGTGGCGGGCGATCCGGAGATCCGCCAGCGGCTCCGCCGGCGCGATAACGTCGATATTTTTGTCGGCGACAGCGCGCAGATTCGCGAAGTGCAGCGCTTGATCGAGCAGGTCGCACCCACGGATGTCACCGTGCTCATCCAAGGGGAATCCGGTACCGGCAAGGAAATGGTGGCGCGCGCCATCCACGAGCGGAGCCGGCGGGTCGGAGGTCCGTTTATTCCGGTGAATTGCGCCGCTCTTCCGGAGACCCTGATCGAGTCGGAGCTTTTCGGCCATGTCCGCGGAGCCTTCACCGGGGCGATCGCCGACAAGCCCGGGCGCTTCGAGCTTGCCCGCGGGGGAACGCTTTTCCTCGATGAGATCGGGGACATCTCACGCCTCGGCCAGGCCGACCTCCTTCGCGTGCTCGAGGACGGCGTCTTCCGGCCGATCGGCAGCCGGACGGCGGTGCGATCGAATGCGCGGATTGTTGCCGCGACCAACAAGGATCTCGAAGTGGAAGCCGCACAGGGGACGTTTCGTGAGGATCTGCTCTACCGTCTCAACGTGATAACCATCCACCTTCCTCCGCTGCGGGACCGGCGGGAGGATATCGCGCCGCTCGTTGAGATGTTCCGGGCTCACTTCGTTGCCAAGCACAACCGGCGCGGCCGGCGGTTCACCGGTGATGCCATCCGGTGCCTGTCGGAGTTCGCCTGGCCCGGCAACGTGAGGCAGCTCCGCAACGTGGTCGAGCGGCTCGTCCTCACGTGTCCGGCAACCCGCATCGGGGTGGGGGACCTGCCGGCTTTTCTTCAGAAGCCCACCACCGCGCAGACCGTCGGGAAAGATCTGGGCGGCATCGCTCTTGCCGACCTCGAGCGCGAAGCCATACGTCAGACCCTGCAGCTGACGGCCGGCAGCAAAACGAAGGCGGCGCAGCTTATGGGAATCAGCCGGCGCGCGCTGCATTATAAGCTGGAGCAAATGAAGACGCCGCCTCCAGTGGACTGAAGCAGATGGCGCTCTTTACGCCCGTTTTCTGTGGCAATGGACCATGGCGTCTTTTCATTTGGGCCGGTTCGTTTACGCTGTCGGGCATGCTCTGGAATCCGCGCTGTTTGTCGATGGTCTCCCGCCTTGCGCTGGTCTTTGTTCTTGCCGCATCCCTGTGGCCTGCCGCTGCAGCGGAGACGCTGGACGTCGACCTTCGCGAGGCGATCCGACGGGCGCTGTCGAAGAACTTCCAGATCCGGGCCGAGCGGTTCACGCCGGATATCGCCAAGGCCCGGCAGTTGTCGGCCTCAGGTCGTTTTGATCCGGTGGTTGAAGCCTCGGTGACCTACGACGAGAATAATCAGGAACTCCGCACCCTGAATAACAACCTCGTCGCCCCGGTGGCGGTGCCCGGCGGTGAGACGCCTGACCTCTTTGCGGCGACCACCGGGCTGGAGGTCGACTCATCGATTGCGGGGCTTACCCCGTGGGGGCTGACGTACGATTTCGGCGCATCCACCACCCGGAATACCGACGACCGCCTGTCGAACGACCGCTATAATTCGTTTGTCGGGCTGAGTATTATCCAGCCCCTCCTGCGCAATTTCGGAACCGACGTGAACCTCGCTCAACTGCGCATCGCCCGGGCCGACCGCGCCATTTCGGAGTGGACGCTCCGAGCGCGGATCATCGATGTCGTTACCGACACGGTAAACACCTACAGCGAGCTTTTCTTCACGACGGAGAACCTCGGGGTCGAGGAGCGGTCCCGTGCTCTCGCGGAGCAGCTTTTGCAGGACAACCTCAAGCGGGCGGAGATCGGCGTGATGTCGCCCCTCGATGTAATGCAGGCCCGCGCGGATCTCGCCGCCCGCGAGGAGCGCGTCCTTGTTGCCCGCCGCGCGATGCTGGACAACGAGAACTTCCTCAAGCAGCTCATCACCGATGAGGTTTTCAGCATTCTGCAAACACGGCTCAAAATCTCGTCGCTGCCGGAGCTGCCCGGATTCCGCCCCGATCCTGCGAAGGATTTTCCGAGGGCCTTTGAGCTGCGGCCGGATTACCGCCAGTTCCTCCTCGAGCTTCAGAAGCAGCAGATCAACGTTGTCTTCGCGAGGAACCAGACACTGCCCCGCCTCGACCTCGTGGCGAGCTTCGGGGTGAACGGCATCGATACATCGCTGGCAGACAGCATCCAGCGAGCGACCGGTCAATCGACGAACAACCTGGGATGGACGGCGGGTGTCGTGGGCAGCCTGCCGGTGCCCAATCGCGAGGCGGTGGGAAATCTCCGTGCGAACCAGCTCGAAATCGCCCGCGCTCTGGTAGAGCTCAAGCGGCTTGAGCAAACCATTCTCGTGGAGGCCGACAACGCCGCTGGACAGATCGAGACCACCCGCAAGCGCATCGATGCCTCGCGGTCCGCGTTGGATTTCGCCCGGAAAACCCTGGAGGCGGCACAGGCCCGGCTCGCGAGCGGCACTTCGACGACGTTCGAGGTTCTTCAGTTTCAGCGTGACCTCGCGACGGCGGAGGTCAACGAGCTTCGGGCGCGCACGGATCATATCCGCGCCATCGCGGCCTACGCCCGTTCGACCGGTCTGACGCTTGAGAAAAACGGAATCGCGATCGAGTAGAGCCGACCGGCTCAGAGACTTTTCCGACCGACCCGAATATCCTTCAGCTGGGCTTCGAGTTCCTTGATGCGGGCATCCTGCTTGGCGATCGTGTCGGTGGCGATCTTGAGTTGAAGGCGCTTTTCAATGAGAGCGGTTTCGAGCTCGCGCATCCGTTTTTGCAGATGAACCTTGATGCCCCCTTTGACCGGCTGGAGGGCCGGCTGATCCGGAGCGGCGGGCCGCAGCATTTCCTCGGAGAAAAAGGGCGCCTCACAGAGGGTCATCGTCTCGCCCGTACGGCAGTTGATAACCATAGTCTCGCGGTGGATTTCTCCCACCTTGGCGAATTCCGTGAGGGCTCCTGCCGTGGTCGGACCGTAGAGGAGATGGTCGGCCAGCTCGATCAGCCAGTCCATTTCGAGTTCGGGCACCATCGGGGCCTTGGTCCAGACATTGCCGTCCGCTGAGAGCATGTCCTGCGGGTTTACCTGTGCGGCGTGGGCCCATTCCACGATCTGGGAAAAATGGACGGGGCCGAAGACCTCACCGTTGTCGTGTTTTTTCAGGAACCAGTGCTGGAGGTTTTCGATCGGCATGGGAGGGGGGAAGGACTGGTGTCAGATTATGACTTCGGATCCGGCGTGACAAGCCACATCGCGGATCTTGCCAAGCGGAAAGCGGGGGCTAGAGTGGCAAACCGCCCAATTTATGAGCCAGACGTTACTCGACAAAGTTTGGGATGCGCACACGGTCCGCACCCT
>CAZSMN010000204.1:0-7098 GCA_964607615.1 uncultured Chthoniobacterales bacterium | reverse complement strand
CCGATCTGGTTCACCTTCACGAGGATCGAGTTCGCCGTGCCGGTGTCGATGCCCTTGCGGAGGAACTCGACGTTGGTGACGAAGAGATCGTCTCCGACCAGCTGAACCTTGTCGCCGAGCGCGTCGGTGAGCTTCTTCCAGCCGACCCAGTCGTTTTCGGCGCAGCCGTCCTCGATCGAGACGATCGGGTATTTCGAGCAGAGCTCAGCATAGTAGGCCACGATCTCGTCATCCGTGCGCTTGGTGCCGTCGGATTTCTTGAAGATGTAGGCCTTCTTGGTTGCGTCGTAGAACTCGCTCGAGGCGGCATCGAGAGCGATGAAGATCTCTTTGCCGAACTTGTAGCCCGCACCCTTGACGGCTTTCGCGATCGTCTCGAGGGCGTCTTCGGCGGAATTGAAAGCCGGCGCGAAACCACCCTCGTCACCGATGGCCGTGGAGAGGCCGCGCTTCTTGAGCTCGCCCTTGAGGGAGTGGAAGATTTCGGTGCCGGCGCGGAGCGCTTCGGAGAAGGTCGGGAATTCCTTCGGGATGATCATGAACTCCTGGAAGTCGATCGGGGCGTCGCTGTGGGCACCGCCGTTGACGATGTTCATCATCGGAACCGGGAGAACCTTCGCGTTCGGTCCGCCGAGGTACTTGTAGAGAGGCACTCCGAGCTGGGCAGCGGCCGCTTTGGCGGTGGCAAGCGAGACGGCGAGGATGGCGTTGGCTCCGACCTTCTTTTTGGTCGGCGTGCCGTCAACGGCAAGCATCGTCTTGTCGACGCCGATCTGGTCGATGGCATCGAGGCCGACAAGAGCCGGCGCGAGGAGCTTGGAAACATTGGCAACCGCCTTGGTCACGCCCTTGCCGAGGTAGATCGTCTTGACGCCGTCGCGAAGCTCGACCGCCTCGTGCTCTCCGGTGCTGGCTCCGCTCGGGACCGCCGCACGGCCGATGACTCCACCTGCGAGCTCGACGTCGGCCTCAACGGTCGGGTTGCCACGGGAGTCGAGGATCTGGCGGGCGCGGATGGAAGTGATGGTAGTTAGTGACATGTTGGTAGGGTATTAATGGAAATAATATCGGACGCGCCCAAGAATCCATTGCGCGGCAGGCCATGCAAGAAGAATTGCTGGCCCGTCTTGATTCCCGTCAATCAGAGCCGGAGTCCGTAACGCCGGTAGGCCGAACGCACCTCGTCGAAAAGCTGCTCACTGGTCCGGCCATCGAGAAGGATTTCCAGCGTGGACTTCTCGAAGGCGGCACGCGCCTCATCGGAGGCAAGGACTTCGGGTTTCTTCGGCGGGGGCAGATTGGCCGGCCAGTTCACCCGGCCGTCCGGACCACGGAACGCAGCCACCTGCGAGCGGTAGGCTTCGACCTCGCGTTTGGTCTTGCCGACCGTCCGGAAGTATCGGATGAAGCGCGCCCCGTCGCCCTCGCCATCAAGATGCATGAAAAAGTAGACGAGGAGGTAGGACGTGAAATAGAGCCGCTGCGCTTCGTCGGCATCCTTTGCCATGAGGCTGAGCCACTCGTCGCCGGTGATCCAGAAGAGTTGATCGATCGGATAAGGCTCGGGCACTCCCCCGTTCCGCTTGAGCTGGTCGAGGTAGTCCCTCAGTCCGGAACGCGCAGCCGAGAGCCGGAAAATCCCGCTGCGAAGGGGCAGGATATTGGTGTATTCCGCCGTTCCCTCCACGACCCACGTCGGCAGAAGCGGGAGCCAGGCATGCATCATCTGGTGCGTCAGCTCGTGGACCAACGTGTCCGAGTTGTAATCCGAACTTTTGGAAAAGCTCTTACCCATCGGCCGGATGCCGAGGCTTTCGAACGGGATGATAAACATCTGCCGCGAACGGTAATAGACGCCCGAGGTATTCTTCGGCCCGCCGGCCTCCTCGTAGGCGGACTGCGTCCGGACCAGCAGCGCACGGAAGCGGTCGCCGCTCTCCGGGGCCGGATCGATTCCCCAGGGAAGAACTTTCAGCAGCTCATAGGTCGCTTCGAAGTTGCGGGTGACATCCTTGAGCAGGCTCTGCATGAGGCGGCCCTCGGAGGTGAACTCGAAATGAGGCGTCCGGTAAACAAACCGTCCGCTGGCTTCGTCCTCTGAGACCACTTCGACCTCGAGCGACGGCCCGCTCACGCCGACGGTATCCGGCAGCTTCACGGGCTGGCTTTCGCGCCACGCAACCAGCGCCTCGCGGTCCTCGGGAATGATCAGCCCGGCGGGCAATTCGTGACGAAGGCCACCCGCCTCGCGAAGAATGACCTTCTCTCCATCGTAGGTCTGAATCGAAGCCACGATCTCGCGGCCATCGGTCGTCTTCCAGCTGCGGACCGGATCCTTCGCCGGTAGCTGAGCGTGAAGCGATGCAACCGCGAATACGGCCGCCAGGAGGCTAGCCTTCGATAAAGACATCCATTTGCTGTCCGGCATAAACAGGGAACGAGGGATTTTTAAAGCGATAGATAATTTGAAGCACCCGCGTGTCCACCCGTTCGGTGCTTTCTCCGGAAAGCGACCTTTTGGGCACGATATAGGGTTCGATCCGCACGAACTCCAGCTCGACCGGATCCTCTCTTGAGCCCTTGAGAAAAGCCACGGCCGGCTGCCCCGGCCTCACGCGGGGAGCATCGGACTCATCGACATCCGCCCGCAGCTGAAGCGTACGGATGTCGCCCAGCAGCATCGCAGGCTCCGTCGCATTGACGGTGGCATACTCGCCCGCCCGGAGGTTCGACTGGAGCACCGTGCCGTCACGCGGAGCCCTCACGGTGAGCAGGTCGAGCGCGACGCGCGCGTCGTTGAGCTGCGCGTTCGCGAGGGCGAGATCGGCCTGCGCACGATCACGCTGCCGCTGGGCCGTCTGCCAGGCGAACTCGTTGCGTCGGGCCTCATCGACGCTCGCCACGTTCTTCTGCCGGAGCTGGTTCGTACGATCGAGCTGATCCCGCCGGTCGGCCAGCAACGTTTCCGCCTCGGCGACGCGAGCGGTCTCGACCGCCACCCGCGCCTCCTGCGTCTGCAGCGCTGCCCGCGCGTCGCGCGAATCGAGCGTAAACAGGACATCGCCCTTGCTGACGATATCCCCCACTTTCACTTTGACCTCATCGACCAGCCCGGAGGCCGAGGGGGCGATGCGGACGTTTTCGTTCGTGCTCTCGACCAGTCCACGACCGCCGATCGAGTTCGCGTAGGGCGACTGCGGTGGCGGAACCAGAGGCTTTTGTTCCGGTCCCGGCTGGCGGAGCCGGATCACCAGAGCGGTAACGGCGATGATGCCGATAAGGGCAAAGAAAAACGTGGGGCGCTTAAGCATGATGATAACTCCGCGGATCGTCAAAAATTCCCGTCACCTTCCCGTCCTCCATTTCAGCGATGCGGTCGGCGAAATGATAGATCCGGCTGTCGTGCGTGACAACGATGACGCAGCGGTCGGGCTGCAGGGCGTTGGCTTTGAGGAGCTCCAGCGTCTTCTGGCCGGAGGCCGCATCGAGTGACGCCGTCGGCTCGTCGCAGATGATGAGCCGAGGGCGGTGCGCCAGCGCCCGCGAGATGGCCACGCGCTGCTGCTGGCCGCCGGAGAGCTGCGCCGGAAACGAACCAACTTTTTCACCGATGCCGACGGCCGACATGACTTCGCCTGCCTTCCGCTCCGCCTCGATGCGGGGCACGCCATTAAGAATGAGCGGCACGGAGGCGTTCTCCACGGCGGTGAGCGTCGGGATGAGATTGAACTGTTGAAAAATGAATCCGATGTTCTCGCACCGGAACTTCGTGACGTCCCCGTCGTGCATTTTCCGGATATCGTGGCCGAAGACCTCCACTTCTCCCTCGTCACAGCGGAGGGTTCCGCAAATCACACTCAGCAGCGTGGTTTTTCCACAACCCGACGGACCGACAATCATCAGAAGTTCACCGAACCGCGCTTCCAGCGTCGCTCCTTTGAGCGCGAAAGTGCGGGCATCGCCCGCCGCGAACGACTTGACCACCCCGCTCACTCTGACTGCCGGTTGAAGAGGATCGCTCATCGGAAGACAACCGCGGGCTCAAGCCGCGCGATTTTCACGAGCCCGATCGTCGCCGAGAACGAGCAGATGAAGACGATGACCAAAGCGACAAAGGCGGGCACCTGCCAGGGCATGAAGAAGGGCGGCTGCTCCTTGGCGAGCACGGCGTTGCCGAACCACGCGGTGAGGCCCACTCCGATTCCATAGCCGATAAACCCGACGGAGAACGCCTGCAGGAGCACCATGCCGGCAAGCACCCGCATCCGCGCCCCCATCGCCTTCAGCGCCGCGAGGTAGCGGAGGTTATCGTAAACAAAGAGGTAAAATGTCTGCCCGGCGATCGCGATCCCGACGATCACGCCGAGAATCACCACCGTGCCGAACGAGATCGGGATGCCTGTGTTCGTGATGTACCACCAGACCGTCAGCCAGAAGAGCTCGTCCTTCGCGATCGCCCGCAGGCCCGGCAGCTTGCTGATCCGCGAGGCAAGCTCCTCGTTGGAGACACCGGGTGAAGGCCCGGCCAACACGTAGCTGAGCTGCTTGCGGGACGGCTTGGCGTATTCGAGAGCACGGTCGTACGTTGTGTAAATGTAAGGCTGCCCGAGAAAGCTCCGGTTCACGTGGCAGATTCCGACCACCCGGGCCTCCTTGTCGTTGATTTCAAAGACCGTACCGAGCCGGATCGTGATGCCCTTGCGCCGGAATTTCTCCACCGCAACCTGGTCGACCACTACAGCAGAGGGCAGGCGGAGATCTTCGATGCGCCCTTCGCGCATGTCCATCGGACGGCCGGTGAGCGTTCCCGTATCGAGCCCGGTGAGCTGCACGTTCTGAAATGATCCATCCCCCAGCCTCGCCTGCTCGATCCCGAGATAGAGCGGCACCGCCCAGGCCACTCCCGGCACACTGCGCACGCGCTCGACCTCGATCTGGCGCATGGGAATCACCTCGTTGGCCTGCTCGACCTTGGCATCCACCACCCACACGGGCGCTCCAATGTTTCGGACCGTCGCCGTCGTCCACATCATCAGTCCGCAGAAGACCGACGCCTGCTGGCACATCAGGAGCGAGCAGAATGCCAAGCCGCAAACTAGCATCGCATACTTGGCGCGATCGCGGAAAAGCATCTTGAGAGCGATGGTCAGCACAGCGGCGGATTCTGAACGAGATCCACCCGACAACGCGAAAGAAAAAGCGATGGAGATCTGCCCCTATCGTCCGCCGCTGGCCTGCTCGCGATCCGGCGCTGCCTGGAGGCGCTTTGCGCGGAGCGGCTCACCTCGAAGTGCCACTCCTTCCGCCGCCAAGCGCTCCGACAGGGCGGCCGTGATCATGCGGGACGTCCGGCGCGCATCGGCAGACACCCCGGTAAGGCTTGCGCTCAGCGCGAGCCGCGGCGCCGCGCCAAACGGGCCGCTGAAGACCGCACCCGGCTCCGCATTCGAACCCCCGGTCGTCACGATGCGGCCGACCTCGCGCTGCCGCCCGGATTTTTCGACGCTGTAAACTCTGGTAAGCGACTCCATCTTCGTTCCGCCCAGCCCCCAGCCGACGACGGCCCGCAAAGCCCGGCTGCCCTGATTGATCCTCAGAAACTCGCCTTCGAGGATCCAAACCGGCCCGCGCGGCACCTTCGCTCCGGCCTGCAGAACCGACGTCGGAAGAACGTCCTTGTTCAACCGCTCGACCAGACGGCCGGCGAACTCCATGGAAAACGTTTTCTGAAATTCCTTCAGTGCCTCGCCATCGCGGTCCACACGCATCCCGGTCTCGCCGACCTGATAAGGCCTGACGTAAATCCGCTCCGGCAGCGGTCCGGCCGTCCATTCCTCCTTCGAGACACTGACCGAGGCGCACCCGGCAAGAAAACATGCCAGCGACAAGCAGAGGAGGGAAACAAACCGGTTCATTAATGACAACCTACGCGAGGAATCCGGTGACGGAAGCAGGCATTTTTTGACGCGCCCTGCACGCCGTCCCCGAAGTCTGCGCTGGCGAAGCGTTCAAAAATTGCTAACCGTCTGCTCATGAAGAAAACCCTCCCCCTCCTCGCCGTCTGCCTGTTTGCGTTCTCTGCCGTTGCTGAGGAGCCTGCCGCACCGCTCGACGCGACGAACATCGACCTCCTCCGCGAGAAGGCCGGACAGCAGGTGACGGTCGAGGGCGTAGTGACGACGGTCGGATCAACCAAAGACAACACCATCACCTTCATCAACATCGGCCTGCCGAAAAAACAGGGATTCGTCGCCGTCGTCTTCCAGCGCAGCTACGGCGCCTTCCCGAACGGATTCTCGGACCTCGAGGGCAAAAAGGTGCGCGTGAGCGGCGAGATGAAGCTCTATCAGGAAACGAAACCGCAAATCGAACTCAGCACGGCCGACCAGCTGGTCGTGGTGACCGAGTAACGCGGCCGCCTACTTGATTTTCGAGCGGGTGTCTTTGAGCGCCTTGGCGGAGCTCTGGAGACCCTGAAGTTCTTTCGGCCACAGCTCGACCTCGACGTGCTTCACAACGCCGCCGCGGCCGACGACCGTGGGAACGCTGATGCTCACGTCGCGGATGCCATAGGCACCGCTGACGAGGCTCGACACCGGAAGGATGCGCTCACGATCGAGGGCGATCGAGTCGATGACCTCGCGGATCGCGACGCCGACCGCATAGCCGGCACCGCCCTTGCGCGAAATGACTTCCGCGCCGCTCTTCTGCGTGCGTTCAAAAATCTGCGACTGGAAGGCTGCGGTCACTCCGGGGAATTTAGTGAGCGGAAATCCGTCCACCGTGGCGGACGACCAGATCGGAAGCATCGTATCGCCGTGCTCGCCAAGGATCATGGCCCGGACCTGCGTCGCGGGTAGCGCGAGCGAGCTCGCGATGAGCGAGCAGAAGCGCGATGTGTCGAGAACCGTTCCGAGGCCGATCACCTGCTTGGCCGGCAGGCCGGTTTTTTCCACGGCGAGCTGGGTGAGGATGTCGACCGGATTCGATACGACGAAGATGATCGCATCCTTCTTCAGCCCGGCGCCTTTGAGGCTCTCCAGAATGCCAAGGAAGAGGGTGACGTTGCGGTTGATGAGATCGAGCCGGGATTCGTCC
>CAZSMN010000203.1:0-7256 GCA_964607615.1 uncultured Chthoniobacterales bacterium | reverse complement strand
CGAAGAAGCAGGTCATGGACATCGTCAAAGTGAAGATGAAGGACATGAACGCCCGCTCCGAAGAGGCCGCCTACCGCACGCTATGCGGAACAGCCCGCCAGATGGGCCTCGAAATCACCGAGTAACGAGCGCCCCAGCGTCAGTAAAACCAATTAACAAAAATCCGCAGGAGGAAACTTCTGCGGTTTTTTTGTGCCCGGGACCAACAGGCCGGCCTGCGGACCAGCGTTTGTCAGCCGCGCCTGCGCAGGCGGAGAGTGAGAAGACCCGCCGCGCTGATCGCGATGAGAACAAAAGACGACGGCTCCGGAATCGCCCGCCAGGCAAGGGCATAAGACTCCTCGGTAAAACCACCTGGCGTCACTTCGTAAACCAGAGAGTCCAAACGCACACGGATACCGTAGTCTCCCGCCGCGAGGTCCAAGCGAAGAAACTCCGTGTTGTTATACGTGGTGGTGGATTGCGCGACCAGCGTCGAGAAGACCCCTCCTACAACCTCCCAGACCTCGAGATCGAGGTTGGAAAAATGCGTTTCGCTGCCCGCATCGAGCAAGTTATCGAAGGTGCGACCGGCAAACCAGTTGAGCGAAATCGTCAACTCGACCGGTTCACTGAACGGGTTTTCAAAAAGGTAGTCGTTAGTCCCGGCAAGGGCGAGCGAGGCGAAATCCCACCCGGCTCCATCGATCGTGCCGCCAGCCGAACCCGCCAGATCCCTCGTGCCGGCGAGGAAATAGATATCAACCGTGTTGTTAAGATTCAGAGCGCCAGCGCCAACGGCAAAATCAACCGCTTGAGTCGTGGTAATGACGCCGTTTCCATTATCAGCCTGACCATTATTCCAGCCGCTGGTCTCCGTGGCGCCGGCCATGAGGATCGATCGCATCACACGGGTGTCATTTGCCGGGGCGACTCCGAGGAGATTGAGCGTGGGATGCGTGGCAGCGACCTCTTTCAAAAGGGCGATGGACCCTGCCACGAGTGGCGCGGCAAAGCTTGTTCCGCTCTGGTTGAGAAAATAGAGATCCTGAGGCGCGGGATCCTGAATAATGTCGACAATACCGGGATCCGTCGATGCCCCGACCCCTCCGCTGTCACCAAGGTACGCAGCCAGAACGAGATTCTCCCCCGCCGCCGCAATATCCACCGCCGCCCGGACGCCGGGAAGAACGGTATCGGTCACAGGATTGTAAAAGTCCACCGCACCCTGGGACGAAAACGTGGATGGCGTCAAAAAACCACTCCCTCCGAGCGCGCCAACCGTGATGCCGTTGAACGTTGCGCCCGGTGCCGAGACCGCTCCCGCCCCTTCGTTTCCCGCCGCCGCGACGAAGGCCACCGTCGCATTCTGTGCAGCAAGCCCGTCGATCGCGAGGCTCACGGGATCGACAGCTTGCGGATCCGGCCCTCCCCAGCTGCTGTTAATCACATCCGGACGCTGGCCGGCGATGCCCTGAAAAAAGGGACGGTAAACCGAAACCGCCGACTCGGTGGTAACGTTGAAGCCACCAACATCAGACGGCGAATAGGCTGTGGCGATCGCACCCGACCAAAGCTGAGCCATGGGAGCCATGCCGATTCCCGCGTAGGTGTATTGCGGCGGATCTGTGCCCTCGACATAACCGGTGCCAGCCAGAACATGACCGACCATCGTCGCATGAAAATCCGTCTCACTCAGCGCCCCTGTGCCAGACAGCGTCAGGGCAACGGGGGAAGGCGACCCGGGCGGACGGTTAAAAGCTTCGTGTCCGTCCCAGACCAAGCCGGCTTCGACATTGGCGATAATCCTTCCCTGACCAAGAAATCCCGCCTGGAAAAACGTCTCCCACCCTGCGACGCCATTGACGAAGGTAAGCGGTGAAAACGCCCCGTTTTCATAAATGCCGGAATAGATCGCAGGACTTTTTTGGGCGCCGGAGTCCACCTGTGCAGATGCCGGAGCAACGCAAATGGCAAGGGCCGCAGCCCAGATCCGGAAGGGTTTCATCGACCGAGCGTAAACCCGATCCCTACCTGACTCAATACCCGCTCAGAGGATTCCCGCATGGCAGAATGCAGCCCTGGCTTGGCAGTCGAAGCCTCAGCGCGCCACGCGGAGCCGGTCCAGAATGTCCCTTGCGGATCCATTGTCGAGCGCCTCGCCTGCCGTGGCCCAGGCCGCGGCGAGATCGCCAGCAACACCCGCAACGACCAAAGCAGCCGCCGCGTTGAGCTGAACGATCGCTCGCGGCGCACGCCGGAGGTTGCCGGCAAGGATATTGGAAATAATACCGGCATTTTCCGCAGCCGTGCCGCCCGCGAGTTCTGTGACATCGAGCGGCGGAATCCCAAGCGCAGCAGGATCAATGACGAAGCGCCCCCGCGCCCCTTCGTCGAGAAAAACGACGTCCGTGCTTCCGACAGGTGAAATCTCATCGAGGCGCAGTCCATCCGGTCCCGTTCCGTGAACCGCCCAGGCACGCCGCCGGCCGAGCTTTTCGAAGACAGCCGCGTAGGTCTCGAGCAGATCCGGATCAAACACGCCCGCCAGCTGGTAGCCGGGACGGGCGGGATTGAGAAGCGGCCCGAGCATGTTGAAGACACTCGTGCGGCCCTGCTCGGCAAGGAGCTTCCGGACCGGAGCCACCGCCTTGAAAGCCGGATGGTAGTGCGGAGCAAACAAAAAGCAGCATCCCGCCTCCTCCAAAACCGCCGCCGCATGGTCCGGCGGAAGATCGACGCGCACACCGAGTGCCTCAAGGACATCGGCGCCGCCGCTTTTCGAGGTGATGCCCCGATTGCCGTGCTTCACCACCTTTGCCCCGCATGCCGCCGCGACAAACATGACCGCCGTCGAGACGTTGAAAATCCCGGCCCGGTCGCCTCCCGTCCCGCACACGTCGATGCATGAGGAGGCATCAGCCGGGAAGGGCACCGCATAGCCAAGGAGCACTTCGACGAAGGACGCGATTTCCTCCGGCGTCTCGCGCCTCTCATGCAGCGCGGCCAGAAAGTCTGCACGCGCTTCCAGCGAAGCCGACTCGTCGAGAAGCGCCTCGCAAGCGCGGCGAACATCGTCGGGAGCAAGGAGGCCCCCCGTTTTTACATGGGCGGTGAGTTCGTTGATCATGGGTGGGCGAAGACAATGAGAAGGATGGCGACAAAGAGCAAGAGCGCTCCAGCGAGCCGGAAGATCATCACGCGCACGCCGGCCTCGGCATCCCGCGCCGCAAACCAGCTTCCGGCCGTCCACGCCAGGATGACGCTCCATAGGCTCCGCGACGAATAAAGGATGTTTGTCGCCGTCGCGTCGTTATAGATCCCGAGCGCGATCGCCAGAAAGAGCACCTGTACGGCAAGGAGGCTGGCAGCCCCGGCGAGCCACCCGAGCGACCGGCGCGGCGGGAGCATGCCCTTCGGTCCCTCCCCGAGAAACCAGAGAGCCGATAGGACCGCATTTCCGGAAAACATGAGCGCAAAAAAGCGGTTCAGGGTCTCCGGTTCGCACCAGTGCTGGATCAAGAGATCCGCCAAGGCAAAGAGAAACGCCGAACTGATCGCGCACACGGCGGTGAACCCCACCGCCTGCGACTTCCTCCGGCCCGGATGCGCGGTGACGAGAATGACCGCCGCAGTTGAAAGGCCCACGGCCGCCCACCAATCCCACGACGCCCGCCGGCCGAGAAGAACGACGCTCAACCCCGAAACAAAGAGGATCTTTGTCCCCATGAGCGGAGTCGCAACCGAGACATCGCCATGGCTCAACGCGAGAAAGGTCAAGCATTGTCCGGCGAAAAAGACCGCGGCACAGGCCAGCGGCTGCCAGATGGCCGGCGACTCCCCGCCCAGCAGCCAGAGCGGCTGCATCAGGAGCCCCATTGCGAGATTGGCGGCAACGTTCACATGCCGCGAACCCGCGCCGGCCGCGACCGAGCGCTTGATCAGCAGCGTCGCCAGAACATAGACAAAACCCGCCGCCAGTGGCAGCGCGATCGCGGGGGCCGTCACGGCCGGGATCCCGACCGCTCAAGGAGCGTCCGCAACTCCACGGCAGACCACTGCCCCGGCACATTCGGCCGATGGAGCCACCCGTAATTCAACGCGGATCCGCAGCACGCAAAAAGAAGACGCGACGCCATGCCGAGCGGCCCCATACCCATCACCGCCAGCGGTAGCGCGGATTTCCCGAAAAGATCCAGCAGGCACCCGACATCCTGCGGCGAGCGCGCCAGCGTCGCCACCTTCACCACGTCGGCCCCGGAATCCGCCGCACGGTTGAGTAAATCCTGCATTACGGCAGCGGACGGCGTTTTTTTGAAATCGTGGAAGGAGGAAATGACTTTGCAGGACGAGGCCTTGGCCGCAGTGATCACCACAGACATCGCACGGGCGTTCCGCAGCTCGATATCGACCATCGCCGCCTTGGGAAGATTCTCCAGAAGCACGGCACGCCGGGCTGACACGCTGAGGTCTCCAAAGCCGCCCTCACGCGGGTCCCTCGCCGTGAGCACCCACGGAACCGGCGCAGCGGGAATCCGCGTCCCGGCACTGAATCCATCCGCCCGCCACTCGAGAAAATCCACATCCCCCGCAGAAAGCCGGGAGACGGCTGCGCGAGCCGCGGGTCCGTCAACGATCCCGACGATGGAGGGCAAAGTTCGCTCTTTATTTTTTTGACGCATAGTAGTGGATCTCCCTAACCTTCGCTGCCCGAACCGACGCAGATTTCCGATCTGCAAAAGATGATCGCTCGAAAATCCGAAATCAATCTCCAGCTCAGCCAATTGATCGATGCCTTGCTGTTGGGAGCGATTTTCTGGGTGAGCCATCTCCTGCGGTTTAACCAGCTCATCATCCTCGACAACCTCTGGTCGATCGATGGCTTTGATAAGTTTGTCTGGATGCTGGCGATCATCATGCCCCTCGGGCCGTTTCTTCTTGAGATGCAGGGTTTCTACAGCTACCCGCTGGAAAAAACAGCTTGGAAATCGCTCCAACAGATGGCGGCGGCTGCGATCTGGCTAGGTCTAATCCTCGGCCTGACCGTCATTTTTCTCCGGCAACAAGTCCCCAGCCGTTCCGTTCTGATAATCTTTGCGGTCCTGGCACCCATCGCGCTTCTCCTCCGCGAGCGCATCATGGTCTGGGACTACATCCGGCGGCTCAAGAAGGGCGCCGACGGAGAGCGGCTCATTGTCGCAGGAGAGCCCTCCTGCATCCGTCAGATGACGGAGGCGTTCTCCCCGATCCAGCGCATGGAGATCCGCATCGTCGAGGAGATCGACCTCGGCTCCCATGATGTCGATGTGCTCGTAAAGGCGCTTCACAGGCATTCGGTAGGCCGTGTCATTCTCGCGTTCAAACGCATCGAGCTCGACAAGGTCCAACGCGCGATCGAGGCGTGTGAGACGGAAGGGGTCGAGGCCTGGCTGAATGCGGACTTCATCCACACCTCGGTGGCCAAACCGACTTACGAAGTGCTCGCCCGCCGCCCGATGCTGGTGTTCCGCGCGACGCCGGACGTCTCATGGGGCCTAATGGTGAAAACCCTGATGGATCGCGTGGGCGCACTCACAGGCATCATCCTTCTCTCGCCGGTCTTCCTGCTCGTCGGCGTCCTCGTGAAGCTCACCTCTCCCGGGCCAGTCATCTTCCGGCAGCGGAGAGCGGGTCTCCACGGTCAGCCGTTCGAGATGTTGAAATTCCGGACCATGGTCGCCGATGCGGAGTCCAAGCGGGAGGAACTGGAAGGTTTCAATGTGATGCAGGGGCCGGTCTTCAAACTCGACAACGATCCCCGCATCACACCGCTCGGCCGGTGGCTCCGCAAGACGAGCATCGACGAGCTTCCCCAGCTCATCAACGTTCTCAAGGGCGATATGAGCCTGGTGGGACCACGACCTCTTCCGGTTTACGAAGTCGAGAAGTTTGAAGAGGCCAAGCACCGCCGGCGCCTCAGCATGAAGCCCGGCCTGACCTGTCTCTGGCAGGTCAGCGGCCGGAACAAAGTCACCGACTTTCAGGAATGGGTGCGCCTCGACCTCGAATACATCGATAACTGGTCCATTATTCTAGACCTTTACATCCTTCTGCGAACGATTCCCGTGGTGGTTGCGGGGATCGGCGCGCGCTAGCGACGTCCGTCGCTGCGGGGCTCAATTCTCAACCGGTGGACCGGGAGGCGCCGTCTCAAAGGTGAAGCCGGCATTTTTCTCCTGCAGATAGCCCGCCGTCCAGGCGCTGGGAAGCAGAACCGTCCACCACCCGAGCGGATCGATCGCCAATACCGAACCGGAGGGAAGGAGCAGCTCGGGCCGCTCCCGGCAGGGCCTTCCTTCACGATAAGGCCAGCGGACAAACTGCCACGCCGCCGTCTCCACACGGCACTCGGCGCTGTATTCGGACTCCAGACGGTATTGCATTACCTCGAACTGGAGCGGGCCGACCGCCCCGAGAAGAGGGATTTTCTGGTGGGAGTCCGGCAGGTCGTACGATTGTGCAACCCCTTCCTTGAGCAGCTGGTCCAGGCCTTCGCGGAAGCGCTTGAACTTTGCCGTGCTGGAATTCTTCAAATACGCAAAGCACTCCGGCGCGAAGCGCGGGATCTCATCGAAAGAAACCGCCGGATCCTCGCTGACCGTATCGCCGATGAGAAAATCGTAATTCCCCACAATTCCGACCACATCGCCCGCCCACGCTTCATCGACCGTCTCCCGGTCCTGTGCGAAGAGGCGCTGGGAGTTTCCCAGGCGGATCGTTTTTCCGAGCCGCTGGTGCGTTGCCACCATGTCGCGGCGAAAGCATCCGGAGACAATGCGAAGGAACGAAACGCGATCGCGGTGCTTGGGATTCATGTTCGCCTGGATCTTGAAAACAAACGCCGAGAACGCCTCGCGGGCCGGCTCGATCTCAATCCCTCGGCTCAGGCGCGGAGCCGGCTCGGGGGCCAGCTCAAGAAACGCATCGAGCAGGAGCTGAACGCCGAAATTGTTCATCGCGCTTCCGAAAAAAACCGGCGTCGCGGAGCCGGCACGCACCGCGGCAGGATCAAACTCTGCGCCCGCTCCGTCCAGCAATGCCAGTTCGTCACAGACGCGCGTATAGACGTCCGGCAGAACGGCGTCCTTCACCGCGGCGTCATGGATATCCTTCACCGCAACCGCCGCGCGGTAGGCGCCGCCGGGCGTCCGCTCGAAGAGGTGCATCGCATTCTTTGCCCGGTCGTAAACCCCCTTGAACTCCGGCCCGTCGCCCAGCGGCCAGTTCATCGGGATGGC
>CAZSMN010000202.1:0-7257 GCA_964607615.1 uncultured Chthoniobacterales bacterium | reverse complement strand
ACGAGCTGCCGCAATTCTGGAACGTCCTCGTCGGCGACATGTCGCTCGTCGGGCCGAGACCTTCGCTCCCGCGCGAGGTGGCGGAGTACCGGCCCGAGCAGCGCCAGCGCCTTATGGCCAAGCCGGGCATCACGTGCCTCTGGCAGGTCAGCGGCCGCAGCGAGATCGACTTTCACGGTCAGGTCCGCCTCGATCTCGATTACATCCGGTCCACGAGCCTGTGGACGGATATCAAGCTTCTCGCGCGAACCGTGCCGGCCGTCCTTCTGGGGAAAGGAGCCTATTGAGCGCCGGGGCGCATTGGACGCTGGTGGCTCCGGATTGGGAGTCGCTCGACACGATCGGGCGGAACCACCTTCCCTTTGTTCTCTGGCCGGTTTGCGGCCGTCCGGTGCTCGCCTATTGGCTGGAGGCCGCGCTGCATGAGGAGGTGACCTCCATCACGATTCACGCCCAGGACCGGCCCCACCTGATCCGCTCGTGGCTCGCGCAGGGGGATTATTGGTCGAAGCCGATCGAGGTCTCGACGGCTCCCGCGCCGGCGCACGGTGCCCATGTGGAAACGATGGACCGGCTTCCGGGAATGCCCCGGCCTTCACCTGTGGTCGATGGCCGCGAACTGCTTCAGCGGTGGTTCGAGCTTCACGGCGCGGCCCTTGCGACGCTCTCGAAGAGTGGTGGGCTGGCGATCGACCGCGAGGTCTCGCCGGGCGTCTGGGCGGCGCCGGGCGCATCGATCCACCCGACGGCCACATTGTCCGCGCCCTGCTGGATCGGCCCGCGCGCGCAGGTCGGCGCCGGCTGCCGGCTTGGTCCGGATGTCTATCTCGGCAGCCATGCGGTTCTCGATGAGGATGTCGAAGCGGTGAAAGCCATTGTCTGCGACGAAACCTTTGTCGGCCGCCACACGCGCCTCGAGAATACGGCGGCCCGCGGGGGCATCCTGCTCAACTGGGAGCGGGGCGTGCGTGTCGAGATTGTGGATGATTTTATTCTCGCGGATCTCGGCGCGAGGGCCTGCGTGCCACGGATGGCTGAGAGGCTTCTGGCCGGCCTGCTGTGGATCTTTCTCGCTGTGCCGGCCAAGCTCTGGAATCTCGGAGACCATCCGGCCTGGCGGGAGGTTCTGCTGCCGGGCGGACGCCAGATTCTGCTCAAAACCCGGCGGCGGGGACCGCTGCTCTTCCGCCGTCAGCCGTGGTTCCGGGCGGTCGCTGCGGGCCACCTCAAGCTCAGCGGCATTCTTCCGCGCAACCGCGCCGAGTGGGATCAGCTCGCTCCGGAGTTGCGGAATCTCTTCGAGCGTTCGCCGGCGGGTGTTTTTTCTCTCTCGGACCTCTTCGGCTGTCATGATCCGACCCAGCCGGATGAGTGGATGCACGCCGCTTATCAGGCCGGCTCGCCGGACGGTGCCGGCGCCCGGCAGGCCTCCCGCTCGTTGTGGAACATCGCCGTGAAAACCCCGCTCGACTGATGAACCTTGAGGTCTCCTGCGCTCTGTCCCTGGCGGATCCGAAGCTTGCCGATGTCACCGGGATCGTGACGAAGGTTTGTGGATTCCTTCAGGACCAGGGCGTGCAGGATTCGAAATTCCTCGCCGAGTTCGAGCTCGCGGCGGTCGAGGGGATGAATAATGCCATCGAGCACGGATGCGCCGCTGCGCAGGAGAAGTTTCTCCGTGTCGAGTGTGAGATCCGACCGGGTGCCGTCGAGCTCCGGATTACCGATCCGTCGGCTTTTGCCGGTTGGACGGGCGAGGCGGCTCTGCCGGACGATCCGCTTGCCGAGGGTGGAAGGGGCCGGTTTTTGATGGAGCAGATGACGAGTTCGATCGAGCACCGCCTCGTCGATGGCCGGCATGTGCTTGTCCTGACGAAAGCCCTCGCTCCGGAGGCTTGGATGTATGAGCCCGGCCAGCAGGAAAAGATGCTGGTGGCCATGACCGAGGAACTCGGATCGAGCTACGAGATGATCAATGCCTTGATCGGCCTTGGGGAGCTGATCGCCGGCGCGGACGAGCTTTCCAGCTTTATGGAACTCGCCCTGCGCCGCCTTTGCGAGCTGACCGGTGCGGTTTCCTCGTATGCCCGCCTTGTGAAGGGCCCCTCGCTGGCGCTGGTGGGTTGTGCCGGTGCCGGAGGCGCGCCGCCGCCCGCTTCGATCGAGGTCTCAAGCGGATGCGTGGAGTCCCAGGTCTTCGTGAGCGGTGAGGAGGTTACGATCACGAGCAGCGCAACGCTCGGCCTCGGGGATCCGCTTTGCGGGCGCATCGATGCGGCATTCGTTGCTCCGGTCTTTTTTAAGAACCAGCGCCGGGGTGTTCTTGTGCTCGTTCAGCGCGAGGGTTCGCCGTATTTTTCCGCAGCCCAGCTGAAGGTGACACGCGTGGTGGCCGAGTATCTGGGCATCGTCGCGGCGATGCACGAGCTCCAGCAGCGGAGGGAGTCCGAGCGGCGCGATCTGCGTGAGCTTGAGATCGCGGCGGAGATCCAGCTCTCGCTCATGCCGCAGGTTTTCGAGCAATCCGGGCGGCTGGATATTCACGGCACGTGCCTGCCGGCGCTGAAGGCGGGCGGTGATTATTTTGATGTGATCACCCTGCCTGACGGGGCCCTGCTTGTGGCGATCGCCGATGTGATGGGGAAGGGAATTTCGGCAGCGCTCCTGGCGAACATGCTGCGGACAAATATCCGGGCGAAGCTTGAGCTGGCTTCGGATCCCGGCCGCCTGTTTTGCGAGATCAACCGCTCGATGGCGCCGGATCTGGTGAAGCTCGACATGTTCATCACGGTGGCCTGCGCGTGGATCTCGCCCGACCGCTCGGTGATCCGCGAGGCGAATGCCGGCCACCCGGCAGCGTTGATTTTTCACACCGACGGCACTCACCGGTCGCTCCAGTCCCACGGCCTCCCTATCGGCGTGCTGCCGGACAGCCATTACGAAACCGCACAGGCGGCGCTTGAGCCGGGCAATCTGCTTCTTCTCTTCACAGATGGTATCCCGGAGGCATCCGACCCGGCGGAGAAGCTCTTCGACGTCGAGGGCCTGATCCGATCGGTGAAATCAACCGCTCCCTGGCAGGCCGAGGGGCTGGTGAGGCACATCCTGGATGACGTGAACCGCTTTTCCGACCATGCCCCGCCGTCCGACGACCGGACGCTGGTGGCGATACTGCGCAAGGAATGACTTTTTTATGAGCAAACAGATTCTCATTGTGGACGACGAGGATCACATGATCCGCCTCCTGCAGTTCGCGTTGAAGCCCGTGGCGGCGAGCATCGTCGCCGTGAAGCGCGGGGAGGCGGCGGTGGAATTTCTCAAGGAGAACCGGCCCGACCTCGTCATTCTTGACTACTCGATGCCCGGCCTCGATGGAGTGGAAACCCTGCGTCGGATTCGCGAGGGCGAGGAGGGGGCTCAGGTGCGGGTCATCATGCTCACGGCGAGGGACCAGACAACGATCCGGCAGGAGGCGGCCGGCCTGAACGTGCAGGCGTTTCTGACCAAGCCGTTCAGCCCGTCGGACCTTGTCCGTCGGACGAACGAGCTGCTGGTCTGAAGAAAAAGCGCGGCGGCGTTTTTCTCAGAGCTGGCAGGCGTCGTTGATGGCGGCCGCTTCGGCGTCGGAGAATTGCGTATTGGCGGCTGCTGCGATGTTTTCCTCGATCTGGGCGGGCCGGCTGGCGCCGATGAGGACCGTCGTTACGGCAGGGCGGCTGAGGAGCCAGGCCAGCGACATTTGCGCGAGCGATTGGCCCCGGCCCGCGGCGATGGCCGCCAGCGCGCGCACACGCTCAAGCGTCTGGTCGGTGATGTGCTCGGGCCGGAGGAAGCCGTTGGACTTCGCCGCCCGTGAATCCGGCGAGATGCCGTCGAGGTAGCGGTTGGTGAGCACGCCCTGAGCAAGCGGGCAATAGGGGATGCAGCCGATGCCTTCTTTCAACAGGACGTCGGAGAGACCCTGCTCGACGCCGCGGTCGAAGAGATTGTAGCGGGGCTGGTGAATGAGGAGGGGAACTCCGGCATCCCGCAGAATGGCAGCCGCCTGCTGAGTCCGCTCCGCGGAGTAATTGGAGACGCCTGCGTAGAGAGCCTTGCCCGAGCGGATGGCATGAATGAGCGCGCCCATGGTCTCCTCCAGCGGGGTTTCGTTATCCGGCCGGTGGCTGTAAAAAATATCCACGTAGTCGAGGCCCATCCGCTTGAGGCTCTGATCGAGGCTCGCGAGGAGGTATTTCCGGGATCCGCCGTCACCGTAGGGGCCGGGCCACATCGTGTAGCCGGCTTTCGTCGAAATAATCAGTTCGTCGCGCCAAGGCCCGAGGTCCGAACGCAGGATGCGGCCGAACGTTTCCTCCGCGCTGCCGGGAGGCGGACCGTAGTTGTTTGCGAGGTCGAAGTGGGTAATGCCCAGATCAAACGCGCGGACGACCATGTCCCGGGCGGTCGCCGCGTTGTCCACATCTCCGAAATTGTGCCAGAGACCGAGAGAGAACGGAGGAAGGCGGAGCCCGCTTTGGCCGCAGCGGCGGTATTCCATGGCGGCGTAGCGGTTCGGGTTGGGGACGTGGGGCATGGCGGGGATGCTCCCGCCGTAAGCTTTTGGAGTCAAGGCTCGGCGCGCGTTGACCCCGCGCCCGCCGCCTGATATATCGGTAGCCCGTCATGAAAGTGCATCTGCGCCAGATCCCCCAGGGCGACACGCTTCACCTGGAGGGCAGCGAGGATGCCTCACCGCTCGGGCTGGAGGAGGCCGGAGCCTCGCCGGCGGGTCCGCTCGAGTATTCCCTCGACGTGGGGCTCAGCGGCGGCGGCCTCTTTGCGACCGGCCGGCTGGCCTTGAGAGTAAAGCTCACGTGCGTTTGCTGCCTCGAGGAATTCGAGCGGGAGTTCGAAGTCGAGGATTTTGCCGCCCAGGTGGACTATGCAGGGAGTGAAATGGTGGACTTGACCCCGGCGATCAGGGAGGATATCCATCTCCTCTTGCCTCCGCACCCGCGATGCGATAGAGGGGGCGGGACAACAGTATGCCCGGCCGCACTTGATGGCGCTCCTCGCGCCTCCCGGCAGGCCTCTGCAAAGAGTGCCTCGGCCTGGGATGCGCTGGATAAATTGAAACAGATATCAGACTAAAGCTATGGGAGTTCCCAAGAGAAAAACTTCAAAGATGCGCCTTCGCACCCGCAAGGCGGCCAACCGTTGGCATGCACCGAAACTCAGCAAGTGCCCCCAGTGCGGCGCGAGCGTGCTGCCCCACATTGCCTGCCCATCCTGCGGATACTACAACAAGCGTCAGGTTCTGACGATTGATGCGGATTAATCCGGCGGGCCGGGCAATCCCCGCATGAAAATCGCCCTTGATGCCATGGGGGGGGATTTCGCGCCGCGAAATCCGATCGCCGGAGCCGTCGAGGCCCTGCGCGACTTTCCCGACATCGAGGTCATCCTCGTCGGCGACGAGGCCAAAGTGCGTGCCGAACTCGGCAATCACGACGTGGCGTCGCTCTCGGGGCGTATCCATTTTCATCACGCCTCGCAGGTGGTGGACATGACGGACAGCGGGATCGACAGCGTCCGGAAGAAAAAAGATTCCTCCGTCAGCCGTGCCGTGGACCTGGTGAAAGCCGGCGAAGCGGAGGCTGTGGTCTCTGCCGGCCACACCGGAGCTTTGGTGGCGGCGGCGACGATCAAGCTCCGCACCCTCCCCGGCATCGAACGTGCAGGACTTGCCGTGCTGATTCCCGCGGAAGATGGAACGTTTCTCCTGATCGACGGCGGGGCAAATATCGACCCGACCCCCGAGCAGATCGTCGGATTTGCCGTGATGGGGACGATTTATACCCGCGAGCTTCTCGGTATTTCCGATCCCCGTGTCGGGCTCATGAACATCGGCACCGAGCCCGGGAAGGGCAACGAGTTCAGCCTCCGGTGCCACGAGCTTCTCAGCCGGACACCGAAGATCCGGTTTGCGGGAAATGTCGAGGGGCACGGAATTTTTAAAAAGCCGGTCGATGTGGTGGTCTGCGACGGCTTCACCGGCAACATCCTTCTCAAGACGATCGAAGGACTGGCCAAATCCATTTTTTCGTGGCTTAAGACCGAGCTCAAGAGCACGCCGATCCGGATGTTCGGAGCCTGGCTGGCCAAGGGGGCTTTCGTTTCGATCCGGAACCGCACGAGCACGGACGAGTACGGCGGCACGCCGCTCCTCGGGGTGAACGGCATCTGCATCAAAGCCCACGGCAATTCCTCGGCGCGCGCGATGCGGAATGCGATCCGCGCCGCACGGGCGGCCGTCCAACAGCAAGTCAACGCCCGCATCGTCGAGGCCATCAAACCACTTCATGAAGACGCACCCACGCCCCAAGGAGCGACAACCTAGCCGCACCGTTTCGATTATCGGCACCGGCAGCTACGTGCCGGAGCGCGTTCTCACCAATGCCGACCTCGAGGCCATGGTTGAGACCGATGACCGCTGGATCATGGAGCGCACGGGCATCCGGGAGCGCCGGATCGCCGCGGAGGGGGAATTCACGAGCCATCTGGCAGCCGCCGCCGCCCGCTCCGCAATGGAGAATGCCGGGGTGAGTGTTGACGAGATCGATCTCATCATCGTTGCCACCATCACGCCGGATACGTTTTTTCCATCGACCGCCTGCCATGTGCAGCGCTTGATCGGGGCGAAGAAGGCGGCCTGCTTCGACGTGAATGCGGCCTGTTCCGGATTTCTCTACTCGGTCGAGATCGCGCAGCAGTTCATTTCCAACCACACGTACAACACGGTTCTCGTCATCGGGGCCGACAAGCTGAGCTCGATCGTGAACTGGCAGGACCGCAATACGTGCGTGCTCTTCGGTGACGGCGCGGGTGCCGCGATTCTCCGCTATCGCGCGGGCTCGCACGGGGTGATCACCACCTACATGGGCAGCGATGGAAACTACGGCGACATCCTGCACATGCCCGGCGGCGGCTGTGCGGTGCCGATCACCAAGGAGAACGTCGACCAGAAGCTCAACACGCTTCACATGAACGGCCGCGAGACTTTCAAGCAGGCTGTCACCTCGATGATGAAGGCCGCTCAGAAGGCCCTCGAGCAGAGCGGGCTTACGACGGCCGACCTCCAATGCATTATCCCGCATCAGGCGAACATGCGCATCATCGATGCCATGGCCGACCGGCTGGATGTTCCTCTGAGCAAATTCCACATCAACCTCGACCGCTACGGCAACACGTCGGCGGCGGCCGTGGCGATCGCTC
>CAZSMN010000201.1:0-7279 GCA_964607615.1 uncultured Chthoniobacterales bacterium | reverse complement strand
ATGTATTAAGATTAGCCCCGCCAAGCTTGGAATGTAGAGAAGCACGTAGGCATATGGGAGCCAGTTTTCTTGAATGTGAGAAAGCGTCAGCACAACAAAAGCAGCAGAAAGCAGCAGGATAAACCATCCCCAAAGTCTTCCCCGAGTGAAAGACAGGTAAATAGTAAGCCCTGGTAGCGTGAGCAGCCCAATGAGCGAAATAAATATTGAGGGGTCCACCAGCCCACCATAGAGGCTTAAAAATCACCAGCAACTCACATCTTTGTTGACAGTGTAACCAACTTTGGTTACATACACACGCAACGACACAAAAATGCTCACGGCTGGCGCGAACCAACCGTGAGCGGGTGTCAGTAAATCCAACCTTTAATCAGACCAAACTGACGATGAATCGATACTCGTTCGAGCGCTCGCTCGCAACTTCAAACTCCGCCACCTACCCCATCCTCATCCCTATCGGGATGCTCTTGGCAATCGAGGAGGCAGCCAAAGACCGGAAGGAGACCACGGCCGAGTTCATCCTCTCCGCCGTCGCTTGCGACCTTGAAGGTCACTTCGACAGCAAGCGTCTCAAGCAGCGTCGCGCAAACGACCAATCCACCCTACAGCGCCTCAGCAAGTCCAAGAAGATCACCATCATTCAGCAAGACAACCACCCATGAAACTCATCCCCAAACGCCTCCGCGACCAAACGACAGAAGCCCCAAGCGATCCCGTCCAGCCCGCCAAAGCGACCGTGAAACTCGTTCCCAAAGCGAAAGCCCCCATTCGCACCCAGGCGCCGCCTCCGGGAGCTGATTGGTTCTGGGGAGAAATGCCGGCCGTTCGCATGGCCACAAAGAAGGCAGGCAAGCATGGGTTCGCCGTTTATTGCGCCCTCTGCATCCTTATTCGAAAGGCCAGATTCTCCCACAAAAACCACTTCTCGGCATCCATCGAAGAGATCATGGAACTCACCGGACTCGGGAGAAATTCCGTTTGCGACGCCATCAAAATCCTTCGGAGAACCAAGCTTGTCACCGTTCTTTCGGGCGACATGAGGGGGAATTCCAACCTTTACACCCTTCATATCGCTGGTTTGCCAGAAGGACAACCTCGGTTTGCTGGGCAAACTACCCGCGTTTGCCAGACAAACGACCTCGGTTTGCCAGACAAACACCAAGAGAAAGGAAGAAAAGATTCTCCTCCTCCGGAGGAAGAATCTTTGTCTTCCGAAAAGAGCGAAAAAGGCGCTGACGCTGGAACCCCTTTGGCTGACGCCAAGGGTTCCGACTCTGCGCCTCCTGGAAAAAAACCAAAACCGTCCGTGAACACGTTTTAACCCTAGTTCCCTACCCAACTTCCAAAACCTACTGCCATGCACAAAGAAGACGAAGAAAACAAAAAACGGGCCGCCTATCGGGCCAAGATCGTTGAAAAACTCCACTACGCTCAAGACCGCCGAATGATTCCCGACGCTTCTTGGTTCGAAGTGACCATCGACCAACTCGAAATCGGAAAGATCCGGCCAAGGCAGGCCATCCATGCTCTGCATCGCAAGCACACGCGATATCGCATCCAAACATTGCTCGAATCCCCAACTTGCTACATCGGCGACATTCCCAGCATGCTTAACGCTGGCACCGTTCCTCCAAAGCCTGCCCAGTGCCGCCTCGGCATTTCAACGGCTCGCTTCGGTGGCATCCTCACGCTTTTTGGCCCAAGTGGGACCGGTAAGACGACATGCGCACTGCGTGCGGCCGCCTACCTCGCATCCGTGGGGGCCTGCGATTCCTTCGTTGCGGTAAGCGGAACGCGAATCGGCCGCATGCGTCCCTCCGATCTCAGCGACCTAATCGATGCTTGCAGCCAGGCCGATTTCGTCCTTCTCGACGACATCGACAAAGGCAGCAAGAGCGAAACGCGATCCTCAGCGCTGCTGGAAATTCTCGATACCAGAGAACGGAAGTGGCACACGACAACCATTGTCACCTCCAACATGGCCGGCGCGGAGCTTGCCGACCAAATCGAGTCACAGACGGAAGGCTACGGGCTGCCGATCGTTAACCGCATGCGCCGCGGCATCTCGTTGGACTTCGGGGGCGATATCGTCGAATCCGAGGCAAAGGCAATAATCATCGAGAGCCTGCGCAAAAAGTTCCTCCACAACGACGACTTCGACGTCGATCGCTTCGGCCATCTCGACTGGCGGCACTTCGGCATGGACAACCAAGACGACTCCGCTTTTTAGCCATGAACGTAACTTCCCGTTGCGCTTGTCATCATCCCGTTGACAACGCCGCGTTGACGTTGTAAGCGGTTAAAGCATGCAAGCCATACGATACAAACGAACGGTCGTTGAAGAGATTGACCAGGTCGCCACACGGGATGCGATTACCGCCCTCCGTCAGAAAAAAGGACTCAGCCTCCGGAAGGTTGCTCACGCAGCCGGCTTCTCAGCCTCCTATTTCTGCGACCTGACCAACGGTCGGCGCAACTACACGCCGGAAACCGCAAAGCGAATCATCAACGCCATCGCCTCGCTATGAGCGCTGAACCGACAGGCGAGCATAAAGAGGCATGGATGAAGGGAGCGGAATCCGGACCGGCGACAGCGTTGGCGCTTTGCATTGAGACCATTGAAAACCTGCGGAGGGAAATTGGCGTGGACGGGATCCACGAAACCATCGCTTTAGTGGATCGAAAAGACCGCCAGATTTCGCATCTCGTCGAACTAATCAAAGAAATCCACGGACTTGCGCGGAAAAAATATCCTAATAAAAAATATGCGCTCGAATCGGCGCTTTATTGGATCGCGCGCAAATGCGAACACCAATTCCCCGAACTGGAGCCATCGCATGTGGTAGAAGATCAGGAATCGCCAACAAAGGAAGATCGGGAATGAGCGCCAAATTCCGCTGCTGCATCCTCAAGGAGTCCGAAAAGGCATTGCTGGTCCGCCAGGAGATCCCGAACCGCGCACCAGTCGAAACGTGGATTCCTCGTTCGCAGTGCGACCACATCAGCAAAGAGCCCCGCACCGATGGCGAGCCGGTCGCCGCAACGATCACCTGTGCCGATTGGCTCATGGAGAAGAAAGGGCTCACCGAAAACGCATGAGTATGTTCTCAAAGCAACCAAAAGACAGGCCGTCGCTCTCCTTCGACTTGCGGCATCTGCCGAAAAAGACGCGGGACAAAATTGAAGCAACCGTAACCCTCGGCTCGTTGGAGGACGACCCAAAGTTGGCAGGATGCGACATCTCATGCGCCGGAGGATCGGCATTCTTTGTCAGACCAAACCCCTACCACATCGAGCAGGCGTTGAACGAATACTACAAACACCTCGGAGCAAAGACCTACATGGCCGTTGGCGGCATAAGGGTAATCATTGAATCGCCGGCAAAGAAGGATGAGCTACGACGACGAGAAGGCGCCACCGTCACCTGCCCAATCTGCCACAAGGAAAGCACAGCGGACGTAGATGGCCTGTCGAAATGCTGCCACACCCAGGTATGGGGCGAGGATTTATACCAATGAACTACTGCGACTGCCCAAACTGTAAGACAGAAAACTGTCCCGCCGGTGAAGAATTAGCGGACCTCAAGGCGCAACTGGAAGTCCCGAAGTCCGTGCGATATTTCGCGGAAACGCCCGTAGCAAAGCACGTCAATCGTGTCCTCGGAGAAAAGCTTCGGAAGGCCGAGTATGAGAAGGCGAAACTGCGTGAGGCGATACAACAGGCCATCGAATCCTACGAGAAAATCAAATGGGGGTATGACGGCCCGTGCGGAACGAACTTCATTATGGACCGGCTGCATGATGCTTTGGCGAATTACCAATCTGCTACCAATTCCCCCGCAATTAGTAGTTCACCGAAGGGACTCACCGAAAACGCATGAGCGAGAACTCCAAAATTGAATGGACTGACTCCACTTTCAACCCGTGGATCGGTTGCACCAAAGTTTCCCCAGGCTGCGCGCACTGCTACGCAGAGACGCTCATGGACACCCGCTACGGCCGCGTGAAGTGGGGCAAAGGCAATCCACGCCAGCGGACCAGCGAGGCAAACTGGAATCTCCCGTTGAAGTGGAATCGAGACGCAGGCCGGGCTTTGGAAAACTGGAAGACGGCCGTCGAGAACGGGGCGGGGATGGAAATGCCGCACCGGCCCCGCGTGTTCTGCGCCTCACTGGCCGATTGGCTCGATGACGAGGTGCCGATTGAGTGGCTGGCCGACCTCCTAACACTCATCCACGACACTCCGAATCTCGATTGGCTACTGCTTACCAAGCGGCCGGAGAATTGGTATAGCCGGATCAAGCAAGTCAGTCAGCATCTCGTTGGGAAACTTCCTTCGGACGTTTTCTATTGGCTGGCAGATTGGAGGGAAGGTCGCAATTTTATCCCGCACAACATCTGGATCGGCACAACAGTCGAGGACCAGGAGCGTGCGGACCAGCGGATCCCCGCATTGCTCAAGATCCCGGCGGCGGTCCGGTTCCTTTCCTGCGAACCGTTGCTCGGGCCGGTGGATCTGTGGGGCGCTCGTTATCCGCACGCAGGCGGCGGGCAATGCGGCGCCATCTCGTCGTGGCACAAAGAAGGCGATGGGATCCACTGGGTCATCTGCGGGGGCGAGAGCGGGAAGGACGCTCGCCCAATGCATCCCGACTGGGCTCGATCCCTCCGCGACCAGTGCCAAGCCGCAGGAGTGCCGTTCCTTTTCAAACAATGGGGGGAGTGGGTAAACGCCGGTTGCGAAGCATTCGGAAAGGTTCAACCAAGAGCAATCACTTGGATTCGCCATGACGGTTCTCGGTGGGCGAACTGCCCGGAAGACGAGAACGCAGACTGCGTAACCCTATCCTGCGTCGGAAAGAACGCCGCCGGCCGGATCCTCGACGGCCGCGAGCACAACGAGTTCCCAAGGCCATGAAGCATTTCAACACCGCCAGACGGGTTGCTATCTGGATCGTTATCAACGGTGCCCTCGCATGGTGCGCATGGGCAGGCGTGCACGGAAACGAAGGCGCCGGCCGCGTATTCGCCTTTGTCACGTGGGTTTTTGCCATCGTGGAAACCCTCGGCTACATCGTGTGCCCAGAGGAAGTAACCAAGAAGATTCGAGAGCCTGGCAGACCAGTCCCAGCGTGGCTCTCCCACGGCTACGACGCGATCATGATCGTTTTCCTTGTCTGGCACGGGTGGATGTGGACTGCCATTGGCGTCTTATTGATGACGATCGCGGAGGCCAACATCTACAGCTCTAAGCCCTCGAAAACAAAATGAAGCCGCCGCTCGAAAGCGAGGAAGAATACCCCTGCACGACGTGCGGAGACGACGCCTATATCGGGCTCTCCAACTTCCGCAACTGCATCACAGGAGAGCAACTAATCGGTAAAGATGAACGGCTTTGCCTGAAATGCGCCGCCGCCCGCCGCGTCCGCTTCTTTGGGCCAAAAGCGGCAAGCAGGCTGCCGCAGGGAGGCAGATAGCAACTCCCGCTCCTTGGAGCTTTTGGGCGTCACCTGCCTTTGAATGGTGAGTTGGTCCGCGTGACCAAATACCAAAACACATGCCACCTAAAACACTGGAAGAATGCATCGAAGATATGCGCGCAGCGCTTAAAGAACTTGAGCTGAGGGCCCGCGCCATCGTCAAGAGTGATGAACTGAACCCCGACCACCGGCCGCAAACTTTCGAGGGACAGTGCGCCGAGCAAAAGGCGCAAGCCATGCTCGCCGTCCGTCACATCGAAGATGCGCGGATGCGCCTGGGGAAAGTCATCCAATACAACGGCGATGGAGTCTCCTGCTACGACAAGTAGCAAACCGGACGGGCAAGGTCCCACCCCTTGCTTGTCCAATATTGCTACATTCGACGGAATCGCCCGTGAACCGGTCAATAGACAAGCAGCGATCTTGCTTTCAAGAGGAATTAACTTCCAAGGCCCAAGGATTGCGCAAACGAAGGTGCATTCTGAAATCAGCCTCCCGATTATCAAGCACAAGAGAATACTCGCTTTGATTAAAGATAACGATCTTACCGGACATCGGAGAGGCCGTCTTGTTGTTACTGGATTATCCAGAGACATCCCCAAGCGATGGGTTGTTCGCTGCGATTGCGGAAATTACGAAGTTCGCACCTCCAAGGCGATAAAGAATAACGCGAACGGCGCCGATGCATGCGTGACATGCAAGCAAAACACCCAGCGGCTATTTGCTGCCGCAAGAACCATTCAACAAAAGATTAACAAGAACGTCACGCATCACCAACAGCCGGAGGTGAAACCGTGAATCCCAAGTCAGACGCTCCCGGCTGTTTGGTGGATCGGCCTGTTGTGCCCCATTGGTGGAGCGAAGGATGGCAACGCCTCATGGACATAGCAGCACGCGAATACGACGAGCGTGCGCTGCCGTATCGTGGCCGAACTGACCACATCTACGCCCGGACGATGAGCGCCCACGAAAGAGATGGGCACAACGTCAGCCGTCAGGGACGGCGGGAAGGAGAAGCGTGAAATCGAAAGTGGCGAAGTCCCGCCGTTCGCTGGACGGCTCTGTTCGCCCCCTTGAGCTATCCCTGCGCCCCTACAACGGCAGACTATTCGTGGCCCGCTCAATCAAGGCTTACGAACAAGCGCACCGACGCTTATTCAAAACGCCTGATATCCTGACGTGCGCTCAAAACGGTAGGTTTAGCGGCGGCGAAGGGAACGACGGACTATGGACATACCTTGTGTGGGCGAAAACACCATCAGCGATGGCGCATGAACTGTCGCATGTCGTGCTGCACGTATTTGAGCGTTGCGGCATAGATCCGAGAGAAGGTAGGGGAGACCCGTTTTGCTACATGCTCTCGCAGCTCTTCCTTGAGGCGAACAGTGTATTGAACGAACCGAGTTCGGATTAACCGATCTTGCGCGTCCCGTTTCCTTTGACAACGGCGCGTTTACGTGCTTGCCTGCGCTTTGAAGCGCGGGATAGCTCAGTCAGGTAGAGCATCGGACTCATAATCCGGAGGCCGCCGGTTCAAATCCGGCTCCCGCAACCACTCTCTACCAATGATCACAGGCGCCACCGGAGACGGACAAATCGAAGTTCTGCAGCGGAAGTTGCCAGTTCCTACCGGCGACGACCCGCAAACGCCGCGGATGCCGTTCCGCTCCGATCTCGAGCTTACCCGCGAACAGGAAGACGCCCTTGTGAAGCATGCCATCGATCGAATCGGCCAGATCGAAGAGCAGATGGGAAAGCAGGAATGGAGCGCAACGGGAGGAGACTTCCAAGTTGTCAGTA
>CAZSMN010000200.1:0-7287 GCA_964607615.1 uncultured Chthoniobacterales bacterium | reverse complement strand
GGGTTGAAATTGAAGCGGATTTTCATTTTGGCGCGCTTGGCGTTGTTTTTGGCCTTGCGACGCGAACGCTGTGTGGGCGTCTCGAACGCGCGGAGGCGGCGGACTTCGTCCATCAGCCCCTCGGCATCGATCTTGCCTTTGAGGCGCTTGAGGGCGCGGTCAATCGGCTCACCTTTTCGTACGATAACTTCCGGCATATAATTTCACCTACTTTCTTTGATTGCAAAAAATCGGGAGTTGAAGGCTATGGGTTTTCGGAGGGATCGTCAACGATTGCCTTGATGAAATTTTATATCTATCTGATTTTAAGAGTTTTATATATAAAGCCCCTGACTTTCCATCCAGACCGGTCCCGCCCCGCCTGTCTTTTGCATTGAGATTCCACCCTTCTTCGGACTACGTGTGAGGAAATGTCTCTAACGTTTGTCCGGGAGTTTCTGCGTTCCCCATCCTCCGTGGGTGCCGTCTGGCCGTCCTCGCCCATCCTTGCAAAAGTCATCGTGAAGGCGGCTGGCGTCAGCGCGGCCGGCCATGTTCTGGAGCTCGGGCCGGGGAATGGTGCCTGCACCGGCACCATCCTGGAGGCCTTGAAGCCCGGCGCGCGTTTCCTTGCGATTGAAAAAAGCCCGTCGCTCGCGGAGAGCGTAGCGGCAAGGTATCCCAAGGCGCGGGTCGTCCATGGCTGTGCGACGAAGATTGCCGGACACCTCGACGATGAAGGTTTTGCGCCGCCGGATGCGGTGGTCTCCGGATTGCCCTGGGCCTCGTTTCCGGACTCCTTGCAGCGTTCGATCATGACGGAGCTGGCGGCCGTTCTGCCGGCCGGCTCACGATTCACTTCCTTCGCCTATTTCGGGCCGCACCGCTTGCCGGCCGGGCGGAAATTCCGCAGGCTCCTGGAGGAGTTTTTCTCCTCGATCGACCGGACGCCGGTCGTGCTGAGAAATTTTCCTCCCGCCTTCGTTTACGTCTGCACGAAATAGCCTCCCCAGCTCCCTATGGACAGCACGCCCCTCCGAACGCTGATTCCCAACCTCCCTCCCGGCATCCTTTACGGCGGCGACTACAATCCCGAGCAGTGGCCGGAAGAGGTGTGGGCGGAAGATGCACGGCTGATGCGGGAGGCGGGTGTGAATCTCGTGAGCCTCGCGATTTTCTCGTGGGCGAAGCTCCAGCCACAGCCGAATATCTTCACTCTCGATTGGCTCGACCGCATCATCAACATCCTGTGGGAGCACGGGGTAAGCGTCTGCCTCGCGACATCGACGGCGTCCCCGCCCGCCTGGCTGGCAAGGCTCTATCCTGAGACGCTCCCCGTCGGTCCATCCGGCGAAAGGTTTACGGTCGGTTCGCGCCAGCATTATTGTCCGAACAGCGGACGCTACTACGAGGCCTCGCGCAGGCTCATCACCACGCTCGCCCAGCGCTACGGGCAACATCCGGCTGTGGCCCTCTGGCATATCAACAACGAGCTCGGCTGCCATATTAACGCCTGCTACTGCCCGACGTGTGAGGAGGAATTCCGCAGTGCGCTGAAGCGCCGCTACGGCACACTCGATGTCCTCAACGAAATGTGGGGCACCGCGTTCTGGGGTCAGAATTACTCGGACTGGCAGGAGATCAGGCTGCCGGGACACACGCCCACTTACGGAAATCCGACCCAGTTGCTGGATCACGCACGGTTTGTGAGTGATAGCCTGCGCGGAGTCCTGGAGCGCGAAGTAGCTGCTGTGCGGGCGGTGCTGCCGGAGGCCAAGGTGACGACAAATGGCGTGGGCATCATGAAGCCGGCGAATTACCGCGACTGGTATCGCTTCTGCGACGTGGCCGCGCTTGACGCGTATCCCGACCCTGCCGCCGGGCTTCCAGAAATCCGGATGAACGCTCTGACGTTCGATTTTTACCGCTCCTTCAAAGACGGGCTTCCCTTCATCCTGATGGAGCAGGTGACCTCGCAGGTGAACTGGCGCGAAGCCAACGTGCTCAAGCAGCCCGGTCAGATGCGGGCGATGAGCTACGGCGCGATGGCCCGCGGCGCGGATGGCATCATGTTTTTCCAATGGCGCGCCTCAAAGGCGGGGGCGGAAAAGTTCCACGGCGCCATGCTTCCGCACGCCGGCGAGGACACCCGCGTCTTCCGCGAGGTCAAAAAGCTCGGCGCGGAACTCCGCACGCTCGACCGGATCGCCGGAGCGCGCACACCCGCAAAGGTCGCGATGATCGGCAGCTGGGAAAACCGCTGGGCGGTGGAGCAGAGTTCCAAGCCGGCGACCTTCCGCTTCGACGAGACGATGCTGGCCTTCTACACGCCCCTCTGGGCCAACAATGCGGGCGTGGACATCCGGGAGGCCGGGGACGATCTGTCCGCCTACGAGGTTGTGATCGCACCCGTGCTCTACCAGCTGACAGCCGCACAGGCAGAAAACCTCCGGCATTTCGTGGAACGCGGAGGAACATTGGTGATGACCTACTTCAGCGGGATTGTGGACGAGTACGAGCACGTCTGGCTCGGTGGCTACCCGGCCCTCCTGCAGGACGTCCTCGGCCTTAAGGTGGAGGAATGGCAACCGCTCCCGCGCGGAACGAAGAACAGCCTTGTCCTCAAAGGCAGCTCGAAAGGGTTCGCCTGCGACTTTTTCACGGAAGTTGTGCGCCCATCTGGTGCCGAGGTGCTTGCCACCTTCGAGAGCGATCTTGTGGCCGGACACCCGGCGATCACCCGCCATGCCTTCGGGAAGGGCGAGGCCATCTATCTCGCGACAAGGCCGGATGCGGCCTTCCTGACCGCCTTCCTGCGTGAGGTGCTTGCCACGAAGGGCATCTCCTCCCCGGTCGATGCCGCCGAGGGCGTGGAAGCGACGATCCGGATGGCGGACGGTGAGGAATTTCTTTTTGTGATCAACCACACCAATGCGAATGCCGCGGTAGCCTACAAAGACTGGGCCGGCTGCAGCGACCTGCTTGCCGGCTGCACGGCCCCGGCTACCGAGACGATGTCGCCCTTCGCGGTGCGTATTCTTTGCCGAGCGCGGGCCTGACGGCGTCAGCCTATTTTCCAACAATAGCAACCGATGCCGTCTGGCCGATGCGGAGAGGGACCGGTGGCTGGCCGGTGATGTTAATGCGGACGGGAAAACGGTTTGGCAGGCGCACCCAATCGATCGTCTGGCTTACATCGGGCAGCAGCTGAACGGTGGACCCGTCGGAGACGAAAATGCCCCACGCGACGCTGTCCACGGTGCCCTCGAAAGGCTGGCTGTCATGCCCCATGAGCATCACCTTCGCGAGGGCTCCCTCGGTAACGTGCCGGAGCTGGGTCTCCTTGAAGTAGGCCGCAACCCAGAACGAGCTGGAATCCACCAACGCCAGGAGCTGCTCGCCGGCATAGACATATGTCCCGGGAGAGGTGTTCACATTGGTGAGGTAACCGTCGACGGGTGCCACGACGCGCGTGTAGCTGAGGTTGAGCTTCGCGAGCTCGAGGCTGGCCTTGGCCGCGGCGGCATTGGCTTGGGCGGACGCGAACGAATCCTGCGCATTTTGAAGATCACGGAGGTCGTTGACCTTGGTTTCGAAGAGCGTCGTCTGGCGCGCGAGTTCCTGCTGGGTCTGCACCACAGAGGCCTCCGCCTGCGCCAGCTTCGCCGTCCAGTTATCGACCTCCGCCTGAAACGTCGAGGGATCCACCTGAAAGAGGAGGTCGCCCTTTTTGACCTGCTGGTTATCGCGGATCGGGATCTCCACAATCGGACCCTCGACCCGGCTCGCGATCCCGACGACGTTCGCACGCACCTGGGCGTCCCGTGTCCACGGACGCGTGGCATAGCGGGTATACATCGCGAGGGCCGCGATAAAGGCGAGAACGACGACCGTCGCCGTGATGAGGTAGTTGCGGGCGGGAATCTTCACGGAGCAAAGAGGAGACCGAACGTGCATCCGAAAAGCACGGCCAAGGCAACGAAAAACAGCGGAAGATGCCAGATCCTTCGGGTCCAGCCTTTCTGCTCGAGAATCATGACGGTGAACCATGCGGCAAGGAAGCCGAGCGCGCCGATGACCATGCCCCACGGCACGAGAAAATCGCCGAACTGAAGCTCAGGAATCCGCAGGGCGTCGAGGACGTTCATCTGCCGGCATGCTCCCCCACCCCGCCCGCGAAGACAAGCCTGCTCGGCTCAGCCGGCCTCCGGAAATGCGTTTTTTATTGCCAGCGCCGCCGATTCTGGTCGCTTGGCAGCTCGCAATGAGCATCAAAGAAACCATCCTCGAGACTCCTCCGGAGAAAGCCATGGATCTCGCGCGGGCGACGAAGAATCCCCTCCGCAAGCTTTACTACTGGACCCTTCACTGGGCCGATACCAAGTTTGCCCTTCCCGCGCTCTTTCTGATCTCGTTTGCGGAGTCTTCCTTTTTCCCGATTCCTCCGGACATCCTCCTGATGGCCATGTGCTTCGCCGCTCCGAAAAAATGGGTGAGCTATGCCTTCTGGTGCACGGTGGCCAGTGTCCTCGGTGGTGTCTTCGGGTGGTATATCGGCTTCGGCTTCTGGGGCGTGACCCAGAACTTCTTCTTCCACGTGATCCCTGGCTTCACGCCGGCCGTCTTCGCCAAGGTCGAGTCTCTCTACCAGGCCAATGCGTTTATCGCGATCCTGAGCGCAGCGTTCACTCCGATTCCCTATAAAGTCTTCACGATCGCGGCGGGGGTTTTCCAGGTCGCAATCCCGACGTTGATCATCGCTTCGATCGTGGGACGTGGAGCCCGGTTTTTCCTCGTGGGCGGACTCATCCGCTTCTTCGGTCCGGCCGTCCGGCCATTCCTTGAAAAGCACTTCGAGCTCGCGACGCTGGTCATGCTGGCGCTGGCCGTCCTCGGGTTTGTCGCGATCAAATACGTCGCTCACTGAGGAACAAGCCGTCTGTTGACGGCAGCCCGATCCGGAGTTTGTTGCCTGGCTTCATGAACGCCTCCAAAGAATCGATTCACGCCGCCCTCGTCGAATGCCATCAACTCGCATCAGGCGACGGGGTGCGGCTCGGAGACATGCTGGACCGGCTCGGACGGTCGGGCTTCTGCTTTGCGGCGCTCCTCCTTTCGGCACCCTTCATCCAGCCCTTCTCGCTCGGCCCTCTCACGATGATCGGAGGCCTCACGTTCATGGCCATCGGCTGGCAGATGGGAACCGGCCGCCCACACCCCGTGCTGCCCAAATCCGCTTGTGAACTCCGCATTCACGGCAAGGGCTGGGTGGCCATGCTCGGCTTCTGCCTGAGGCTCCTGAACTTATGCAGGAGATTCACACGTCCCCGGTGCGAGAGCTGGGTCTCCGGAGAATGGGGCGAACGCTTTGTCGGCTGGCTGATCCTCGCCGGGGGTGCTCTTCTTGCCGTGCCCGTCGCAAATCTCCCGCTCAATAACACCCTGCCGGCCTTCATGATCGTCTTCGCCTGCATCGGATGGCTCGAGCGGGATGGCTTGATGGTGATCGTCTCGATGGCCTGGGGCGTGGCGACGCTGGTTTACTTTTCCATTGTGGCTCTGGCGTTGATCTTTTTCGGAAACGAGATCTTCGCGTGGCTGGGGTCGTTCTGGGGAACCAAATAGCCGTAAACCTGCGGGCGGTGCGGCTTTTTTGAAAAATCGGCCGAAGGTCATTTGACAGCGGGAAAAATCTCCCTATCGCGTTGCCGCTTATGTTTTTCCCGTTCGTCGAATATTGGTGGCTCTACATCGCCTTCACGGTCTTCGTCCTCGGCATTCTCGCCCTCGACCTCGGGGTCTTCCATCGCGAAGCGCATGAAGTCAGCATCAAGGAGGCCTCGATCTGGAGCGTGATCTGGGTGCTGCTGGCACTCGCTTTCGGCTACGGACTCTACCAGTATTGCCTGTTCCAGTTCCCGCAATCGGAGCGGCTGATGGCGATTCCGGGCTTCGACCCGGCGGTCGCCGCCAAACAGACCGGGCTCGAATATCTGACCGGCTACATCGTCGAGAAATCCCTCGCGGTGGATAACATTTTCGTCTTCGTGATGATCTTCACGTACTTTGCCATCCCGGCGAAGTATCAGCACCGCGTCCTGTTTTACGGGATTATCGGTGCGCTCATTTTCCGAATTATCTTCATCTCCCTCGGCGCGGTCCTCATGCAGTATAAGTGGATCGTCATCGTCTTCGGTATCTTCCTGATCCTGACGGCCATCAAGATCCTCCTGGCACCGGAGAAGCCGATGGATCCGGAGAAAAACCCGGTTCTGAGGCTGATGAAGCGATTCCTGCCGGTGTGGCCGAAGATCGAGGGGCAGAAATTTTTTGTGAAGTCCGACGGACGTCTCTATGCCACGCCGCTTTTCGTCACCCTCGTGTTGATCGAGGTGTCGGACATCATTTTTGCTGTCGACAGCGTGCCGGCCATCTTTGCGATCACGAAGGAGCCGTTCATCGTCTTCACGTCAAATATCTTCGCCATCCTCGGCCTGCGCGCGATGTACTTTCTGCTGGCCGGCGTCGTTCACAAATTCCGCTTCCTCAAATACGGACTCGGTGTCGTGCTGCTGTTTGTGGGCCTGAAGATGGTTTGGCTGAACGAGGCCTTCGGTGGCAAGTTCCCGATCCAGTGGTCGCTCGGAATCATCTGCGTCGTTATCGGCACCTCGGTGGCCGCGTCTCTCCTGATTCCCGAAAAAAAGGAGGAAGGCACAAGCCATCCGGGAGGCCACTGACGGCTAGGGCAGGATGCCCTTGGAACCAACAGGCTGTGGGTTGGAAGGGCGGCCGGAGATTTTTTGATCGCCATCGCCTCGATGAAGGTTAAGCCATAGCGCCATGTCCGCTCCGCAAAATACGATCGCGATCGTCTACGACTACGACCAGACGCTCTCGCCCACCTACATGCAGGACGAAGCGCTCTTCCCGGTTTTCGGGATCAACCCGGCGAACTTCTGGGCAAAATGCCACGAGCTTGTCCGCGAGCAGGGCTTCGACAATGAACTGGCCTACATGAAGGTGCTGCTCGACTGCCTCGAGATGGACCGTCCGACCAATGCCAAGCTCCGCGAGCTCGGGCAGAGGCTCACGTTTTACAAAGGCCTGCCGGAAATGTTCGAGGAGTTCCGCTCCGGACTCCTCTCGGCCGAGCACGAAGCCCACGGCATCACGGTGGAGCACTACATCGTCTCCTCCGGCCTCAAGGCCCTGATCGACGGCAGCCGCCTCGCCCCGTTTGTCCGCAAGATCTTCGGCTGCGAGTATGCTGTCGATCAGCACGACCGCATCACCTTCCCGAAGCGG
>CAZSMN010000199.1:0-7303 GCA_964607615.1 uncultured Chthoniobacterales bacterium | reverse complement strand
TGAGCGGCGAGGTGAAGACGATGGCCTGCGCGAGCTCGTGAGACCACGTGTAGCCACGGAGCTCCTTAGGCTCAAAGACGGTGGGCGTATAATCGGCCGCTCCAGCAAGCAGGCGCGTGAAGGGCAGGATGGTATCCATCTCCAGCGGCAGCGAGCGCTTGTAGCGGAGGATGTGGTATTCGTGACCGCGGATGGCTTCGCGCGTGTTGTTGTGCGGCCAGGTGCGCTCCTGCCCGGTCGGCTTCACCGCGCCGTGGAAGTTGCAGAGCAGCTTGAGATCCGCCGTGTCGCGGAGCGCGCCCTGATACCAGCGCATCATCTCCGCATTTGCCGCCGGGAGAAAGTCGATCTTGATGCCGGCGGCTCCGAGCGCCGCCACGCGCTCGAGGTAGGCGCGGCGGGAGGTGGCGTCGCGCATCTCTTTGGAATCCACCCAGACGATGGATCTCACACCTTTGGAGTTTCCGTAGGCGATGACCTCTTCGAGGCACTGCCACTGGTCTTTGCCTGGAGCACGCCATTTCCGCCAGCCGTCGTCGATGAGGTAATACTCCCAGCCGAGTTCGGCCGCGGCATCGATCCATGCTTTCTGCTCGTCCAGCTTCGGAGCTCCGACGCTCCACCACTGCCAGAGCACGCGGCCGGGCTTCACCCAGGAAAAGTCCCGTCCCTCTTCAGGTGGCGGGCAGAGGTTGGGAACGATCGAGGCGTTAACGAGCGCGGTGAGATCGCGGGCAACGACGGTGACCCGCCACGGCGAGCGGGCGGACTTCCATGCTCCCACCTGCGCGGGGAAGGCGACGCGAAGCGCGTGGCCGTCGGAGACGAGGCACATGTCGGGAAAATCGCGGGTGTCTGCTTCGGTGATCGCGGCCCATTTCCCGCCAAGGTCGGCCGTGAGCGGGGGCGCGAGCGTCTTCTGCGCGGGGATGCCGCTCCATGGCGTGACATAATGCAGATCCTCGTAGCCGTTCATGTAGGGCGACCAGGCGTAGCTTCCCGTCTGCGGGAGGATCCACTCGGTCGTCTCGCCGGTGATCGCGACCTCGCGTCCGCCGAAATCATAGCAAACGCCGACGCCGTCCGCGAAGGCCCGGACGATGAGCGAGAACCGGGTGCCCTCTTTTTCGAGAGGAATGCTCAGTTCGTTGAAGTGGTTCCGCGCGCGGGAGTAGGCCCCGCTCCAGTCGTAGCTCTCGTCGAGCGTGCGCGCCACCAGATTGCCCGCCGGCTTCGCGCCCAGGCCGAGGTTTTTGCCGTCGACCACGAGACCGAGTCGCGCAAGGCGGGCAACGTCTTTGCCGTCCACCGTGATCCGGCATTCCGGAAATCCCTCGCCGCCCGCTGTCACGGTGGCCACCACGCCGCCGTCGGGGCTTTTTACGGTAAGCGCCTCGTCGGCATGCGCGCTGAGAACAAGAAAGGAAAGAAGGAGAGAGAGACGGAGGATCATGGGAAAAGGGGCCGGGGGTTGGTCGATGGAACGTTAAACCTGCGTCCTCCGGTGCGCTATGAGAGAAAGCGACAAACTTGTTTGTTTTTACGTCAGGCGGAGATGTATCCTTTGCTTGCTATGCGCGTCGGATTGCACACGGGGATGGGCGACACGGTGGGCCGGATGATTTTCAAAGCCGTCGCCGCCAAGATGAATGCCAGAGGCTGGGAAATCGCGCGCAGCCATGGCTTGGATTTTCCATGGCACGAGGCCCGGAAGGGAGCGATCGACGCGCTCGTGACGCGCGTGTCGGATGTCGACATCGGGACAAGGCTGGCGGGCTGCACCGTGCCGGTGATCAATTTCTCAAACGCGTGGCGCACGCCCGGGATCTTTCAGGTGATGCACGACAACCGGGCCATCGGCCGGCTCGCGGCCAGTCACCTCCAGGCACTCGGCTACCGGCGGGCGGGCATTCTTTCGTTCGAGCAAAGCCCGTTCAGCACAGAGCGGGCGGAGGCCTTCACGGATGCCTGGCTTGGCGGGACGGTTCATCACTATCCCCCGCTGCGGGACCTGCCGGACCTGGCGGGCTTTGCAAAGCTGATCGCCGGCGGCCCGGAGGTGGAGGCGATCTATGCGGTGAACGACTTTCTCGCGGCACGCGCCCTGCTCGCGGCCGGCCACCTCGGGATGCGGGTGCCGGACGATCTCGCGGTAATGGGCACCGATCACGACGAGGTCCTGAGCCTGTGGGCCGGACGCGAGCTCACGTCGGTGGTGCTGAACTACGAAGGCCATGCGGATGCGATCATCGGCATGCTGGAAACGATCCGGCAGAATCCCCGGGCGAAGCCGCAGTTCGCCACGGTGCCCGCGATGGAGGTCTTTCCCGGCGAGACCGCCGGACGGGTGGGGCCGGCCGACCCCCGCCTCGCGGCGGCGGCCACGCTGATGCGCAGCGGGAACCTTGCCGGCATCGACATCAACCGCCTTGCGGCAGCGTCCGGCATGTCGCGCCGCACGTTTGAGAGAGTCTATCTGAGATCGGCCGGAGAAACGGCCGGCGCCTCGCTGCTCAGGGCGCGGATCGATCTCGCCAAAAGGCTCCTCGGCCGGCGCGGCGAGACGATCGAGTCCATTGCCGAGCAGTGCGGATACGCGGACCGGCACCATTTTTCCGTCCGGTTTAAAGCATCGACCGGAACGAGCCCGGCGGCCTACCGCCGACGCCTCCGCCCGGAGTCCGCTTGAGAAACCGGCGGCGGGGGGGGGACGTGTGCGTAATGCTTTTGAGGGATGACGGCCGGAGCGGTTGAAGATGGAGTGCGCGGAATCCTCCTATGAAATTCCCATCCCTCTCCGTGCCCGCTATTTCCCTTCTGACCACCGGCCTCGGCCTTGCGCCGGTCATCGCTGCAGACTCCGCACCGGCGGACGGGTGGGATGCCGTCGCGAAGGAGTGGAAGTGTCCGGAATGGTTCAAGGATGCGAAGCTCGGGATGTGGATTCACTGGGGTCCGCAGACGATCCCGGCGAAGGGCGGCGGATGGTATGCGCGACACCTTTACATGGAGCCGAAGGAACTCGGCGGCGAGCAATGGGGCAAGGAGGCGTGGCAGTTTCATCGCGACACCTACGGGCACCAGTCGGAGTTCGGTTTCAAAGACCTCTGCCATCTTTGGAAGGCGGAGAAACTCGACACGGAGAAAGTTGTCAAACAGTTCAAAGCCTGGGGGGCGCGCTATGTGGCCACGATGGCAAACCATCACGACAATTTCGACCTCTTCCCGAGCACCATACATGGATGGAACACGACGAAGGTGGGCCCGATGCGCGATCTCGTGGGCGAGTTCGCCGAAGCCGCAAAGAAGAACGGCCTGCCGTGGGCGGCGACCGTCCATGTCTCGCGGGCGAAGAGCTGGATGAAGCCTGCGTTCGGTTCGGACTCCGAGGGCCCGAAGAAGGACGTCCCCTACGACGGCCACCTCACCAAAGCCGACGGCAAGGGAAAGTGGTGGGAAGGTCTCGATCCCCAGCAACTCTACGCATCGAACTATCCGGACTTCGAAAAAGAGGTTACGCAGCGCCACCTTGAGCTTTTCGGAAACTACCGACCGGACCTCGTTTACTTTGACGACGCCAATGTGCCCGATGCCATGAAGCCAGCGTGCGCTCTGCTCTACAACGAGAGCCGCCAGCGTAGCGGCGCGATCGAGGCAATCGTTACCGTCAAGCACCCCGAGCAGGGAACGCTCCTGGATTACGAAAAAGGCGTCGCCGAGGACATGATGCCGGACTACTGGCAGAGCGATACCACGCTCGCGGAGGACTGGTTTCTCAAACCGAACGCCGACGGCAGCAGCGCGATGCGGCACGATGCGCGGAGCCTGAAAGAACTTCTCCTCGACGTGATCAGCAAGCGCGGCGTCCTGCTGCTCAACATTGCCTTCCGCGCCGACGGGACGATCCCGGAGGACCAGGCGGCCGTGATGGAAGAATTCGGCGCATGGGTCGCCGCCAACGGCGAGGCCATCTACGGCTCGCGGCCGTGGAAGGTTTACGGCGAAGGCGGAAAGACCGAGGGAGGCCACTTCAAGGAGCGGATCCAATCCTCACCGGCGTGGGGGCCGGACGTCCTGCGCTTCACGACGGACAAAGCGGGCCGGGTGCTCTACGTCAGCGTCTTCGGAGATCCGGCAGGCAAAGAAGTGCTCGTCAAATCCCTGAGCCCCGCGGAGAAACTCTTCGCCGGGAAAATCACCGACGTCTCGCTCATCGGCTCCGACGAAAAGATCGGATGGTCGCTGAAGGAAGACGGCCTGCATGTGAAAATGCCCGGCCGCCTCGCCTTCAAGGACGCCAACATTCTCAAGCTCGAAACGACCGGCCTGTAACCGGCAGCGGCAGGCTTTGTCCTACCGCACCATGAAGCCGATCTTGTCGAGCAGAATCGTGCCTGACATGAACCGATGACAGGGGTGCTACACCATCCGGGATGAGGAACAGTGCAGTCTGAGTCATTGCGTGTGCGCACCAGCGGAAGCGGGCCTCTGGAGCGTATTTTCTATTCAGGCGATGCTTTTGTGGAGAACCAGGATGTGGCCGGGATGGCTTGTTTCTCGATACCAGGGCCCTGCCACTGAAGGTTGATCGTGTAGCTGGCGGCGTTGGCGTGGCGGTAGTCGATCCTGATGGGATGATAGCCTGCCTTGAGCGGAATGGGGCCCGAAGATTTCTCGGTGCCAGCGGTGTAGCCGAAATCCGCGTCGATCAATTGCGCATCGTGGATGCGCACGAAAGCACCGGTATCTGTGGTGAGATAGAATGTGTAGGTGCCATCGGCGGGGACCTTGAGATACCCTGAAAAATGCAGGCCGACATCGTTTACGCGGGTCCTGACCGACGGATCCGGAGTGGCAATGAGACCGCTGGCGACGCTCGGGTGGGCGGTCCAGTCGGGCACCCAGGGCGCGGCCATCTCGTAGGCGTGATAGTTCAGGCCATCAACGACGGAGGGCGGAGTGACGGACGGGATTTGCTCATCATCGTACGGGCGCGGATTGCTCGCACTGGCCCGGCGCATTTGTAACACCCTGTCCTTGAACTGCTGCTGAGTGGGCACTCCCGGCTTTCCAGCGAGATCAGTGCCCTCGGCCGGATCGTTGAGCGTATCGTAGATGCGGAAGTCGGTGGCGTGGGAGGAGAGATCCGTTCGGACGCCCTTGTAGCCGTCCAGATAGAGGGCCTGCATCTGGTGGCGCTTCTTATCTCGGTGATTCGGAAACTGGGTGTAGTCCGGCGTTCTCGGCGCGCCACCCGCGTAGAAAAACTCGGTGTAGACCTTGGATGGATTCTGGCGGCCAGTGCCACTGAGCAGCGGCACGAGGGAGACACCATCAGCGCGCGCGGGCTGTGGAACACCCGCGAGCTGGGCAAACGTGGGCATCCAGTCGTGAAACTGGGCGGGCGTCTGGCTGAGGGATCCAGCGCGGACCTTGCCCGGCCAGCGGACAAGCGCAGGCACGCGCAGTCCACCTTCATAGATGTCACGTTTGATTCCCTCAAACGGACCATAGGAATCAAAAAAGCGGGGGTCATAGATGTAAGAACCGCCATCGCCGGCCTCGTTCGTCGGGCCGTTGTCAGAGGAGAAGACGATGAGCGTATTGTTGTCGATGCCGAGGTCTGAAACCGTGGCGAGCAGATCACCGATGGCATCATCTATGCGGCGGATCATGGTGGCATAACGCTTTGCGGCATCGGTCCAGCCTGCAGCGGTGGCGTAGTCAGGGTGAATCCACGAGTTGATGGTGCCTGAGGCGGTATTGATCATCCTGCCGGGGGTGCCAATCCATTGTAGGCCGCCGGAAATGCCGCCACCGGCAGGATAGGCTTGGGTGGGAACGTCCAGCCGGGCGTGAGGCGCGGTGTAGGTGAGAAAGAGGAAAAACGGCTGCGATGGACTTGTCCTCTCGTGATCAATCATCCATTTTTTCGCACGGGCAGTGATGAGGTCGGTCGAGTAGCACTTTTCAAGCTGGCTGTTGATGGTGGTGGTGTTATCCAAAAAAGCGAGCGGTTGCCCCTGGTTATCAATCGCTGCGCCGAACTGTTCGGGATAATGGTAGTGAGCTGCTTTGTGGGAGATGAAGCCGAAGAAATAGTCGAATCCACGGAGTCCTGGTCGACTGGGCTGGGCGGCGGGCTCACCAGGACCCTGCAGTCCCCATTTGCCTATGCAGGCGGTGGCGTAGCCCGCCCCGCGCATCACGGTGCCGAGGGTGTGGTTGTCTTCAAGCGTTCTGTCAAAGTCGATATTGCGGATGTTCGCGTGGCCCTGGTGCACACCCAGCATCAACGAGGCGCGGGATGGAGCACAGACCGGAGCCGGGCAATAGTGGCGGCGCAGCTCCATTCCTTGATTCGCAAAGGCGTCCAGTTTCGGGGTAGTGATCTTCCGGGTGCCGGCCCGCTCGTTTTGAAAGAATACTCCGAGGTCACCCCAGCCCATGTCGTCCACAAGCACAAAAATGATGTTGGGTTTCGGTGCCTGTGCCCGGAGAATCGGAGGAGCGAAGCACGCGATGAGCGCGGCAAGATTCAAGAGCTTTCGGGTGGCAAACCGCCTCAACGTCGCCACCACGCCACCATCCGGACTTTCCACGGCGAGCGCCCCGTCCGCGCGTGAACCAAAGACGAGAAAGGAAAAAAGGAGACGAAGCCGGAACATCTTGCGGGGGAAAAACCGAATGAGCGTTCGGGAAGACTAGGCCTGACACCCCCTCAGGACTATGTGGGAAAGCGACAATCTTGTGCGTTTTTGCGGCACTGGCCTCATCGGATTCGTCGAGGGCCTCGGAAAGCTTTCCCCGTGAAAAATTCCCCTCCGTGTTCCCAAGGCCCCAAACGACCGGCTTACAACCGGCAGCGGAACGTCCCGTTTCCCCTACCGCACCATGAAGCCGATCTTGTCGAGCAGGATGGTGCCGTCGACCGGCTTGCTGGAGTTCAGGACGAACCAGATGTTGTAGCCCGACGCGATGGCGCTGATGTATTTCGGGTTGGTGAAGTTCAGCTCGTGGCGCTTCCAGTCCGTATTGCCGGCAAGCGGCACGGTGCCAATGACCATCCAGTAATCCGCCGGGCTCTGGATTGCGACGGTGATCGAAGCGTTCGGATCCTCCGGCACGAGGTTGAGCGTCTTGATGTCGAAGAAAACGCCACGGATGTTGGCGCGATTAAGCTTGTCGGAGGGCGGGAGCTGATTGATGCGGAAGACGACCTTGTGCTGATCCTCCTTGTCGGTCACCACGTCATCCTTCGAGAGGTCGATGCGGGCGACTTCCTTGTTCGGACGCTGGTTGA
>CAZSMN010000198.1:0-7332 GCA_964607615.1 uncultured Chthoniobacterales bacterium | reverse complement strand
ACGCCTACGAAATCCGTGGCGACCGTGTGCGCACCGCCACCAACCGCTCAGGCGGCGTGCAGGGCGGTATCAGCAACGGGGAGCCGATCGTCTTCCGTATCGCCTTCAAACCAACCGCCACCATTGCAAAACCACAGGCCACCGTGACGATTGAAGGGGAGGAATCCACCCTCGCCGCCCGCGGACGTCACGATCCCTGCGTGGTCCAGCGCGCGGTACCGATGGTCGAGTCGATGACATGGCTCATCCTCTGCGACCACTACCTCCGCCAGCGGGCGCTCGACGCGCTTCCGCGCTGACGACGCCATGTCCTCGACGCTTGCTTCCCCTGCCTGGCAGGCCGTCCTTTTCGCTGCAGCCGCGCTTTTCCTGCTCTGGGAGCTCTGGGCCGGATGGCGGCGCGGCGTCGTGCGGAGTGCGGTCCATTTCGTCGCCTTTGTTTTTTCCGGGATCGCCGGGTTCGGCATCGGCCAGTTCGCGGGCACCCTCATCGGAAAAGTTTTCCCGGCCTACGGATTTCTCATCGGCCTGCTGATCGGATCGGTCCTGACGCTTTCGATCCTTGTCGTCGCGCTTGTGATCGGCGCCATCCTCTTCAAGCGGACCGGCCAGCAATCGTCCGGCATTATCCGGTTTTTCTATGGTGCCGGCGGAGCATTTTTCGGGTTGTTGACCGCCCTGGCGATCCTGTGGGGGGGCATCACGATCATCCGGGCCTTCGGAGCCATCGCCGAGTCCGCCGTCGCCGGCCAACCGGCCGCCAACCTGCCGCCCGTCACCCGGAGCCTTCTGAAAATGAAGGAATCGCTCGAACTCGGGCCGGCGGGCGAAGTCGTGGCTTCGGTCGACGTCGTGCCAACCAATGTCTACGACACCATCGCGAGGGCCGGAAAGCTCGCCTCGGACCCCGATGCGCTGATGCGTTTCCTCGACGCGCCGGGCATCCAATCCGCACTTCAAAACCCCAAAATCACCAACCTCCTCAACGATCCGGCGGTATTGGAAGCCGCCGAGCGGCGGGACTTTTTTGCCCTTCTTCAGAATCCCCGCCTCGCCGCCGCCGCCGCCGACCCCGAGGTGGCCCATATTCTGATGAGCATTGACCTTCAAAAAGCGCTCGATTACGCGCTTCCTCCCGCCCAATCTTCCCCAACGCCCGCACCGAAGAAACCATGACTGATTACATCGCCACCATCGGCCTCGAAGTTCACGTCCAGCTCAAGACGCGCAGCAAAATGTTTTGCTCGTGCGCGGTCGAGTATGGCGCGGAGCCGAACACGAACGTCTGCCCGGTCTGCATGGGCATGCCGGGCGCGCTCCCGGTGATGAACGAGGAGGCTCTCCGCCTGACGGCGCTCGCCGGCCTCATGCTCGGCTGCCGCATCGACCCTGTCTGCAAATTCGACCGGAAGAACTACTTCTATCCGGACATGCCGAAAAACTACCAGATCAGCCAGTACGACATGCCGTTCTGCATCGGCGGCGCCGTCCCCCTGCACGATCTGGCCTATCCGAAGGACGCGCAGAAGACGATCGAGACGAAGGATAAAATGATCCGCCTCGTGCGCATCCACCTGGAGGAAGACGTGGCAAAGAGCTTCCACATGGAAACCGCCACCGGCATCGATTTCAACCGCGCCGGCACGCCCCTGCTCGAGATTGTCAGCGAGCCCGACATCAGCTCGCCGGAGGAAGCCTTCGCCTACCTCACCGTCCTCCAGCAGCTTATGGTCTACGGCGGCGTCAGCGATGCCGACATGGAGAAAGGCCAGCTGCGCTGCGACGTGAACGTCTCGGTCCGGCCGGTCGGCACGGACACCTACGGAACGAAGATCGAGCTGAAAAACCTCAACTCGATCTCGGGTGTCCGCCGCAGCCTCGCCTACGAGATCCCGCGCCAGATCGAGTTCCTCCGTAACGGCGGCACGCTCCAGCAGGAGACCCGCCGCTGGGACGACGTCCGCGGCGAAACCACGCTCATGCGCATCAAGGAAAGCGCGCACGACTACCGCTATTTCCCCGATCCTGACCTCTTGCCGGTGCGCACCGAGTCCCTCGTCGCCGCCGCCCGCGAACGTCAGCCCGAGCTTCCATGGGACAAACGGGCCCGCTTTGTTTCGAGCTACGGCGTGAGCGATTACGATGCCGCCGTCCTCGCCAACGACCTCGACCTTGCCGCGTATTTTGAAACGGCGGCCAAAGGCGCAAAGAAGCCGAAGAATGTCGCCAACTGGATCCTGAACGACCTCCAGAGCTCCCTCTCCGCTTCGTCCCGCCGCATCACCGACTGCCCGGTCGCGCCCGAAGCTCTCGACGAGCTCGTCAACCTCATCGACTCCGGAGCGATCAACTCGAAGCAGGGCAAGGAGGTCTTCGCCGAGATGTTCGCCACCGGCAAAGCCGCCGCCGCCATCGTGGAGGAGAAAGGCCTCAAGCAGGAGAGCGACACCGGCGCCATCGAAGCCCTCGCCGACGAGGTCATCGCCGCCAATCCCGGCCCCGTCGCCGAATACAAGGCCGGCAAAACCTCCGTCATCAATTTCTTGAAGGGCCAGGTCATGAAGCTCTCCAAGGGCAAAGCCAACCCCGCCATCGCAGGCGAGATCCTCGAGAAAAAGCTCCAGTAGGGCCGCAGCATGTGGCGCAGGTGCTTGAGCAAGGTGTCGGTCTTACCAGCCGTCCAACTCTTTTTCGGGCGCTAGCAGTTCAAGGCCCGGAATCCCGTCGAAATGTCGATCATCCGTCAGTAGCGCAGCCCCCACCGTCAGCGCACAGGCCGCGATAACGCAATCCTGAGCGGGCAGGATCACGCCGCGGCGCCCGAGACTCCACGCGATCCCGGTGGCGCGTGCCCATACCGGATCGGTCGTAGGGATCATCACGAGAACTGCAAAAAATCCGGCCATACGGGTCCTTACCCGGCCGGGCCGTAATCCGCGCTCGACCTCCAATCGCACCATGCCACAGGTAGCCAGATCGGCCGCACCGGCCCAGGCTCCCAGTTCGGTCACCGGATCCACTCCTCGACGGAGCAAACCGATAAAGATATTACTATCAACGAGAACGCTTCCGTTTGGCATGGCTGGCCCGGGCTTTGTCACCCGCGGCGGGCTCCGCTGCCCGCAGGGTAAAAATGTCGTAGGCCGGCTCGACCGATGCCTTCAGTTCCTCGGCAGAAAACGGGCTTCCCGCGGCAACCATGGCTCGGAAATCCGCCTTTCTCACCATCTCCCGTAATGCCATATCAACCGCCTCCGTCTTGCTCGCGCAACCGTGGGAGACCATCACTCTGTCGAGCAATTCTTCGTCGATGTGCATGGTCATCTTCATGCCATACCCGATATGGCAACACATTAATCGAGTCAAGTGTGCCCACCGGAATGCGCCGAACTCCATTGTCTCCACCAGCGCGTTCCACAGCTCGAAGCTTGATCGGAATCACGGGTCTCCGCACATTTTGTCGCCGCTTCGGGACGCGAGGGGGACACTCTGGAAAACACCCCCCCTGTTTTCTATGAGCACTCAAGCCGCTCCTGCAAAATCCCCCGACGAACTTCTGGCAGAATTCCACGTTGATCCCGCGCGCGGCCTTTCGGCCGCTGAGGTCGAATCGGGACTGGAAAAATACGGCCCGAACGCCATTGCGGAAGAGAAGAAGAGCCAGCTGAAAGTTTTCCTCGGCTACTTCTGGGGACCGCTTCCCTGGATGGTCGAAGCTCCGGCGGTGATGGCTTTTCTCATCGGCGACTGGGTCGATTTTTCGATCATTGTTTTCATGCTGGTCTTCAACGGTGTTCTTGGCTTCTGGGAAGAAAATGCCGCCTCGAATGCGCTCGCCACGCTGAAGAATTCCCTAGCCCTCACCGCCAAGGCCCTGCGCGACGGAGTCTGGGGTGAAGTCGCAGCGAGTGGCCTCGTCCCGGGCGATGTGATCCGCGTGCGGCTCGGCGACGTCGTGCCTGGAGACGGCACGCTCCTCGAGGACAGCTTCATCGACGTGGATCAGGCAGCCCTCACCGGGGAATCGCTCGCCGTCTCCAAAACCCGTGGCGATGTCATCTATTCGGGATCGATCGTCAAAAAAGGCGAGGCCGTGGCACTCATCACGTCCACCGGCACCAACACGTTCTTCGGCCGCACCGCCAAGCTTGTCGCCGGTGCCGGCGCCAAATCCCACTTCCAGCAAGCGGTCGTCGGAATCGGAAATTTCCTCATCGTCCTCACGATCGCGCTGGCCGCCGTTCTCGTCATCGATCGTCTCGCGGGCATGCGCGGACATTTCAACCGACCCGACCTCTTCCGCCTCGCCGAGTATGTTCTCGTGCTCCTCGTCGCCGCCGTCCCGTTCACCACACCGGCCGTGCTCTCGGTCACCATGGCGCTGGGCGCCAAGATGCTCGCGGCGAAAAAAGCGATCGTCTCGCGGCTGGAGTCCATCGAGGAACTGGCCGGCATCGACATTCTCTGCTCGGACAAAACCGGAACGCTAACTCAGAACAAACTCACGCTCGGCGACGTCCTGCCCTGGGGCAAAGCCACGGCCGCGGATGTGATTCTGGCGGGAGCCCTCGCCTCCAAGGCTGAGGACAACGACCTCATCGACCTCGCCGTTATCGCCGGCCTGCGGGATCCCTCTGTTCTCGCATCCTACCGCCAGACCGCCTTCGTTCCCTTCGATCCTGTCAGCAAACGCACCGAAGCCACGGTGACCGACCCGGGCGGCGTCACCTTCCGCGCCACCAAGGGCATGCCTGCCGTTATTCTTGCACTCTGCCATCCGGACGATGCGATGCGGCACACCGTCGAGGCCCAGGTTGACACGCTCGCAAAGCAAGGCATGCGCGCCCTCGCCTCCGCCCGGTCAAATGGCGACGGACCCTGGGAATTTCTCGGCATCCTCCCGCTGATGGACCCGCCGCGCACCGACTCGCAACAGACGATTGCCGAAGCGCGCGAGCTCGGGGTCGTCGTAAAAATGGTCACCGGTGATGATGTCGCCATCGCCCGTACGATCTCCAGCCAGCTCGGCATGGGCGCGAACATCCAACTCGCCACCGACCTCTTCTCTGCGGATTCCACCGACGGCCAGCTCCCGGCCGGCGCCGAGCAGAAGATCGTGAAGGCCGACGGCTTCGCCCGGGTTTTCCCCGAGCACAAATACGGCATCGTGAAGGCCCTTCAAGAAGCCGGCCACATCGTGGGAATGACAGGCGATGGCGTGAACGACGCGCCCGCGCTCAAGCAGGCCGATGTCGGCATCGCCGTCTCCGGTGCAACCGATGCCGCCCGGGCCGCCGCATCGCTCATCCTCACCGCGCCCGGGCTCTCGGTCATCATCGATGGCATCAAAGAGGCAAGGCGCATCTTCGAACGCATGATGAGCTACATGCTCTACCGCGTGGCCATGACGATCGCCATCATGTTTTTTGTCGTGACCTCCGTCGTCTGCTACGACTTCTTTCCCCTCACGGCCGTCATGATCATCGCGCTAGCCCTGCTCGATGACCTGCCGATCATGACGATCGCCTACGACAACGCGAAGGCAGCGCCCAAGCCGGTGAAATGGGACATGCCGCGCGTGTTTCTCATCTCGTCGATCCTCGGCATCGCCTCCGTTGTGGAAAGCTTCCTTCTCCTGTTCCTCGGCAAGAATGTCTACCTGCTCGACAGTTCTCACATCCAGACCATGATGTTCCTGCAGCTCGTCGCGGGAGGGCATCTCCTGCTTTTCCTCACGCGCTCGGTCGGACCGTTCTGGAAATCCCCCTACCCCGATGGGCGTCTTTTCGGGGCGGTCGTCGGCACGCAGCTCGTCGCCGTCCTCCTCTGCGGCTTTGGCGTAGGTACCATAGTACCGGCGCTCCCGTGGTCGATCATCGGCTGGGTCTGGGTTTACAACATCGTGTGGATGTTCGTTCTCGATTTCGTGAAACTCGTCATCTACCGGGTCCTCGACGGCTGGAACCTCCACGAGGGCAAATCCCTCTTCACCCGCCTCCGGACCGAACTCCAGCCCTACGGCTCCCTCCACTCGCGCCGTTAGCGGGTTCCCTACGACAGGAAGGGAGCTTGACAGCCTGACCGGCGAGGAGTCGAGTCGGTCTTGTGAAACGCACCTTCCTCCCGGTCGTCGGATTCCTCGCCCTTCTGAACTTCACCACCCCAAACGCGCAAGCCTGCACGCGCGTTCTTTACACCGGGGAGGACAAAACGGTCCTGACCGGCCGGTCCATGGATTGGTCGGAGGACATGGGCACGAATCTCTGGCTTTTCCCGCGCGGCATGGAGCGCAATGGAACCGCCGGCCCCGACTCGATTACGTGGACGTCGAAATACGGCAGCGTGATGGCCGCCATCTACGAGGTCGCGACGGTCGATGGCATGAACGAAAAGGGGCTCGTCGCCAACGTGCTCTATCTTGCCGAGTCGAACTACGGGTCCGCCGGAGGACGCCCGACGCTGTGCATCAGCCTCTGGGCGCAATATGTCCTGGATAATTTCCAGACGGTCGCCGAGGCGGTCGAGGCGCTGTCGAAGGAACCCTTCCGTATCATCGCCCCGATGATGCCAAATGGCGTTCCCGCTCAGGGCCACCTCGCGATTTCGGATCCGACCGGCGACTCGGCGGTTTTTGAATACGTGGACGGCAAGCTCGTGATCCATCACGGCCCGGAGTATACGGTGATGACCAACTCCCCGGTCTACTCCCAGCAGCTGGCCTTGAACACCTACTGGCAGAGCATCGGCGGCACCGTCTTTCTGCCTGGCACCAACCGCGCCTCTGACCGCTTCGCGCGCGCCTCGTTTTTTGTTGATGCCGTGCCGAAAAAGACGGACCCCGCCTACATCACGGCGGTCCCCGGAAAATCCTTCAACGTGCAGGCCGTGGCGAGCGTGCTGAGCATCATGCGGAGCGTGAGCGTGCCATTGGGCATTACCACCCCTTCGGCGCCGAATATCGCCTCCACGATCTGGCGGACGGCGGCGGACCACAAGAACCGCGTCTACTACTTCGACTCCGCGACCATGCCCAACACGTTCTGGGTCGATCTGGACGACCTCGACTTCACCGAGAAAGCCCCGGTCCAGCGTCTTGAGATCGCCGGCGGCATCGTTCACTCCGGCAATACCGCCAAATCTTTCGCCCTACAGAAACCCTTCGCGTGGCTGCCCGGGAATGCGAAAGCCGAATCTCACTAGCCAGCCGGAGGCAAACCGCGCAGGAGAACAATTATTGGATTTGCTTGCGCGGGTGCGGGGAAGCTAACTTTTACAATCTATGGGAAGACAGTGGTTGCACGCCAAGCGGGAGGTCGCGAACCTCAAAAAAGG
>CAZSMN010000197.1:0-7372 GCA_964607615.1 uncultured Chthoniobacterales bacterium | reverse complement strand
GTATCCTCAGGAGAACAGCCAACTTATGCAAAGCACTTGGCTGACAGGAGACTAGGATGCCCGCCAGGATTCCGCCAGACATAGGGCCCGGGGATCGACAGTCCGGGCATTCCGGGCGGTCTAACCATGGACAAAATCCTATCTGTACGAAAACAAGACGTTGGCAACCGCGGACTTGGTCGGGGGTGTCCTCGCGGTTGATGAAGAGCTGGGTGCCGAGGACGGTGGCCGGCGGCGGTGCTGGTGGACAAGGGCATGGGGATCAGGGCTGCGGCAGCAGGGCGGGGGTGTCGTCTCCGGGGGTGGGGTAGAGGATGGCGTTGACGCGTGAGGCCAGTTCGGGCGGGCGGATGGCGAATTTCTCAGCGCAAACGAGGTTGGCGCCGTCGCCGGGGACGTAGGTTTCGTTAAGGGCGAAGAGGACTTGCATAACGTCGTGGACGAGGCGTGCGGAAAGGCCAGCGAGAAAGACGGGGTCTTTCCGGCATACGTTTTTGCTCCTCCGCTACAGGCCTGTGCAGGCCTCTGCGCCACGCTCCGACGCCAGCCGGGCCTTGCGCTCCAAAGCAAAAATCGTGGATCCCTTCCCTTCGGAGGTTGATGCCTCCACTACCAACATATAGAGTCCAACTCACCACTGTATCCCATAGCTTATTTTTAGCTCCGGCTGGTTTGAAAATGGGGTCCACCCTATTCCTCGTCAGCAGGATTGTTGTGGACGGCCTGTCCATAGAACTTGGACATCTTGCTGAAGTTTGTTCCTTGGTGAATCACTGGCGAACCAGATGGCATTTCGATCTCGGAGGGAGAGAGTGGTTCGTCGAACTCTTCCGGTGGGATCATATTGATTGCGGCAAGGAGGTTTTCGTTTTCCTTTGCCGTTGCAGGCGCATTTTCAGCAGGGAGATGATGGTTCGTTTCCATCACCATTCTCTCCTCCTTTTCTGAATAAAGACAAAGGGCTGTAGCTTAAAGCAAAAAAGTATTTATATGGTTCTACGAAAATGGTTTATGCACATAGCGTGGCGCCTCTTTTCTTTTTCTCGAAATTTTCTTTGACCTCCCTTGACGAAACAGGGAAATCCGCAGATACGGGGTAATGCGTGCCTGCCGCCCGGCCGGATCCGGCTCTCTCTCCAGCGACTGATTTTCTATGTGACAGTGTCGATCGCTTACTCGGGAAAGCAGTTGGGTTGAAGGGCCTGCAGAAACTCTGCGGCTGGAATCGCCAACACGCCATCGCGCAGAAAACGCTCGGTGCCACGATAGAGAAGGATGCGGTGACTTTCCGGATAATCTTCCCCGAAGCTCCTCAAACCGCGCAGATCCTCAGAACGGACACGGTCTGCATTTTTCACCTCAACGGCAAAAAGACCGCTGGCACCATAGACAACAAAATCCACCTCCACTTGGTTTCGAGTCTGCCAGTAGTAAAGCTGATGGTCGCCGTTGCTATAGTCGCACCATGCCTTCAGATGCTGAGCGACGAGTCCCTCCAAAGCTGCACCATCGATTTCGGCTTGTGAGTCCAGAGGACCGACCGGACGGTTGGATCGAAAGACGCCGACATCGAAAAAGAAGAATTTCGGATGGGCGGCCATAGCGCGTTTGGCCCGCCGAATGAAGACCGGAACACGGAACGACAAGAGGAGGTCCTCAAGAATTTCCAGATATCCCTCGACGGTCTTCCGGTTCACCTGGCACTCGCGGGCGACGTTCGCCAGATTTAAAACCGACCCCTGTGAGAAACTGATGCCTTCCAGGAACCGGGCAAATGCGCCCACATTGCGAACGAGGCCTTCTGCCTGAACCTCCTCACGGACATAAAGCCCATTATAGCCTCGAAGGACTTCGCCCGGGTCTTTCGCTCCTCGGACCACTGGAAGCATTCCGAACCTCAACGCCTCCACGAGGTCAAATTCATCTCCCAACTCCGCCGCGAGAAAAGGGTGCATTGCTTTTGATGCGGCTCGCCCACCGAGTAAATTCACCCCGCCCCGGCGGAGCTTTCTCGCGCTGGAACCCGTCAGGACAAAGCGAACTCCGCATTTGTCCTCAATTAATCCATGCACGACTTCGAGCAACTCCGGCAGTTTCTGCACTTCGTCGATCACCATCACCTCGACGCCCTTCTCTCCAGCCAATCGTTCCCGCAAGCGTTCAGGCCTTGCCGCCATCTCACGCAGCGTTCCGGGATCGAGTAAATCCACGCGCAGAGCATTTGGGAATTGAACCCGGGTCCACCAAGTTTTCCCTGTGCCACGTGGTCCGAGCAGGAAAAAGTGACCTCTAGGCACAGTTAAAAAACGAGGCGTTGTTTCCATAATGCGACGCAATGTGGCATCGGTAGTGCAAAAAGACAATCTCAGCGCCGCTAGCGAGAGTCCTCGCTTTTGATCCACCCGTGGGATTTCAAGACCCCAAGACGCGCCCTTTTGGTGGACAGTTTTCCCTCGTCCCAGTCCTCGTAGGTGATCGTGTTTGAGGGCTCATCACCATGGTCGAAGAGGAGTTGAAAGGCCTCGAATTGCGAAAGCGTATCCTCAACCGAATAAAGTCGAACGTGGTTTTTGGGAGCCTCCGCGCTCCATTCCAGTTGATCCTCGACGGCGGGCGCAGTTGCTTTTCGTGCAAGTGCCTGCTCGATGAGTTGCTCCATGGCAGAGGTCGTTTGCTCTCCGATTTGATCTTTCACATTCTTAATCGCCTCGGCGATCTCTTCGAGCGAGAGCGCCTTGCGCTTGGAGTAGAGGTTGTCGACGGCCCCATCCGGAGCGGCTGTGTGAAGGTAGTTTGTTTCAATCGTTTTGATGCGATCTCCTGACCATGCTGCAATCTGTGCCGCCGAGTAGCCCTGGTCTGCGAGTCGTGTGATGTAGGTGTGCCGCATCGTGTGTGGCGTTACGTTCTGCTTGCCGCCGGGTTTCCAGAGACCGTGCAGTTTCATGTGATGATTAAAGGGCGCTTTAAAATCCCAGCGGTAACGTTTTCCCTTGGCCTCGGGATGCAGCATGTAGGTCTGCTTCTGCCAGTCTCCAAATTCGTTTTCCAGAAACTGCTTGAATTCCGGAGTGAGGGGGACCTTCCGAGGCCGGCTAGATTTCACTTCCCAAAAACGACCGTCCACTTCTTGGATTTTTGGGACAGCCACATGCCCCAAGTCCAATCGGAACCACTGTGGGCGCGACATGATGATCTCCTCCTTGCGCAGCCCCGCGTGAAATCCTGCATACTGAACGAATTTCAGATCCGCCCGAGGGCACTCGCGAATCAGCTTCTCGATCACATCGGGAGCGACAACAATATCCCGTGACTCTGGTTTAAGTTCGCGAAAGTCGATTTTGATTGTGAGCCCTTGGCTACGCAGGAAGGTTGCCAATTTAGAGCAGTAGCCCTGAGCTGTTGCCACGTTGATGAACTTCGGGGCTTTGGCGATTTTTTTTGAGTCTGTATCAGCTTCTTTTCTCGCTCCTGTCGGCTTCACCTCGGAGTAACCGGAATGCAGGTCATAAAAATCCTGCAGCAGTTTGCTGGTGACTTCGTCTGGAGAAGTCACACCGCTCCATCGAGTAAACGCCTTGCTGGCGTAGCCGATCACATCGGCTGTATTCTTTCGAAATTTTTTGGATTTGAGCCCCTCCTTGAGATACCGGGAGAGAGCGCGATCCCAGCGCGGCTGTTTTGACCTGCCCGGGAGTGTTTTTCCACGCAGTTCCTTTGCCAGCCTGACCGCTTCAACGGGATCCTTCGTCCCGAGCGACATGCGAACCTGCTCCCCACCATCAGGGGGAGTGTATCGCAACCAATAGACCTTTCCCCGGGGAAAGACGCCTGGAGCGATCTCATTTTTGCTCGGCCTCGCCATGGGTGACAGTGTGCTAAATAAAGTGTGCTAAACTCAAGTGCTTTCCCTCTTGGAAAGCTGAAAAACTGACAGCCCTCGAATACTGATAAATAAATGGTAAAAGCCCTGTATTCATCAGGATCTACAGTCCGTTTGAATAAGGGAAATCGCTACCTTGACACGGTAGGGGTCACAGGTTCGAACCCTGTATCGCGCACCATTTCTTCAGCCTCTCAGATGCGTTGTTCTTCGAGGTCGTAAACGTCGAAGAAGACATAGACTGGACGGTTGCGCGGGACATTTTGGGGAATGTAGTCCTCCATGTATTCCTGGATCCCGTCCGGCATCTCGCTAAGGCGCTTTCCGCGGAGGTCGTTGTTCCAGCGGATGATTTCGATTCGCGGTCGCGGCGTGGCGGTTTTTTCAATCCATGCGGCGATCTCGGCATCGGTTACACCAGTCGCGACGAACTCGCGGAACGCTTCGTAAGGTATGCCAGCGAAGTCCAGAAACAGAGCATCGATCGGGCAGCCGGAGTGGTATTCGCCGCCGGTCCCTGCAAGCACGGCGCGGCATTTGTCCACGGCCCGCGCAGCAATGACGTAGCCGGCGAGGGTTTCCCGCGGACTGCGGGGAAATTCTTTGGTGAGATCCTTCGCGAGGAGTTTCAGTCGGTCGTTCATGGTGCGATGGTAGGTTTGATCGAGAACTGACAGAGGCAAACCGTTGCTCTATCGAGGGGACGGTTGGCGGGCTTTGTGCTAACGGCGAGCTACCGCAGGCTGAGTCCGGGATCGGGAAGGTCGACAGAGACGCGGTCATTACGGCTCTGGAAGTAGTCGAGGGCCATCTTGAGGCGCTCGGACATCAGAGTTTCGACCTGAAGCGAGATTGGGGCCTGGACCGAGAGGAGCGTGCCAGGAGGGACCCATGCGCGGCCGGTGAAATTATCCGGGACCGAACCTCCGGGTGCAACGCGTGGCATGTCGGCCACATACATGCGGCCGCCGGAGGGAGAAAGCGCAACCATTTCCACGTGGCCATAGTAAGACCCAGGAGTCCCGCGGGGAATTTTTCCGAGACGCCGGTCGCTCGTGTAAACCAGAACGCTTCCAAGCGGCGCGTGGCGGGGCGAGATGGCGCGAACCGGCTTCCATCCCGCGTCGGATAGGATTTTTTCCCAATCCTGACCATTTCCTCCCTTGAGCCCTTTGCCGAGGCCGGATTTCGTTAGGAGGGAGTGCATCGCCCGTCCGCACCATCCCGACGGGATCCCGTCGTTCATGCTCGTCACGGTCATCTCCCGAAGCGTGTCGCCGCGCAGGAGCGGGTTCTCCGAGAATGCCGTCAAAGGCAGCAGGGCGGCAGCGAGAGCAATGAGACGGGGAGATACCACTCCTTCGATTTAGCGAGGCCGCGGTATCCCGCAAGGGAAAAAGCATCGTTCCGGCATTCTACAGGGCCGGATTTCCTGCGCCGGATATGATCGGCAGGTTGCATTACGCGTGAAATTGTGCACATCCTGACCGCCCTGATGAGGGTTCCCCTTCACGTCGTCGAGGCGCGCCGCGAAAAGTTGGCAGCGCTGATAGACCGCCACCGCTACCTTCCGGTGAGCGAGCTTTGCCGTCGCCTCGGCGTGTCGGAGGCGACCGCGCGCCGTGATCTGGCGGCTCTCGTGAGCCGGAACAAGGTCAAGCGCACCCGAGGCGGGGCCTTGGCGGAGTTTAATGAGCGGTTCCCATCATTTAATGAACGCCAGGAAGGTGCCTCCCGCAGCAAGGCGGTGATTGCGCGCGCCGCCGCGCGGTGGATGATCCCCGGGGGGGTCTATTTTCTCGATTCCGGTACAACCATCTTTGCCTTGGCCGAGGCCTTCCACGCGCAGCCTGTTTCGCCTGTCACGATCGTCACCTCAAACATTCCCGTTGGGGAATTGCTTTCGGCGTTACCCGGGGTGAGCGTCTTCCAGTTGGCGGGCCAGCTCCTGCATCGCCAGTCAGCGCTTGTGGGCGAGGCGGCCTGCCGGAGCTTGGAATTCTGGAGCTTTGATATCGCCTTTCTCTCGGCCGAGGGCGCGGACGAGAAAGGGATTTGGAACACGCAGGAAGTAATTGTCCAGCAGCAACTTGTTGCTATCAAGCGCTCGCGCCGGGTTGTCTATTGTCTCGATCGCGGGAAGATCGGCCGCCATGCTCCTTTTCTTCTTATGCCATGGGATGGCGTCGATGGTTTGCTGACCGATGCTCCGGCTGTGAAGGTGGCTGCGACACAGATTCCAGCCTCCCGTGTCCTCGATCGGGCAAGCCCGCAGCTTCCGCCGGATTCCCGGGTTTCCCGCTCCCAGTTGCCCGTGCACTTTTTGTAAGGTTCCATGGTCCGGAAACCAAAAAAGCTCTTGACGGTTATTCGGGTTTCTATATGACTGGAAACCGTCATTTAATTTCTCTCCCCTAAGGTCTGATGTCCTCTTCTGCATCTCCAAGTCGCTCCGTCGTCGAAACGCTCGTCCGCGAGACGCTTTTCCGGCAGCTGGGGCAGTCGGTGCCAGCCGGCCCGGCACCTGTTCTGGTCGTTAACAGCTCCGCACGTCACATGCACATCTCGCCGGAGAACCTGGAGGTTCTTTTCGGCAAAGGGGCCGAGCTGACGGTTCACAAGTGGCTCTATCAGGAGGGCCAGTTCGCCTCGCAGCAGACCGTCACCATGGTCGGACCGCGCAAGCGCATCATCCCGAACCTCCGCATCCTCGGCCCGTGCCGCAATCTAACGCAGATCGAGCTGGCCTTCACCGATGCCGTCCAGCTCGGCATCGATGTGCCGGTGAAAATGTCCGGTGACATTGAGGGAACTCCGGGCGCTTACATCATGGGGCCGAAGGGGATGCTCGAGATGAAAAACGGCGTCATCCGCGCCGCCCGCCACGTCCACATGTCGCCGGCGGATGCCAAATTTTACGGGGTCAAGCACCTCGATCTCATCACGCTCCGCGTGCAGGCCAAAGGCTGCACGACGCGTTTCGACGACCTTCTGGTCCGCGTCGATCCCTCCTTCAAGCTTGAGGTCCACATTGATACCGATGAGGCGAACGCCTGCGATCTTGAGCACGCGACCAAGGTCGAACTTTTCAAATCCCAACCCTAGTCAAACCCAAATAAACAAATGAGCGAAGCAATCGGACTACTCGAAACGCGCGGCTACGTCGGCCTGGTGGAAGCCAGCGATGCCATGATCAAAGCCGCGAATGTGCAACTGATCAAATCCGTCCCCATCGGCGGAGCGCTGATCACAACCATCGTCCAAGGCGATGTCGGCAGCGTCAAGGCGGCCGTCGAAGCGGGTCGCGAAGCGGCCAGCCGCGTTGGCAATCTGGTGGCATCCCACGTGATCGCCCGCCCGGCCCCGGAACTCCTGAAGTTCTTCGCAGCCTAAGTTCACCCTCCACCTCTTAAATATCATGGCTAATCAAGCACTCGGAATGATCGAAACCAAGGGCCTCGTGTCGCAGTTTGAAGCGACAGACGCGAT
>CAZSMN010000196.1:0-7403 GCA_964607615.1 uncultured Chthoniobacterales bacterium | reverse complement strand
GACGTGATGGTCGGCTGATACTGGAACACCGGATTGAACACGCCGAAACCGATTTCCGCCATCGTGGTGATACGGGTTCCGGACTCCGGATCGCGGCCGGTTGCATAGACAAACTCCGTCGCATTCGCGGAGTTGCCGGTCAGGTAGGAGAGGTTGAGGTAACCCACACCATACAACCGTTTGGCCTGCTGAGTGGTTACGTTCGTGAGTGCTGCAGGAGCGTCTTTGCTCGCGTAGAACTTGAACGGAATCACACCGACCGTCTCGTCCGTGAGGACAGGCGACTGGTAGATCGTCGACGTCTGGAAGACGTCCGAGAAAGCGATCTCGGGCGCATCCTGCACCGTGTTCACGCCTGCGTTGGCAAAGTTGACGTTGATGTTGTTGTTGCCGTTCGTGTTGAAGTTGGCGATCGGGAACCAGACAGTGGCGTTGTTCTGAGCCACGTCGCGGACGCCAGCGGCCGACCCCGACCAGCTCGTGCGGATCGTTACAGCGGCACCACCTGTACCGAGCGTTCCTTTAAAGATCGCTTTGGAAGCGGCGTTGAAGTTGTTTCCGTTCCACGAGTAGGTCTCGTTGGCGAGAACCGAGAGGATGGCATTGTGGACTGCAGAGCGGCCCGCAGTGGAACCGGAAATGTCGATCACCGTCTGGGCATTAAGAGCCCCGGCGGCACCGAGAAGAGCGGCAGTGAGAGAGAGAGTTTTGAGAAGTTTCATAAAGGATTTTTAGATATCGAAGTTGAACAACAGGGTTTTAGCTGAGTTTCTGCTTACGACGGCGGACGGCGATGCCGGCAGCGGCGAGGCCAAGGCCCACGAGAGCGTAGGTGCTAGGCTCGGGGATGGCGTTGTAGTAACTGACGTTTCCGAGGCTATCGATCGTGAAGGTGCCTTCGTTCGATCCTGTTCCGGCCGCGACACCGGGAACAACCACGTTGCCTGCAAAGGCGCCGGTCGTTGTGTTGCTCCGATTGAGACGCTGGAGATCGAGCGCACCCTGGAAGCTGCCAAAGATGGCCCCGGTTCCGAACGCCTGGCTGAAATCATTCGAGAACAAGCCGAAGTTGTTCACGGTGAGTTCACCGGGAGTGGTGTAGTCCTCGATCGTGTTGATCGTGGATGTCGGGATGGATGCGTTGCTCGAGCTGGCAAGGGCCGTCGCGGCTGTCGCGTTGTAGCCCGTGATGGTGCCAGCGGGAACGTCCAAGGACGAGGCTCCGAACGAGTAGGCAGAGCTGTTCGTTGACAAAGCGCTCCGCGAACGGCTCGCGTAAATCGTCGCACGTGTGTCACCGTTGACGACACCGGGGTTGGGAGCGGAGTAGCCCCCTGCCCGAACGCCGACGATGTTCCAGTAGAGATCCGCGCGCTCATACCACGCGTCGGAGCTGCCGGCGGTAATGCCGTAGATGCTGTCGAGTTCGACACCGATGTTGATAAGGTTTAGCGAGTTGGAGGTCGCATCCCGATAGATGGTGCCGGCACCGAGGTTGACGATGTAGGTGGTATTCGAACCAACCCCGCTAGTCGCTTGGAAGCTCAGAATCAGGTCGCCTGCTGAAAAAGCGGCGTCCGCCTTTTGGGCGGCAGTGATTCCGATCAACCCGGCGCAGACGAGGGCTGCGAATTTTTTAGGTTTGATCATGTGAATTTGGTGGTTGTTGGAGTTTTTTGGTTGGCGGCAGCAGGGAGAGACGGCATCCGAACAAGCATGACCAACTGGCTGCTGACGGGCGGACTATTGGAAAACGGGAAAGCGAAATCCAGTGGCGCGATGTTACGTTTTCGTCACATTCGCGGAGTCGTTGGGGAAGAGCGACTTACAACCCCTCCGGAGGTGCCGGCGCGAGGCCGGCAACCGGCGGCGGTTGCGCCGTGCCCAGCAGCGCCCCGATCTGGCTCCCTGCAAGATGCGGCCGAAAAGCCGGATCGTTCAGGATGTAGAGGAACAGATCGGGGTCCAACGTTCTCCCCAGAACCCGGAGGATCGCCGTTCCATTTTCGCGTCGGCCGGCACGGAATTCGCCCAGCGCAGCGCGAAAGTCGCGTTCCGGGCTGCCCGACGCGGACACGACGGCTTCCGCCGGCCCTGAAACCGGAGCACTGACAAGAGCCTCAAGGATCTTGACCACCGCTTGGGAGTCCGTCGGATGGAAGCGGAGACCGGCCGCGGCAAGGCTTGCCGCAGCCCTGCTATCCTCTCCGAGAAACCGCTCCAGGCCGGCGAGTTCGATGAAGGGCGTGGGATTCATGGGGTCCACGAGAATGGCCTGCTGCAACAGACGCCTTTGCTTCTCGGGCTGTGGGGGATTCCCGGTCGAGGCCATCACGGCGCGGATCGCCAGCACGTCGGAAGGGCGGAAATTCGCATCAAGGCAGGCTTGTGCCTTCACCTCGGCCTCCGGGTAGTTCCCTTCCTGCATGGCCATCAAAAGCTGGACATACGCGATGGCCGGAGCGCCGGGAAAGCGGCTTTCCAGCGCATCAAAGCGCTTGCCGGCGTCCGTCGTGTCACCGTCCCGGAAAATCCGGAGCGCCTCATGAAACTCCGGTAAGGCATCCTCGGGTAGTGCCGCAGACTGGACCGGCACAGCCATTGTGGAACCAGGCCCCGTGGCGCTCGTGGTCCCTGCCCAGTAGGCCAGCGCCATCGCGCACAAGAGGGCCGCGGAGAAAGCCAAAACGCCAAAGGCCCACGCGATCGCCCGCCACACAGACCCGCCTGCCCGTTGCTCCACAGGCCCCTCGCTCGGGCGGACCGGTGACTCCTGCACCACAGCGGAGGAAGCCGCCCTTACAGGAACGGCAGCGGGCGGTGGTTCGGAGACCTTTTTCAACACCGTGGCCACCGGGACAGGCACCCTCTCTTCGGGTGGAGGGATATCCACAGCGGCGCGGAGCTCTGCGAAATGCGACCGCGGCTTCTTCGGGGGCTCGGAGCCGGCAGACTCGGTCCGGAGCCGCGGATGAAAGCGGGACATCCGCTTGGTTTGGACGGAGGAAACCGGATCAGAAGCTTCGGAAGACATAAAAAACGTGGAGAAAGTTGAACCTTCAGAGCGAAGAGAACGCCTTTCCGGAAGTCGACCGGGGAATTGTTACAATCCTGAGACAATCCCCATGTGACAAAAACGTAACATTCGCGCGGTTGCTGGGGTCGAGACGGGCGGGCTAATACCCCCGCCACATGTTGTATCTCCGACACAGTGTTGCTCCGGATCGCTTTCCGATCCCCGGAGGCAAGGATCGCTTTGCCCTGATGCTGGCACTCGCGCTCTTCAGCACGGTCGTAGTCAGGTCTCCTGTCTCCGCCCAGGAGGCTTTGCCCGAGGAGCCTCTTCCTCAGAAGGATCTCGAGGCGCAGGTCAATGCGCAAACTCCGCCGGCTCTGTTCATCAAGGAATACCGCGTCATCGGAAGCAAAACCCTCCCGCGCGGTGCAGTGGAAAAGGCGGTTTACAGCTATCTCGGGCCGGGGCGGACGGAGGCGGATGTGGAAGGCGCGCGTGCGGCGCTGGAAAAGGCCTATCAGGACGAAGGGTATCAGACGGTGTCGGTGGTGATCCCGCCGCAGCGTCCGACCCGCGGGATCGTGGTGCTGCAGGTGAAAGAGGCGCCGGTGGGCAAGCTCCTCGTCAAAGGCTCGCGCTACTACAGCATTGATCAGATCAAGCGCATGGCACCGTCGCTGGCGGAGGGGAAAGTGCCGAATTTCAACGAGGTCCAACGCGACCTGATTGCGCTCAACCAGCTCGCCGACCGGCAAATCACGCCGAATCTGAAGCCCGGGGCGATACCGGGGACGATTGACGTGGAGCTGACGGTGAAAGACAAGCTCCCGCTCCATGGTGCGGTGGAGCTCAACCACCGCTACAGCGCGAACACGACGCCGCTCCGCCTGGACATCTCGGCGCGCTACGACAACCTCTGGCAACTCGGGCACACGATCGGGTTCGGATTTCAAATCGCGCCGGAGCGTCCGAGCGACGCGCTCATTTACTCCGGCTACTACATCGCGCGGCATCCCTCGGTCGACTGGCTCGGATTGATGGTGCAGGCGATCCGCCAGAACAGCGAAGTTTCGACACTGGGCGGTTCCAACTCTCTCGGCGACGGCATCATCGTCGGCGGACGCCTCCTCTTCACCCTGCCGTCGAAGACCGGGTTCTTCCACTCGGCGAGCATCGGGATGGACTACAAGAAGTTTGAGCAGGACCTCGTGCTGGGCGATTCGACGGTCTCTTCACCGATCACCTACTACCCGGTCAGCGTGAACTACAATGCGACGTCGATCGGCAAGCATTACCTCACGGAGCTGAGCGCCGGCATCACGTTCAGCTTCCGGGGCACGGGCGAAACGCAGGCCGTCCAGTTCGACAACCGGCGGTTCAACGCGGACGCGAACTTCTACTATTTCCGCGGGAGCCTGGCGCACACGCAGAAGCTGCCGTATGACTTCCAGCTCTTTGCGGAGGTCCAAGGGCAGGCAACGATGAACCCGCTCGTGGACAGCGAGCAATACAGCCTCGGCGGCCTCACGAGCGTGAGGGGATATCTCGAGTCGGTCGTGGCCGGCGACAGCGCGGTGGCGGGGACGATCGAAGTGCGCACGCCCTCGGTGCTCCGCTGGCTGGGCGAGGAATACGAGTGGCGGTTTTTTGCGTTTCTGGACGGTGGCGTGGCGGTGCTCAACGACGCGCTGCCCGAGCAAACCGACCAGTTCAATCTCTGGAGCTATGGCGTGGGAACGAGCCTGCGGCTCTGGGACCACCTCAACGGCGAGCTCGTGATGGGCGTGCCGCAAATCACGCAGGCTCCCTCCAACGCGCAGGAACCCCTCTTCACCTTCCGACTCTCGGCTGAACTCTGACCTATGAAAAAATCTCTCCTTCTCATCGCCTTCGGGCTCCTGGGACTCACCGGTGCGCTGCACGCCGCAGCGGAGGGCTGGTGGACCAAAGACTGGGCGGCGCGCAAAACGATCACCATCGATACGGGCAGCACGGGTGTGGCGTTTACGGAAGCCCCCGGCACGGCGCTTGTGCTCGTTCGCCTGCATGGCGGGAATTTCAATTTTGCCAACGCCCGCGAAGATGGGGCGGATCTTCGATTTGTCGCTGAAGACGGCAAAACGCTCCTGCCGCATCAGGTGGAAAAGTTTGATGCGCTGATGAACGAAGCGTTCGTGTGGGTGAAAGTGCCTGACCTCGCCGCCGGGGCGCAGAAGAAGATCTGGGTCTACTCGGGCAATGCCGGCGACAAGGTGGAAGCGGGCCTCGAACCGCAGGAAACCTACGACGCGGACACTGCGCTCGTTTATCATTTCACGGGAACGCCGACACCGGCCGACGCGACGAAGAACAAGAACAACGCGACGACCGGAGGCACGCTCTCGGAAGGCGCACTCATCGCCGGCGGCATGCGCCTCCTTGGCAACACGGCGCTCAAGATCCCGGCCTCGGCCAGCCTCCAACGCGCAGAGAATGCACCTCTGACATGGTCGGCATGGGTCAAGGCAACCGCCCAGCCCGAGCGCGGAGTGATCTTCCAGAACACCGGAGATCAGGGCCGTTTCGAAATTGGCCTCGCCAAAGGCGTTCCGTATATCGAAGTGAAGGACGGAAGCGGCACGAAGCGTGCCGCCGGCACCGAGGCCCTTCCGGCCGGATCTTGGAAGCACGTGGCCGTGATCGCAACCAATGCGTCGGTCACGCTGCTGGTGGACGGCAAGGAAGCCGCCCGCCTCGACACGGGACTCCCCGCCACCGACGGGGCGGCCACCCTTGGCGCGGATGCCGACGGGACCAACGGCGCGGTGGGAGAACTCGACGAAGTGCAGATCTCCAATGTCGCCCGCAGCGCGGCGTGGGTAAAATTCGCGGCAACCAGCCAGTCCGGCAGCGATGCCGCGACGAAGCTCCTCGTGATGGGCGAGGATGAAGGGGCCGGCGGCGGCGGGCACAGCCATGCTCTCGAGCACGTCATGCTCTTCGGCGACATCGCCAAGAACATGATGTTCGACGGCTGGATCGCAGTAGCCGTCTGCGTCGTCATGATGATTCTGGGCTGGACGGTTGCCGGGCAAAAGTTCGTCGCTCTCGGCAAGATCGAGAAGGGCAACGTCGAGTTTCAAAAGCTCTGGCGCAAGATGGCCAGCGACCTCACCGCGATGGACATGGATGATCCGGAAGCAGCAAAATCCTTCGGCGGCAAGCTGGGCAAGAAAGCGCTGCGCCTGCTGGAGGATTCCCCGCTCTATCATGTGTATCACGTCGGCGTGGATGAGATCCGCCATCGTATCGGCGACGGAAAGGGAAAGAACCAAGGCCTCTCGGCGCGATCGATCCAGGCCCTGCGCGCCGCGCTCGATGCAAGCCTCGTCCACGAGCAGCACCGGCTCAACAAAGGCATCGTCTACCTCACCGTCAGCATCGCCGGCGGACCTTACGTCGGCCTTCTGGGAACGGTCGTCGGCGTTATGATCACCTTTGCCATCATCGCGAAATCCGGCGAGGTCGATGTGAACTCGATCGCGCCCGGTATCGCAAGCGCCCTTCTGGCCACGACCGTCGGCCTCCTCGTGGCCATCCCGGCGCTCTTCATGTACAGCTTTTTGAATACCCGCATCAAAGGCGTCATCGCCTCGATGCAGGTGTTCATCGACGAATTTGTCGCCAAGGTCGCCGAGTTCTACCCGACGCCATCCGAGGTCGGCCTGAGCGTGCCAATCCGCCAGATCAAATCCCCTGAGGCCGCTGTCCGGCAGCAGGAAGTCAACACCGCCGAAGCCAAGGGCGAAGAAGTCAAACCCTGACCATGGACGCCGGCGACGACAAATCCTACGACGACATCAACGTCACGCCGATGGTGGACCTCTACCTCGTGCTGCTGCTGATTTTCATCATCATGACGACAGCCGGCGTGCAGGGAACGAAGGTGGATTTGCCGCGGTCCTCGACCAAGCCGCCGGAGCTCAGCGCCCCGAAGAGCAAAGCGATCACCATCAATAACGAGGGGAAGATTTTTCTCGATACGGTGCCGGTCACCCTACCGGAACTGGAGCAAAAGCTGCGCGAACACCAGTCGGCAAATCCGGAATTCCCGGTCGTCGTGCGCGGTGACCGCCAGACCCAGTATCAGGGCGTCATGGACGTGCTCGACGTCTGCGGCCGCCTCGGCCTCACCAAGATCGGGCTTGCAACCGTCGGTCCGAAATGAGCGAGCGGCCGGAAGATGAGGAAGAGGACGAACCGGGCTTCTTTGCGAAGTACCGGATTCCGCTCATTGGCGGGGCGATCGTGCTCGTTGGCATCGGCGTGTGGTTCGGCTTTTTCAAGAAGGACGAGAAACCGGCGCGCAAGTCGTCATCCGTGAGCATGGTGAACCTCCTGCCGCCGC
>CAZSMN010000195.1:0-7448 GCA_964607615.1 uncultured Chthoniobacterales bacterium | reverse complement strand
CCAGAGCTTGATGACCGCCACGCTGGTGGCCTTTTCGTGAGGCCAGAAAATCAGGAGCTTCCCGCCCGGCTTAAGAACGCGGCGGAGTTCGCACAGAAAGCGCCTTATCTCCTCCCGATCGAAGTGCTCAATCACCCCAAGGTGGTAGGCGCCGTCGAAGGTATTGTCAGGAAAAGGGATGGCAAAGGCGGATGCATGGCAGATGGCATGCGCCATGGGCACGCAGCGGCTGTAGATCTCGAGCGCTTTGAGGGACGTATCGAGTCCGACGATGCGGGCATGTCTCTGGTTGGCGGCATCCACCTGACCGCTCCCGCATCCGGCATGCAGGACAAGATCTCCCTCCCGGAAGAGAGAACGGAAATACTTTGTCAGGCGGGGCGTGATGATGAGTCGCCGGTAGATTGTGGCGATCGCCTGATAGAGTTTGCTTTGCGGCTGATTGGCGCGGGACCAGTAGTCATCCCAGCCTCCCGCGTCTTTCAGAGCGGGGTCAGACTGGACGGGGTGGTGGGGAATTCGGAAACGCTCGGGCTGGAGAAGGCCGTCGACGGCGACATCGACCAGCTGGCGGATTCCGCGAAAGGGTTCGTCGGCCGGCATCTTGGAACTTCCGTAAGTGCGCGGCGGAAGGCTGATCGGAAGCTCGACGATGCGGGCTCCGTTCACCGCGAGCAGAAAGAGCGATTCGAAAAAGAAGGGATAGCTCCTCGATCGGACGAGATCAAAAACGCCCGGAGGAATGCGGTCCATCCGGTAGGCACGAAAGGCCCCGGTGCAATCGTAGGGAATGCCAAGGAGGATCCGTGTGAGGAGATGGGCGGTGCGTGTGAGCGCTTTTCTCCGCCAGTTCCAACCCTCCAGGCTGCCCTTGCGGAGGTAGCGTGAGCCCACGACCACGTCCGCATTCTCCAATGTCTTCAGCAGATCGGGGATGTCGGACGGCGAATGCGTCAGGTCGCAGTCCATCGTGATCACGGTTTCGAAGCCCCCCGCCCGTGCCCAAGCGAGACCGTCCAGATGCGCACCGCCGATTCCTTTCTTGGCGCCTCGCTGGATCAGGCAGATCCACGGGTTCGCGCCGGCGAGTCTTTCCACTTCGGCACCTGTTCCATCCGGAGAGCCGTCGTCGACGAAGAGGCAGGTCAGTTCCGTCCCGAGCGCGGCGAGTTGGGTGACGATCGGCTCGATGTTCTCCCGCTCATTGTAGGTTGGGATGATGACTAGCGTTCTCAATGGGGATAAAGCCCGATGGCCGGCAGCGGAAAGAGAAGCCTCCCGCCGCGGGCGATGAATTCCGATTCACGCGAGATGATGTTCTCCCTGAAGTGCCAGGGGAGCACGAGCAGAGCGTCAGGCCGGGCTCGGTGCATTTCGGATTCCGACACGATCGGGATGTTGGTGCCCGGGGTCAGACTCCCGAACTTCTCAGGATTCACCTCGCCGATGAACGGGATTTCCCGCGTGCTGAGGCCGCAGAACTGGAGGAGCACATTGCCCTTGGTGGAGGCGCCGTAGCCTGCGATCACCTGACCTCGGTCGAGTATCTCCGCGATCGCAGACTTCAGGTCGTCGCGGTGTCGGAAGACCCTCTCGCGGAATTTTGTGAAGGGCTGCATCGTTTCGAATCCGGCCCCTTGTTCCTCCTCCAACAGACGTTGGATCTCAACGTCCGCCGCCGGCAGTCGACACCCTGTCTTTGCCGCCGTCACTGCCAGGCTGCCGCCATTAACCAGGCTCTTTTCAAGAGCGACAATCTTGAGACCTGCGCGACGGAGCATCCAGTCGATCTGCCGGAGGGCGTAATACTCGATATGCTCGTGGCAGATCGTGTCGTAGGCGAGCTGACTGACCATCAAGGGCATGTAGCTTTGCTCGAAATGCCAGATTCCATCAGGAGCCAGACATTCCGCAACGGCCTTCACGAACTCTAGCGGAGCCTCAAGGTCGTAGAACATGGCGACCGAAGTGATAATGACCGCCTTTTCGCCGCCAAGGCGAGCTTTCCAGTTTTCCAGCGAAAAGAAATCGGTAACCACTTCGATGTCCTGCGGATAGTGGCCGAGAAACTTTTTCGCCACGGGATCCAGGCCGACCCGGCGGAAGGAGTCGGGATAGGCCTTGAGAAGAGTGCCGTCGTTGCATCCGATATCCGCCACGAGAGCGCCGGATGCCGGGCGCGCGAGAGCAATGAGCCCTTTCACTTTCTCCTGCAAGTGGCGGACCATCGAGGCGTTGAGGCCCGAGCGGTAGCCGTAGTTGTCGCCGTACATGGCATCCAGCGGGTATGAGTGGCGCAACTGGAGGAGCCCGCAGGTCGCATCGCCGAGGGGCGTGCAGCGGACCAAGTCCAGTGGGCCGGAGACGATCGGGTCCGATGTTGACTTCGGAAAAACGCCCGTCAATTTCTGGTCGCCCAGCTGGAGGACGTCCTGAAGATCGGTATTGCCGCAGATCCGGCAGCGGGAAATCGGGGAGACAAGCATCGGGAGTTAATAGTGTGCGTGAGGATTCGCCACAATCACGTAATATCTGCCCTGCCAGACAATCGGCCACTTGTCGTTTGCGAGCTTTTCCACGATCCATGAAACATTCGGCTGGCCAAGGGTCCATCGCTGATCGATGTCGCCCAGCACGACGAAACGGGCCTTTTCCAGATCCGCAGGGAAGGCGAATCTCTCTCGAGCAAGCGGCTTTTCAAATGTGAAGGTGGAGCGTCCGCTCCACGCCGTGGCCTGCATCAGATCGGTCGTTCGGGTGTCGAGGAGCCATCCAATATTCTGGTGACAGATGACAAGATCTTGGGGTGACGTATTGGCTCGCAACCATCGTGCCGCGGCATCGACCTCGTTGGTATCCTGCGTTACCCATGGGTGATTCCTGGGAGACAATTGACCGGACCATGCTGACGGAAAAATCTGTACAAAAAACAGCAGAGGAATCGCATACAATGCAATAACGCTCCTGCGGATCATCGGCTGTGCTCCGACTCTCAGCCGGCAGTAGAGGGTGAGGGTTTTTATGCCGCCGGACCACGCCACGGCAAGCACCGGGAGGAAAACAACCGCCTGATAGTAGAAGACGGTCAAGTTTTGCCGGTTTTGTAAAAGAAGGCCCGAGACGACAACCAGAAAAACGGCTACGGGGTAGAGGCGTTTTCTCAGGCAGAGGCAGGCTCCAAGGAGGGCTCCGATGTGGAAAAAGTCGTGCGAGTAAAAAACGGCAACGTTCCGTATGGCCTGCCAGCCTTGGCCGTTTTCGCTACTGAATGTTCCGTAGAATTCTCCGAGGGTACGAATATCTCCGAAAACCCAGAAATGCGGCCACTGGCGATAGAGCGTCCAGCCCAGTCCCAACATAAGGACCAAAAGTGGCGGAAGGGCCATCGGTAGCCATGCGGCCGGACGTTTGATCCGGCAAAGCCATGCGGCGAATGCCCCATGAGCGAAGAGCGGGTGGCTCATTGTCGCGAGGCTTAGCCCGGCCCCGATTGCGATGTTGACAACCGGACGGCTTTTGCGCACCAGCAGGAGGACGACTAGGCAAAAGCCGAGTGCTACCGCGTTGTGCGGATAGATCCATCGGAAATGAATGACCGATTGGCTATAAGTCAAAAAAATCAGCGCGCCGAAAAGCGAGGGGGTCGAGCCGAGCGACTTCTTGCCGAGAAATGCGATCGTGAGCGCGATGGCGAGTGCCAAGAGCGTGTTGAGAAAACGCCCGCCGATAATATCGCCTCCCGCGAATTCAGCAAATGCACCCACCAGCCAAGCATAGCCTGGCTGATAGGCATAACTCGGGTGCCAGAAGGTGGTGTGAAGTGCCCGATCGAGTCCCTGACCTTGAAATAGAGACCGACCGATCATCAACGTCAGTGTCTCATCACCATACCATCCCGGAGATGTTCGCAGATGTGGAAGGTAGAGGAGCGCCCAAACGATCAAGATCAACACCGTCGGGAGATATCGCCGGAGACGGGAATCTGGGAGGATGGAATTTCTCATCCTAGTCATCCTAGAACAGTGTGAAATGCGACGTTTGGTGGCACGAGTGGTGGGCGCAACGTAAGCCGTGCGAGACGACATTGGATGGCGACGGAGGGGCAGCCGGCGAAGTTGATGGAAGAGGCGTTCTCCGGATAGCGAGTGGGCAAGTGATCTCGGTGATCGTTTCCTCCACCCAGAAAATTTGCATCAGGAGCTGGATTTTGAAGACGAAGTCGTTGGAATTTGATTCAAACGGGAGCCGCTTGACAAGCGCCCGGGAGTAGGCTCGGTCGCCGGTACGATACATCGAGCGCTCGGCGCCTGTCAGGAGATTTTCGGCAAACGTGATCATAAGGTTCGAGACGTTAGGCCACCAAGGCATGCCGGACCTCAGGGCCCGGCGCCCATCATGCGGAATCCCAGAACGCAGTGGTAGAGACGCTTGCCGATGAGCGAGGCGATCGCGGGGATGAGCTTGGGCGTGCACTGTTGGTCCGGTTGGACCATGAGGATTTCGGCCCTCTGCTCCGAGGCTGCGCGGTAGCAGGTTTTCTGATTTCCTCAATAGCCGAGATTCTTTGTGCGCCGGATTCTCTCCGTCAGGAGCAGGCGGATGGCAATGTCCACTGGTTTGATCGTCCACAAGTATGATCCGGTCCACGATGCCCTGATCAAAAACCTCGGCACGAGTGGGCATTAACGTCATCTCCTCATTGTAAGTGGGCGTAGAAAAGACGTTTTTTTGGCTCTTGAACATCTGACTGAGGTCTCGGGAGAACGGGCATTTTGCAGGAAGTCATTCCTTCTACCAGCGTGTTCTTTGGGTCGCTGCGGGAGGTGCTGCGATTATGATGAAACCCATGTTATGCTCGGATCGCGCAGCGCAGCCGCGAGGTTGCTAAGGATCGCTGCCACAAGCAAGGCAATGCTGAGCGTTCGGATCGAGCGCGATGGCGAATCAAGGAGATGGGCAAAAAAAAGCGCGGCCGGCAGGAAGAGCAGCATAATTAGCCGCCCGGGAAAGCAGTGTCCTCCGTCGTAAATGCCCCAGAGCACGGGGGGAGCGCAGATCGAGAAGCTGATCATCCACCACGTGATCGAAGGCTTTGGCAGACCTTGAAAAAATGAGACTGAGGCTGCGATGACCACAATGATCAACCAAGAGCTTTCTCGGATAATCGATGTCGAGGGGTTGACAAAAAAGTGGCGAAGCGCAGCGATGGGCTCACCTGGAACCCACGTCATGGGAGGCTTCAGTGTCCCATACTCCAAGAGATGAAATATGGCGAGCGACCCAGCGCAGAGACCGATGATCAGGACGAGCAGCCAACGTTTCGTGGGGGGATAGACCAAGAATGCGATCACGAGAAAGGTCAATGCGACGGGGTAGAACTGAAACTTCGTCCACATCCCCATCGCTATCGCCCCCCCTAGAAGAAGAGGATGGTCACGGCCGGTTAGGCAATACAGCGAGCAGGCCAGGCACAGGCCCAGAAGGGGTTCGGCGAACGCCGTATTGGCGTAGATCCAGAACGAAGAACCCATGGCAACGGCGAGTCCTGCGCCAAACGCACCGAAGTCCGTCGCGCCGGTCCGTAACGCTGCGAGCGCTACGAAAACGGCGCATCCGATGACGCAGAGATGAGCGAGGATCTTCGCAACGAGATCGAGAGGGACCGAGGGTAACGCAAACGAAAATGCAGCGATCGCGGCCGGCCATCCGATGGCTCGCACGGACCTTTCTCGATGTGCTGCGGTCATTTCGGGGAGCGGCTCCCCTCCGTTACCGGTTGCCACGATTTTTGGTGGCCGGATCGAATGGTCAATAATCACCGTGTGACGATCGAGCGCTCGTCCGGCAAAGCGCTTGCCTGCCCGGTTTTCTCCTGCAGCCACGCGGTCGTAGTCGTTGCTGAGTTCGAGATCACCGTCGATTTTGATACTCGATGCAACCAGGACATAATGAGGTTCATCACCGGAGAAAAGGCCGGGCCTGAGAGCGAATGGCAGAAGGAAAAGAACGAGTAGCGAAATCTTTGCAAGGAGGTAGCTTTGCGGCGGCTTCTCTCTGGAAACATGAACTCCCGTGACCATGGGAATATCAACAAGGGGATTCATGAAATGCCGGACTCGTGTCGCTACGGCCTCCCATCGCTTGAATCCCGGCAGACGGAGTTTCTCTTGATCGATCATTTCCGCCCAGCACATAGAAACTGCGCCAAAGCTGCGCAAGATGATTCGCATAATTCACCTTTCCTACCGGTGCCAGAGCTTTCCGGCGCGGCGGAGGCGGGCGTAGAGGAGGGAGGCGGTCTCGCCGCCGCGGCATTCGTGGAGGCGGCGGGCGAGGAGAAAGGCAATGATGTTCAGGGCAAACAGGGCGGCGAAGTAGATGCTGTGCCGCTTCCAGTGAAGGGCGCCGGTGACGGCCTCGAACGTGCCGATGAAATCCAGCGAGATACCCCACGCGACCGGAGCCGCTCCGAGTCCGAGGCTGGTGATTACGGTAAAGAGGGCGAAAAAGTGATTCCGCCCCATCTCGGGCATGGTGGCCATGACGATGCGGACGTTGGCGAGGTTGAAGACCGCCCCGGCCACGCCGGAGAGAAAGTTCAGGCTGCCGATGGTCAGGTAATTTGCCGGGAGCACCCCGGCCGCAACAAAGAACCAGCCCGCGATGACCAAACCGAAGAGCACCAGTGCTCCGGAGATGATCGGCTTGCTGCCGATGCGGTCGATGATGGGGCCGATCAGCGGAAGGCTGATCAGCGCGCCGAGGAAGGAAAGCCCGGAGAGGTAGAGGACGAGCGAGACGTCAAATTTTGGAAACTCCCGGAGATACTCGACCGTGAATACGCCGAGGCTGCCGACGACGGCCATGAAGAGGACGTTGAAAATGAGCAACGAGCGGAACGGCGGATACGAGATCATCGCGCCCCAGGGGACTGGCTGGGAGGACTTGCGCACGGTTTCGGTTGCCGCTGCCTCGGGGATGCGGCGGATGAACGACAGGCTTCCCGTTGCCGCCAGGGCGCTCATGAGGAAGACGATCGAGTATTCCCAGGGATCAACACGCCCGGTCATGACGAACGCAGAGGCAATGAGCGCCGCCAGGCTGCCGCCGTGCATGAAGAACTGGTCGATGGACAGGAAGCGGCCGCGTTTTTCTTCGGGGATGAGCGCGGCGATCCAGGGCATCCAGGCGGCGGAGGAGATGCCGCGGAGGAGATTGAAAAAGAAGAGCGCGGCGAGGAGGACAACGAGCTTTGATGTGCCGTCAAGAAACGCCATCACCGGCACGAGGGCCACGACGAAGATGAAGACGGTGCGCAGGCTCCAGCCCATGAGAACAAACTGCTTGTAACCATACTGTCCAAGGAACCGTGCAGCCGGGAGCTGGAAGACCGTCATGAGCGGCGTGAACGAGGCGATGATTCCCAGCACCGTGGAACTGGCGCCGAT
>CAZSMN010000194.1:0-7473 GCA_964607615.1 uncultured Chthoniobacterales bacterium | reverse complement strand
GAGATTGCCGCAGCCGCCGGCGTCAAAACCATAGGAGTCGAAGCCGGCAGCACCATCCTCCTCGACCGGCCCCGCGTCTCCACTCTCGCCGATTCGCTCGGCATCACCCTTTTCGGATTATGAAAATTCTGCGCACCGGAGTCGTCGGCGTTGGCCACATGGGCATCAACCATGCCCGCGTTTACAGCGAGATCGAAGGCTCAAAGCTTACGGCCGTTCACGACAACCATCCCGAGACCGCCAAGGCCGCGGCCTCGAAGTTCTCCGCCAAGGCCACTGCCGACCTCGAGGAGTTCGCATCGCAGGTCGATGCCGCCACGATCTGCACGCCGACCGTCACCCACTACGAAATCGCGCGCTTTCTCCTCGAGCGGGGCAAACACCTTCTTGTGGAAAAACCCATCGCCGATTCGCCGGCACGCGCCCGGGAGCTTTCCGGGATCGCTGCCGCCCATTCCTGCGTACTTCAGGTCGGACACATCGAGCGCTTCAACCCCATCCTCGGCGCCCTGGAAACCCAGCTCCAGAATCCCCGCTTCCTCGAGGTCACCCGCCTTTCGCCCTACCCGAACCGCAGCACCGACATCGGCGTTGTTCTGGATCTCATGATCCACGATCTTGAGATCGTCCGCCACCTCGTGCGCTCGCCGATCGTCAGCATGGACCCCGTCGGCATTTCGGTTCTGGGTCGCGGCGAAGACATTGCCAACGTCCGTCTCCGCTTCGAAAACGGCTGCGTTGCCAACCTGACCGCCAGCCGGATCAGTCAGGACCGCGTGCGGAAAATCCGCGTCTTCCAGGAGAATGCCTACCTCTCCCTCGACTATAAAAATCAGTCCGGCTACCTCCTGCGGCTGGCACGGGAAGATGAGCAGGCGAGCTCCGGTATCGGCAAGCTCATTGGGCTGGCCACCGACTCGAAAATCGTGACCGACTTCAGCGGCCACCGCATCGTCCGCGAGCCGGTCGAGGTAGAGAAGGGCGAACCACTCCGCATCGAGCTGGAATCCTTCCTCGCGTGCGCGCGGGAGGGTCTCCGGCCGAAGGTGACGGGCCAGGCCGCAGCGGATGCTCTGGATCTCGCCCTCGAGATCACGCGGCGGATCGAGGAGGCCGATCCCCGCAAAGCGGCCTGATTCCCGCTCTCTGTCCGATGGAAACATCCCCGCCGGTTTTCTGGTTTGTCGCAGGCGAGATGAGCGGCGATGCCCGCGCAACGGAGGTCATGCGCGCGATGCGCGAGGCCGGCCCCGGCATTGTTTTTCACGGTGCCGGCGGCGCCCGCATGGCCGAACTCTCCTCCGCGCCCTTCGACAACTGGGTGGCACGATCGGCCGTCCTTGGCCTCAACGACGTGCTGAAAAACTATGGCTATTTCCGCCGGAAGTTCCACGCGATGCTCGCCGACATTTTCCGGGTGAAGCCCGATGCCGTCGTGCTGGTCGATTACCCGGGCTTCAACCTCCGGCTCGCGAAAGCCCTCCGCCGGCGGGGCTATGCGGGAAAGATTCTTTATTACATCAGCCCGCAGGTCTGGGCATGGAACCGCGGACGGATTCCGAAAATGGCGAAGCTCCTCGACCTCATGATCTGCGTGTTTCCCTTCGAGGCGCCGATGTATGAGGCCAGCGGACTCCACACGCTTTTCGTCGGACACCCCCTCCTGGAAGCGCTTGAAAAAGAGCGCATCACCACTATGCGGGAAACGAATCTCCTGGGCCTCTTCCCCGGAAGCCGCGAGCGCGAGGTGCGGCGGATTTTTCCGGTGATGGTCGAAGCGGCCCGGATCGTGAAGCGGGAGATGCCCGACGCGCGTTTCGAAGCCGCCGCCTCGAGCGAGGCCCATGCCGCCCGCATGCGCCAGATGGCCGGCGATCTGGAGATCACCATCCGCGCAGGCTCCGCGCACGATCTCATGCAGCGGGCCACCGCCGGTATCGTCTGCTCCGGCACCGCCACCTTGGAGGCCGCCTTCTTCGGCCTCCCCCACTGCATCGTTTACAAAATTGCCTGGCTCACGTTCGAACTCGGGAAACGACTCGTCGATGTGAACGCGCTGGGCATCGTCAACATCCTCCACAACTACCGCACGAATCCTCCCGCCGACCCCCGCCTTCCGGCCGCGCCGGCCCCGCATCTCGTGCCGGAGTTCATTCAGCGCCATGCGACGCCGGAGAATCTGAGCAACGATGCCCTCCGCCTGCTTCGCGATCCCGCCGCGTGCGACCGCCAGCGCGCGCAGATGCATGAGATTGTTTCCGCTCTCGATGCCCAAGGCGCCAGCAACCGTGCGGCCATCGCCCTGCTGAAGGCGGTCCGCCCGTGAACAATTTTCTCCGCGCGCCACAGCAGCATCCGCGCTAGTTTGTCCTCCATCCCATGAATGACGAATTCCCGAAAGCTCACCTCGAATCCCTTTGGGCACCCTGGCGCGTCGAATACTACGAGGCCGAACACCGCAGCGGGTGGGATTTCCTGAGCGAAGCGGCGCAGAGCGGCGACGATGCGGCACACCTCGTCGTGACCCGGCGGAAATCGTCGTTCCTCATCATGAACAAATACCCGTATTCCGCCGGCCACCTCATGGCCGTGCCTTACCGGAAGGTTCATAAGATGGAAGACCTCGCCGACGGCGAGGTCCTCGAACTCTGGCAACTCGTCATCCACGCCCAGCGCCTGCTTGAAGAGGCGGTGCGCGCGCAGGGATTCAATGTCGGATGGAACCTTGGCAAGGCGTCGGGAGCGGGCGTCGATGATCACCTCCACCTCCACATCGTTCCGCGCTGGGTCGGCGACTCGAACTTCATCACCGTCCTCGGCGGCACGCGCATCATCCCCGAAGGCCTCCGTCCGATGTACGACCGCCTGCTCGCGGTACAGGCCGCTCTGCCATGAAGTTCTCGGCCCTCGGCGCAAGGCTCTCCGGCGGCAGCGGAATCGAGACGCTCATGGACGACCTCGGACATGCGCTGTCCGGTGCGGGCCCCGCCCCGCACATGCTCGGCGGCGGAAATCCCGCCCACATCCCGGAGATGGAAGCCGTCTGGAAGCAACGGATGGATGCTCTTGTCAACGACCCGGCCGCCCTCCGGCGAACGCTGGCCATCTACGATCCGCCGCGCGGAAATCCCGGCTGCCTTGATGCGTTGGCCAACCTTCTGCGCGAAGAACTCGGCTGGCCGGTCGGTCCGGAGAATATCGCCGTAACCCCCGGCGGGCAGACCGCATTCTTTTTTCTCTTCAATCTCTTCGGCGGAACATCGGCCGACGGCACGCGCGGAAAAATCCTGTTTCCGCTCATGCCGGAATACATCGGCTACGCCAATCAGGCTCTTGAGCCACACTCGTTCGCGGCGCTTCAGCCGCGCATTGAGGAGATCGGCGACCACCGGTTCAAATACCACGTGGATTTTGACCGGCTCCACCCCGGTCCCGACATCCGTGCGCTTTGCGTATCGCGGCCGACGAACCCGAGCGGAAATGTTTTATCGGATTCCGAGATGTCTCAACTGACGGCCGTTGCCGCGCGGCACCAACTGCCGCTCATCATCGACAATGCTTACGGCTGGCCCTTCCCGGGCATCATGTTCGAGCCGGCCACCCCGCCATGGACGGATCAAACGATTCACGTGATGAGTTTGTCGAAGTTCGGCCTCCCCGGCACGCGTACCGCATTCGTGATCGGACCGCCCGAGGTCGCCAAAGCCGTCTCATCAATGATGGCTGTCAGTGGCCTCGCCAACGGAAACTTCGGCCAAGCGATTGCCGGACCGCTCATCGCGGACCGTTCGATTCTCCACCTCAGCCGTGATGTCGTCCGTCCGTTCTACCAGCGCAAGAGGGATGCGGCACTGGCCGCGATTGCAGCGTTCTTCCCGGATGATGTGCCCTACAGGCTGCACGAATCCGGTGGCGCCATGTTCCTCTGGCTCTGGCTACCCGGCTCGCGGAGAACGTCGGCCGAAATGTATGCCGCGCTCAAGGCGCACGGCGTTCTCGTCGTGCCGGGCGAGTATTTCTTCTTCGGCCTCCCTGACGATTGGCACCACCGCCACGAATGCCTCCGGATTTCCTTCGCCATGTCCGACGAAGACGTCCGCGCCGGCCTGCGCATCATCGGCGACGAGATCCGGAAGAGTGGCTAGCGACCGCGCGGGTCCAGCGCGTCCCGCATCGCATCACCGAGGAAGTTCAGTGCGAGCAAAGACGCCGCCATCGCTGTGGCAGGGAAAACTAGAAGCCACCAGAAGCTGCGCACGGGATTGATCGCGCTCGCGCCATCCGCCAGCAGCGATCCCCAACTCGCCTGAGGCGCTTGGATACCAAGTCCGAGAAAACTCAGGAACGATTCATCGATAATGACGGCAGGAATGGTGAGCGTGAGATAGATGAGGATCACGCCGGTCAGGTTCGGCAACAGATGCTTCCAAAGGATCACGATGTGCGACTGCCCGAGCGCCTGCGAGGCGAGCACAAACTGGCGGGACTTCAGCGCCAGCACCTGGCCACGGACGATGCGGGCCATCGTGAGCCACTCGATCACTCCGAGCGTCACGATCAGGATCGCGATACGCGAAAACTGGACGAGCCATTCCCACTGCATCGCGGAGGCGAAGGTCTGCACCTGCACGTTGAAGGCATTGATCGCGATGAGAATGAAAATCAGGCGCGGAACCGAGTAGAGCACATCGACGATGCGCATCATGACCGAATCGACCCTGCCGCCAGCATACCCGGCCACCAGCCCCCACGCTGTCCCGATGCAGAGGCTCACCATCGCGCCGCAGAGGCCGACAACCAGCGAGACACGTCCGCCGGTGAGCACGCGATAAAGGACATCACGGCCGTTGAGATCCGTACCGAACGGATGCTCCCACGAGGGAGGCGCATACTGGTTGGCGCTCGGGTCGCCCAGCGAGGGCGAAAGAAAGAACGGACCGAAGACACATGCCGCCACCACGACGACCAAAACAGCGGCAGAGATCCATGCCGCAGGATTCCGCCAAAGCCTGCGCCATGCGCGCGGATCAGCCATTGGTGCGGATCCTCCGGTCGAGAAGCCCGTAGGTCACATCGACCGCCATATTGAACGTGACCAGCAGCACGCAGTAGACAATCACCATCCCGCCCAGCAGGAAGCCGTCCCGGTTCATGATCGACTGCACAAAAAATCCACCGGCTCCCGGGATGCTGAAGATCGTCTCAACGACGATCGAGCCCGTTAGCAAATGCGCCGCGAGCGGACCCAGATACGAAACAACCGGCAGGATGGCGATCCGGAGGGCGTGTTTGTAAACAACGACGGATTCCCTCACGCCCTTCGCGCGGGCCGTCCGCACAAAATCCTGCTGCAAGGTCTCGACCATGCTCCCGCGCATAAGGCGCGCAATCGACGCCATCGCCGGAGCCGCCAGCGTCACCGCAGGCAGAACGAGGTGCGAGAGCCCGCCCCACCCGCCGACAGGAAACCAGCCGAGCTGCAGTCCGAAGCCCAGTATGAGAAGCGGACCAATGATATAGGCCGGCAGCGAAATCGCCGCCAGTGCGACGAACATCGCCGCCGTGTCGCGCCACGTATGCTGATGCATCGCCGCCAGCGTCCCGAGCCAGATGCCACCAAAAGCCGCGAGCAGAAACGCCGCGCCGCCCAGCGTGAGCGTCACCGGCAGCGTTTGGGCCAGAATTTCGTTCACCGCCCGGTTGCGGTATTTCGTCGAGAGCCGCAAGTCTCCGCGGACAAGGTCCGAGAGGTAGCCCGAATACTGCTCCCAGAGCGTCCCATCCAGCTTGTATTTGGCGAGGAGTTGCTTCTCGATCGCCTCGGGAATTTTGCGCTCGCCATCGAACGGTCCTCCCGGCGACAGGCGGATGAGAAGGAACGTGATCGAGACGACGCAGAAGAGCACAAAAAACAGTGCCCCCAAGCGTTTCAGCAGCGTCAGCCCGATCATCCCGCCGTTTTTGCCCGCCGGAGTAAGGGAATGCAAACAGATACGCCTCTCATTGCGGGCGCGTCTGCTTCCGATTCCGGTTCGAGGGTCGTCAGCCGTCTCAGGCTGCCATGTAAGGCAGCGTGGCGGCGCGCGCCTTCACGTCGTCGAGGCCTTCGAGGAGGTCGGCGATGGCATCCCAGCGGCCGGTGATCAGCGCTTCGCGCGCATGACCCGGGAGCGTGGCAGGAAAATCCATGTCCGCGACGGAGAGCTTCCCCTCGGTTACGTCGATCGTCACGAGCGCGGCGGGATCCGCCTCGATGAGGTCGGCGACGGCTTTGATGTCGGCCTGTGACATGACCACGCAGGGCATGCCGAGCGTCGTCGAGTTGCCGAAGAAGATCTCCGCAAAGCTCTCCGCGACAATCGCGCGGATGCCGAAGCGATAGAGCGCCTGGGGCGCATGCTCGCGCGAGCTTCCGCAGCCGAAGTTCGAGCCGGAGAGAAGGATCGAGGCACCGGCGAAACGTGCGTCGTCGAGCGGGTGAGTGCCGCCTTCCGTCTTGACCGCGTCGCGGGCGTCGTAGAACGCGAATTCTCCAAGGCCGTCAAACGTCACGCATTTCATGAAGCGCGCCGGGATGATGCGGTCGGTATCGATGTCGTCGCCGGGAACAAAAACGCCGCGGCCTGTTACCTGGGTGATTTTTTCGAGAGCCATAGTGCTTGGAATGGGTTGGGCGTTACTTGACGTCAAAAACCTCGCGGGCGTCCGCGATCTCACCGGTGACCGCAGCGGCCGCCACCATGAGCGGGCTCATCAGAACGGTGCGCCCGGTCGGGCTGCCCTGCCGGCCTTTGAAATTCCGGTTGCTCGAGCTCGCGCAAAGCTGCTCGCCGACGAGCTGGTCGGGGTTCATGCCGAGGCACATCGAGCACCCCGCGCCGCGCCATTCGAAGCCGGCATCGCGGTAGATCGCTGCGAGGCCCATGCTCTCCGCAAGAGCGGCAACGCCCTGGGAACCCGGGACAACGATTGCCTTGACTCCCTCGCGGACCTTGCGGCCCTTGATGTAGCGTGCGACCTCGGTCAGATCGCTCAGGCGGCCGTTCGTGCAGCTGCCAAGGAAGGCCACATCGACCTTCGTGCCCTTGATGGGCTCGCCGGCCTTGAGATGCATGTGGGCAAGCGCCTCTTCCGCCGTGGCCCGGTCCTTCTCGGCGACCTCCTCCGGACGGGGAACCCGCTCATGGATGAAGATGGCCTGGCCCGGGTTGATACCCCAGGTCACCGTCGGCGCGATCTCCGCCGCGTCGTACGTGATCACGTCGTCGTAAGTCGCGTCGGGATCCGAGGCGAAGCTCTTCCAGCGCTCGACCGCCGCGTCCCAATCCGCGCCCTTCGGAGCGTAGGGACGGCCTTTGAGGTAAGCAAAGGTCGTTTCGTCGGGGTTCACATAACCGACGCGGGCTCCGCCTTCGATCGACATGTTGCAGACGGTCATGCGCTCCTCCTGGGTGAACGCATCAAACGTCGTGC
>CAZSMN010000193.1:0-7490 GCA_964607615.1 uncultured Chthoniobacterales bacterium | reverse complement strand
AGATCGCCGACAACGACTTCAACCTCAACATCCCCCGCTACGTGGATACCTTCGAGGAAGAGGCCGAGATCGACCTCGATGCCGTGAAGGCCGAGATTGTCCGCCTCGAATCCGAACTCGTCACCGTTCGAACCAAAATTAATGCTTTCCTCAATGAATTGTCCGAATAATTGTATTTTAAATGATCGTTGTGATTATTTAAAATACTTTTTGACGTGAAAAAATTAAATACAGACCTACTCGGGGAAGCCTTAAATCTTCTCGCCGAGCTGACCATAGAGCATCCACCTCAACACTGGGTAGTCTGCGGAGGGTCGTCGTTGCTTGCGCTTGGACTGGTAAGCCGCACCACCACCAGAGACGTGGACGTGCTGGCCCGCTTCGAGTCAGAAGGCTTGATCACCGCCAAACCCCTGCCCGCTTGGCTCGTGGAGGCCACCAATCAAGTGAGAAACCAACTCGGACTTCTGGACAATTGGTTCAATACCGGACCATCCGATGATTCCTTTTTTCGCTTCGGGTTTCCAGAAGGTATGACCTCACGGCTGACGCCAAGAGAATATGGCCCGGGCAAAAACTTGCGCATCAGCTTCATCAGTCGCCACGACCAGATATTCTTCAAACTGTATGCCACCGCGGATTCCGACAAGGGGCGTCACTTTGAGGATCTTGTCGACCTTCAACCTACGGCAGAGGAATTGCTCGCCGCTGCCCGCTGGACCCGCACCCAGGATCCCTCGGAAGGATTTCTCTTCGTCCTTGGCAAAGTCCTCAAAGAACTCGGTCATGAACCCCTCATTGCACAGCTTTAAAGAGGACATAATCCGGCGCCTGCTCGATTTCCTTTGGCGGCAATGGTCCGCCTTGGGTGTGGCGGGATACGCTCATACCGGCGATCGATGGATAATTGACCCCGAAGCCCTGCTGCTCTTCTCCTCCGAAATCGCCCGCCACGACAGTCGCCTGTTTGACGAAATTCTCGACTGGCTTCGGCTCAATGGCTCATGGATCAACCTGCAACGACTGAGCGGCCTGCATAGAGACGAAAAGCTCGGCAATCCCGCCATTCTTTCCGCCATCGCGGAGCTTCTTTCGGAGGAATCCACCCACCACAAATGGAAGCTGTTTCTTAGCCGGATCGAGCCCTCCGCCTCGCCGTCGGCCCCAGATTTCCGTCAGCGCCTCTTTCCCACCGTTCCTGTCCTAAAAGAGCCTGATCCGGTTTTTCTCAAGCATGGCTTCGAGCGCGGAAGGATCGAGTTCCGCGGAATGAGCCAGCGCCCGAGGCCCGACCAACCTGCCACCTTCCTATTCAAACTTCGTGCTCTCTTCGGCATGCAGGCAAGGGCCGAAGTCATGGCCTGGCTGCTGGCCAACGATCATGGACACCCGGCGGAAATCGCCCGTCAGACAGGCTATTTTCGCGGCAGTATTCAAAATGTGCTCAACGACCTTGCCGCGTCCGGGCACATCGGCTCCCTTCGGATCGGCAGAGAAAAAACCTTTTCCATTCTTCGGCATGAAGATTGGCACTATTTGCTCACTTGGCAGAATGCGAACGACTTTCCGCAGTGGATTACCTGGGCACCGTTGTTTCGAGCCATCCAAACTCTTCTGGACGCGCTGGGAAAACCGGGTCTGGACGACAAATCTGAAAATCTTCAGGCCCTTCAGCTCCGCGAAGCCCTAAGGGACGCCTTCCCGGCTCTGGCTCGTGCTTCGGCCACCGGGGGATGGGCGACCACGACCGATGTCCGTGGGACCGACATCATACCATCTCTCCTCAAAGACCTCGAATCACTCCTCGGTTAAGCCAGCCCTCATTGCCTCGACATCGAATTTTCCAGTCATGCACAGTCTCACCCTCAATACATCAAAGAATACAAAGCTCACTCCCGCAGGTGAACTGCCGGTGGACTGGGCGTGTGTGCAGTTGGGCAGCTTGATTGATGGATTAAATGCTGGGACAAGTGTGACAGGAATCGACCGGCCAGCCGCATCGAACGAAGTCGGCGTGCTGAAGGTGAGTGCCGTTTCGCTCGGAAAGTTTAAACCACACGAAAACAAGGCGATTCTTTCACCCTCCGAGATTCGTAGGGCTACGGGTCGTCCGAAGAAAGGTTCGCTCATCATCTCTCGCAGCAATTCACCAGAATTGGTCGGAGATGTCGCGATGGTGGATATTGATACGCCCAACCTGTTTCTGCCTGATAAATTGTGGCAGGTTCAAACTCGCGGTGAGTCTGTCGTTTGCGAACGATGGCTGCTCCAAGTTCTCCTGGAGCCGCGCATCCGGCTCGAAATGAGAAATAGGGCGTCTGGCACCAGCCAGAGCATGAAAAACATTTCCAAGGAATCCCTTCTCACGATTCCAGTTGCTCTCCCCCCCCTCCCCGAACAACGCAAGATCGCCGACATCCTGACGACGTGGGACGAGGCCTTGACCCAGCTCGACGCCCTCATCGAAGCCCAGGAGCGCCGCAAGAAGGCCCTCATGCAGAAACTCCTCACCGGCAAAAGGCGGATTTCGGGATTCAAAGGCCAGTGGAAGCGTGTCAGCCTCGGAGAAGCGTTAGAACCCATCACCCGGCCGGTCCCAAAGCCCGAAGGGAGCTTCTTGGCGGCTGGAGTCCGCAGTCACGGCAAAGGCGTGTTTCTCAAACCCGACTTCAAACCGGCTGACATCGCTTTGGAAGAGCTGTTTGAACTCAAAGCCGGCGATCTCGTGGTCAATATCACCTTCGCTTGGGAAGGCGCTGCCGCGATTGTCCCGCCCGAAGCTGACGGCGCCTTGGTTTCCCATCGCTTTCCGACCTTTGGTTTCCGTGAAGGCAAAGCCGCACCATCCTTCTTCCGCCACTACATCCGCACCAAGCGATTCGTCTTTGATTGCGGACTGGCATCCCCCGGCGGAGCGGGCCGCAACCGAGTCCTCAGCAAATCCGCCTTCTTCGACATCGAACTCCTTCTTCCGCCTTTTTCGGAGCAGGAAAAGATCGGAGTCATCCTCGACACCGTCGACCAGCAACTCACTCTCTTGCGCGCCCAACGCAGCGCCCTCGACCAGCAGAAGCGCGGCCTGATGCAGCGCCTGCTGACCGGGAGGCTGCGGGTCAAACCTCAACCTCACACATTATGAACAAAGATCAGATCGAGACGGCCCGGCACCATGTGGAGCGAATCTCGCAGATCGATATACCCGCGAAGATCGCCGAAGCATTTCCAGACCAGAATATCGACGAGCTCAAGTTTGGCGCTTATGGTGTAAGCGAGATCGTCTCGCTGTCGCAGCGCGTTCTGGAAGGCTTCAATGTTATGCTTGAACAGGATGCAGGTCACTTTCTTCGATCTGACTTTTTCTGGGGCGACGAGTCCGTGCCGATACCACGTCTGGGTATCAGCTTCGAAGCTCCAAGGAAACTCTCGCTCATCGACACGCTGCAGACAATGCATCAGGCTCTGGCGTCTGCGGACATTCAGCGTTACTCGGAGGCGCTGACAGATGCCATTGGCTATCAGATCACGACGGGCTTCTGGCGCTGGGAGGCACCAAAACCAAGGAGGCAAAGCCCAAACAGGCTATCCCGTCTCTTTGAAGACCTGAGCATCCGCAAAGAACAGTTCATACAACTCTTCAAAGACATTCAGGCAGTCAAGAAGACCTACGAGGAACACTCCGAAGAACGGGAGCACGCAGTGCAAGCTGTTGCTCAAGAGCTTGAAGAGGCAAAAAACACCGTGAGGGAGCTCGCTACTCTTCTGCAGGGCGCGAGCGATTCGAACGGCCAGATCACGTCGCTTCTATCAACGCAGAAATCCAGCGTGCAAACGGCCAACAATGAGCTTTCTGAGATCGAACGACAGCGGGAGGAAGCCTCTCAAACCATAGCTTCCCTTGCCCAAACCCTGGCGGATGCCGAAAAGCGCTTGGCCCACATGCAAGAAAAGGAGGGATGGGTGAATGAGCTTGCTGGCACTGCGGCCGCAGGAGCTTTGGGCCACAAGTTCGAATCGAGAAGAAACCAGCTCGGGGTTTCTTCTCGGTTGTGGCTTGCAGGCACGGTGCTCTCAGTCATCGGTGCTGCCGCATGGTTGGGTATATCGCATAGGTTTTTTGTCACCTATACAAGCGATCCTTGGCTGACCCTGGCGCTAAACTTCGGGTTACTGCTTCCGGCGATTTTCATTGTTGGCTTCTTCGCGAAGCAGTTCAGCAAAGTCCGTCAGTTTGAAGAGGAATATGCGTTCCGATCGGCCATCTCCATGACGTTGGGAGCATTTGCAGATCGACTGAAAGCCCAGGACCCTGACTACAACAAGCTGATACTGGAAACCGTGGAGAAGCTCTACAAACTTCCTGTTCTTCTGGCGGAGAGAAAAGCCCCCACCTCCCTTTTCGGTAGAACGAACCCCACGGAGACCATCAAGGCGGCCACAGAGCTCGTCAGGGAGGTAAAGTCTCCACTTGATCATTGAGTCTGAAAATAACTTCCCACTGCAGGCAGTATGAAGCCCAAACCCGAGGAGCCCGGTTCGTTGGCTGGCCCCGTCCCCCGAGGAAGCCTGGATCAGCCGGATTCACGCCCTGCGAACGCAATGAGAACCCTTCCCGGCATCGACACCGCGAATGCCTTTTCGAACCCGTATCACTCGCTCGCCCCGGCGACTATGCGCGATTCGGGAAGACGCAACGATTATTGTCCTACAAACCCAAAATGAGATCATGAGGCTTGCAGAACCAGACTATCGCCTTGAGCAGATGGGAGTGCGTGACTGGCGATTCGTTGAATCGTGGGACATGAGTGCAGCGACGGAGAAATTCAACGGGATCCTCGAGCATCGCGGGGGGCGGCGGGGCCTCACCGCGGCTCTGCGGAGTTTTCTCAACGAGCACCCCGGCCACATCGACGCCCTGCATCACTATGCCATGTGCAAATTCAACGAAGGCAAGTTGCTGGATGCCCTGTCATTTGCCCATACGGCCGTGGCCTCCGGCCGGGCGGCCCTGCCAGATGGTTTCCACCTTGCAGACGACTGCCTGCCCGGTGGTTGGATCGAGAATCGCCCGTTTCTTCGCGCCCTGCATGGCTTGATGATTTCCCAAAACGCCCTTTTCCAGATCGGGGCGGCGATTGAGACGGGGAAGGCCTTGATCGGGTGCGACTCTCAGGACCGGATGGAAGCGCGGCTCATTCTTCCACTTTATCTCTTGGAACTCAACCGCGACCGTGAGGCAGTGGAGATGTTCATTCGCCCGGAATTTGAAGGGACGTTTGGCACGACGTCCTACCTCCACGTGCTGGCGCTCATACGTCTCGGGCGAAACGAGGACGCCATGACAGCACTCACGCCCTGCATGCGCTACTACCCCAAGGTCATCACCTACCTCCTCGATCCACGACTCCCCCGGCCGGAAAACGAAAGCCTGTTCGGTGGAGTCATCATGGGCAGCGACTATGAGGCGTGGGACGCAGCGGTTCAACAACGCTGGGTTTGGGAGAGAACCCCGGGTGCGCTGGATCTCCTACGCTCCACTCGGTAGACTTTTCTCGAAGACCAGCGCCCCGACGGACAACCATGAAAACTTTCCCGGAAATCGACCGCCTGAAGGCCACGCTGGACCAGCATCGTCCGCTCGACCCGGCGATTGTGCGCAACCTGCGGGAGGACCTCATCGTGCGCTGGACCTACCATTCCAATGCCATCGAGGGCAATACGCTCACTCTGCAAGAAACCAAGGTGGCGCTGGAGGGCATCACCATCGGCGGCAAGTCCATCCGCGAGCATCTGGAGGCCGTGAACCACAAGAACGCCATCCTGCTGCTGGAAGACCTCGTGCAGAAGGGCGAGCCGCTAACGGAATGGACGATCAAGTCCCTTCATCAGCACATTCTTAAAAGCATTGACGACGACAACGCCGGCCGCTACCGAACCGTGAACGTGCGCATATCCGGCGCGCAGCATCTACCACCCAATCATGTCCGCGTGCCGGAACTGATGGAACGGTTCATTACTTGGTATCAAACCGAGGCGCTCGCCCTGCATCCCGTCGAACGAGCTGCCCGCGTGCACAGCGACTTCGTCAAAATTCATCCCTTCGCAGATGGCAACGGCCGCACCTCACGCTTGCTTATGAACCTTGAACTCATGAAGTCCGGTTACCCCCCCGCGGTGCTACCTGTGGATGTGCGACTGGCCTATTACACCGCCCTCGATGCCGACCACGTCCGCGGTAAGGAGGATTCCTTCGTGAACATGGTGGCCGGTATCGTGAAACACGGCTTCCGCCCCTATTTCCATGCGCTGGGCTTGCCTTGGGAGGAAAACGAATGACGGCAGCTTTTCGTCTATCGATTGGTGATTGCTCCGGCTCACCGCGTGCGCATTGGCCCTCGTTACGGATTGCCTTGAAGCAACCTGCGTGGAAACTTTTCAACGACAGACCCGCCACGCCTCTCAACGATGCGCACCAGGGCGGGTGCTTTCTTTTTGAAGGATCGGCAGAATGACACCATCCTTCCAAGAAGCCCTGATCAGCCAGGTTCCCGCGCTGCGGATGCTCCAGCAACTCGGCTACACTTACCTGAGCCCGGAGGAATGCGCCGTGGAAAGGAACGGGAGACTCGGACGCATGATCTTGGAGAAGGTCTTGGCCACGCAGCTTCGCCGGTTGAACAAAATCAATTTCAAGGGCCGGGACGTCGCCTTTTCCGAGGAAAACATCACCCGGGGAATCGAAGCTCTGAGGGACATGCCTTTCGAAGGGCTCGTGCGCACGAGCGAGAAGGTTTACGACCTCCTCACTCTGGGCAAGAGCCTCGACCAGACCATCGAAGGCGAAACCAAAGGGTTCACCCTGCGCTACATCGATTGGCAGAACCCGTGGAACAACGTCTTCCACGTTACCGCCGAATTCGAGGTGGAGCGCACTGGCAGCCATGAGACGCGCCGACCGGACATCGTTTGCTTCGTGAACGGCATTCCGTTCGTGGTCATCGAATGCAAGCGGCCCGAAGACAACGGCTCCCTTGAGCAGGCGATGAACCAAAGCATCCGAAACTGGCAGGAGGACGAGATCCCGCAACTCTTCATCCACAGCCAGCTCGTGCTTGCCCTGAACAAAAATGAGGGGACCTATGCCACCACGGGAACGCCACCCAAGTTCTGGGCCAAGTGGCGCGAGATGCAGGACGTAACCGATCTGGTTCGGCAGGTTGTGAACACACCAGTCCGCCCCGAGGACCACGCGAAGCTTTTCCGCGGGGTATTCGCCCACGCCCGCGAGCATTTCGAGGAGCAGATGCTCCGTGACCGCCACCCGACCGGGCAGGACTTTTTACTGTGGTCCCTGTGCCGGCCGGAACGACTCATCGAGATCGCACGGCAGTTCATTCTGTACGATGAGGGTGGCGCCGTGAAGAAGGTGGCGCGCTATCAGCAGTATTTCGCCATCAAGGCGACGTTGGAGCGGGTTAAACAGCGGGACGTCC
>CAZSMN010000192.1:0-7493 GCA_964607615.1 uncultured Chthoniobacterales bacterium | reverse complement strand
ATCCACCCTATTTCAGGGGAACGGGAACTGCCTCGGAACGGCACGAGCGGGGCAATCTTTTCCAAAAACCCTCCACGGTTCTACCGGCGGAGGGTTTTTGCTTTTCTTCGATTCTTCTCCACCGGGGCACGATTTTCCGGCAGATTTTTCGGGTTCTCTCTCCCATGCGTTCCCCGCTGCCGTTTTTCATTCACTGGGCCGCCCTTGGCGTGCTTCTGGCCCCGCTTTCCGCCCGTTCGGAGCCAGCGGTGACGAACGTGCAAGTCGTCCTCATCGGCGGGCAGTCCAATGCGGACGGCCGTGCTCCGGGAGAGGCTCTGCCCAGGGCTCCTGTCGACCTTCAGGAGGCTCTTCCAAACGTCCCGATCTACGTGCACACCCATGGCGCTCCAGCCAATGCGGACGGATCACTGGGACATCTCACCACGCTCCGGCCGGGTCTGACCCAGATGCCCGCCGGGGCCTTCGGACCCGAAATCCTTCTCGGCGCAACGCTCGCTCCGGTCGTTGAATCCCGCCCGGGCTATCGTCTGGCCTTGATCAAATACGCCAAAGGCGGGTCCGCTCTCGCCTCCGAATGGCTGCCGGATGGGTCAAACGCTCCCGCGGATGGACCTCACTATCAAATCTTCCAGACCGTCGTGCATCAGGGCATGGAGGCGCTGAAAAAGAAATTCCCCGGTGCGGAAGTCCGGTGCGAGGCGATGATCTGGGTGCAGGGCGAGACAGACGCCGATCGCGGAGCGCAGATCGCCGAGGCCTATGCTCCAAACCTTGAGACCTTCATCCGCGACATCCGGGCAACCATCCGCCCGGACCTTCCGTTTTTTCTCAGTCAACTCTCATGGAATCAGACCGGCATCTCGGCGGAAGGCGCAAAAAACCGCGCCGGCTTCGAAAAGATCCGCGAGGCGCAGGCACGGGTTGCGGCCACCGTGCCCGGCGTAACGCTCATCGGGACCGATGCGCCCGAATTCTCCATCCTGCCGGACGGTGTTCATTTTTCCGCCGGGGGCCAGATGGCTCTCGGGAAGGCTTTTGCGCGGGAGATCGAGAAGATCCTCGCCGCTCCGGAACGATCGCGCGCCGCGACCGAGTAAAGGATGCCGCCGGCCTCACGGCGAGCGTCCGGCTTTTTCAGCAAGAATTCCGGCCGCAATCCGCTCTGCCAGGCGCTGGCGCACGGCGGGATTCTGCAGCGACGAGTTGTCCGTGGTATTCGAAACAAATCCCAGCTCGCAGAGGACGGCCGGGCGCTTGTTGTTCCGGAGAACATAGAATCCCCGTTGCTTGATGCCGCGATTGTCGGTGCGGTAGACCCGCGTCGTCTCGCGCTGGATATTCGCCGCCAACCGCATCGAGCGGGGACTGTAATAGTAGGTCTCGATACCGTGCGCACCGCGGCGGCTGGACCAGTTGTAGTGCACGCTGACAAAGATCGCGCTCGACTGCCGGTTCGAGATGGCAACGCGGTTGCCCAGCGTCACAAAGTAGTCGCCGGTGCGCGTCTCGATGACGCGGAGCCCGTTCCTGCGCAGGATCGCCGCCAACCGCCTGGCTGTGTCGAGCGCGAGGTGTTTCTCATTCGAACCGAACCGTGCTCTGGCGCCGGTATCGTGACCACCATGCCCCGCATCGACGATCACCGTGTCAAAATGCCCGGCCCCGGGGCCGTAGCGCCCGCCGGTCGATTCGCAGCCGCTCAAGAACAAGAGGGCTATCAGCAACGCGGCGGCCAGACAGCCCCGCACGAATGCGCCTCCCGACTCTCCGTAGGAATGGGTGTTGATGAGATGGGACATTTTTTCAACAGAAGCCGGCCGGAGGACGCCGCCTTCCAAGGGCAACATAGAAACGCCGCGGAATGGTGCAATCATTTTAGTCTCGATCCACCGCCGATCGCGCGCCGATACTCGCCCGCATGTTGTCCAAACGTGTGATTCCCTGCCTCGATGTGACCGATGGGCGCGTCGTGAAGGGCACCAAGTTTCTCGAGCTCCGCGACGCGGGGGATCCGGTCGAATGCGCGAAGGAATACGACCGCCAGGGTGCGGACGAACTCGTTTTTCTCGACATCACCGCCTCGAGCGATGGACGCGCCACCATGGTCTCGGTCGTCGAGCAAACCGCCGAGCAATGCTTCATGCCGCTCACGGTCGGTGGCGGAATCCGTGCCGTGGAGGACTTCCGAACCATGCTCCGCGCAGGGGCGGACAAGGTCAGCGTGAATACCTCCGCTCTCCAGCGGCCGGAGCTGATCCGCGAGGCGGCCGATGCCTTCGGCTCGCAGTGCGTGGTGGTCGCCATCGATGCCAAGCGCGACGGTCCCGGCAAATGGCGGGTTTACACGCACGGCGGACGCAAGCCGACCGAGCGGGACGCCGTTGAGTGGGCGGCCGAGGTTGCCCGTCTCGGTGCAGGGGAAATCCTGCTCACCAGCATGGATGCGGACGGCACCTGTGGCGGCTATGATCTAGAGCTCACACGTGCAGTCGGTGCGGCGATAAGCATTCCTGTGATAGCGAGCGGCGGGGCCGGCGAGCTCTCCCACCTCGCCGACGTCCTCGAAAAGGGCGGCGCCGACGCTGTCCTTGCGGCCAGCATTTTTCACTTCGGGCGCTTCACCGTGGACGACGCCAAGGAATACCTCGCCTCGCGGGGGCTGCCCGTGCGCAGACGATTTGCGGGTTGATTCCGAACGCCTCAAACCTACGTTGCCCCATGCGCGCTGCAGAACCCGCTTTCTCCGTCGAGACAATCGTTGAGCTCCTCAAGAGGGAGGGCCTGCGCATCACGAAAAGCCGCACGGCCATCGTAAAGACCCTGTTCCAGTCGAAAGAGCCACTCACGCTTCAGGAGATCCAGGAGGGCGCAAAGGCGAAGACGGGCGTTCACCCCGACTACGCCACGGTTTTCCGCATGATCACACTGATGGAGAAGCTCCACCTCGTGCACAAGGTGAACCTCCAGCGCACCTGCAGCTACTACGAGCTGAATGACCCGCGGAAGCACTACGACCACCTCGTCTGCCGCAAGTGCGGCCATGTCGTACTGCTCGATATGCCATGCCCGCTGGGCAAAACCGAAGCCGAGATCGAGAAGCGCTACGGCTTCCGCGACCTCTCGCACTCGCTGGAATTTTTCGGGACCTGTCCCGCCTGCGTCGCCTGATCAGCCTCTCACGCGCACGAGGAGATCGCCGCCGTCGACCGCATCACCGACGCTGACGAGGAGTTCCTCGATCACGCCGTCGTGTGGCGCGTAGAGCGTCGTCTGCATCTTCATGGCTTCGAGAGTGAGGAGCTTGTCGCCCTTCTTCACGCGGCCGCCGTTGCCGGGTCCGACCGAAGTGATCATGCCGGGGATGGGCGCTCCGACCTCGTTGGGCTTGGAGGGATCGGCCTTCGGGCGGGTCACGGTCTTCGTCTGGATCGAGCGGTCGGTGGCCGTCGCCTCGCGGGACGTGCCGTTGAGCTCGAAGGAAATGATGCGCCGGCCGTCCTTGTCGGCCGAGCCGATGTTCACGAGCTTGATGAACAACGTTTTCCCTTGCTCGATATCGACCGAGATTTCCTCGCCCGGCTTGAGGCCGTAGAAAAACGCCGGCGTGGGCAGGGTCGAGACATCGCCGTAGTCGCGGAGGAATTTGGAAAAATCACCGAAGACATCGGGATACATGAGGTGGCTGTAAAGCTCGTCATCGGTCGGATCCCGGCGCAGCTTGGCCGCCAGTTCGGCGCGCACCGCCTTGAGGCTGATTTTCGGGGCGCGGGCCGTGGCGGGTTTCGCTTTTCCGAGAACCACCTCGACGAGGCGCTTCGGCCAGCCGCCCACGGGCGTTCCAAGTCCGCCGGCCAGCATGTCTTTGACAGACTCCGGGAACGGCGTGGTGCCGGGATCGAGATTCAGAACGTCCTCCGGCCGGATGCCGCGCGTGAAGAGGAAGAGGGCCATGTCGCCGACGACCTTGCTGGAGGGCGTGACCTTCACGATGTCGCCGAAGAGCGTATTGACCTCGGCATAGCAGCGGGCGATCTCGGGCCAGCGGTGTCCGAGCCCCATGCTGGAAGCTTGTTCCTTGAGATTCGTAAACTGGCCGCCCGGCATCTCGTGCAGGTAGACCTCGGCGCTTCCGGTGCGCGGCGACGTATCGAACGGCGCGTAAAACGTGCGCACTTGTTCCCAGTAGTCCGCAAACTCGTTCAGCGCATCAAGGTCGAGGCCGCTTTCGCGCTTCGTGTGCTGGAGCGCCGCGACGAGGCTGTTGAGATTCGGCTGCGACGTCGAGCCGGACATCGACGAGATCGCCGCATCGACGACGTCGACGCCGGCCTCGGCCGCCATGAGGAGCGAGGCCGCATTCACGCCGCTCGTGTCATGCGTGTGGAAATGAACCGGCAGGGAGACTTCGTTGCGCAGAGCCTTGATAAGCTCGCGGGCGGCAAACGGGCGGCAGAGGCCGGCCATGTCCTTCACCGCGAGGATGTGTGCGCCCATTTTCTCCAGCTCCTTCGCGAGGCGGATGTAATACTTCAGCGAATACTTCGTGCGCTTGGGATCGAGGATGTCGCCGGTATAGCAAACCGTGCCCTCGCAGACAGCCTTGGTATCGCGCACGGCCTCCATGGCGGCGCGCATGTTCGGAAGATCATTGAGCGAGTCGAAAATGCGGAAGATGTCCATCCCCGCCTCGGCCGAGTGCTTGATGAATCCGGCAACGACATTCGGTGGGTAGTTTGAGTAGCCGACGGCATTCGAACCGCGGAAGAGCATCTGAAAACAGATATTCGGCACGCGCTGGCGCAGTTCGCGGAGGCGCTCCCACGGATCCTCGTGCAGAAACCGCATCGCGGCGTCAAACGTCGCGCCACCCCACATTTCCAAGCTGAAGAGCTCGGGCGTCCGCCGCGCCACGGCATCCGCCACCGCGAGCATGTCGTAGGTCCGCACGCGTGTCGCAAGCAGCGACTGGTGGGCATCGCGAAAGGTCGTGTCGGTAAAGAGAAGCCGCTTCTGCGAGCGCGTCCATTCGGCGAATTTCTCCGCGCCGAGCTCGAGCAGGAGCTGGCGGGTTCCGGCAGGAGGAACCTCTTTGTGATCGTAGGCCGGGCGGGGCGCCGCCGTGAGCGGATGGGTGATTTTGTGCCCCTTGGCCTGGGGGTTTCCATTGACGATCACATCCGCGAGGAACGTCAGCAGCTTGGTCGCGCGGTCGCGGCGGGGCTTGAAGTCGAAGAGCGCCGGCGTCGTGTCGATGAGCGTCGTCGTGGCCTGACCCGAACTGAAGACCGGGTGGTGGATGACGTTCTCGAGAAACGGGATATTCGTCTTCACGCCGCGGATGCGGAACTCCCGGAGCGCGCGGTGCATGCGCTGCAGGGCCATAGGGAAGGTCTGCCCCGAGGCCGTGATTTTCACGAGGAGCGAGTCATAGAACGGCGTGATCACGCTCCCGGTTGTGCCCATGCCAGAGTCGAGGCGGATCCCGAAACCCGCCGCGCTGCGGTAGGTGATGAGCTTGCCGTAGTTCGGCGTGAACTTGTTGGCCGGATCCTCGGTGGTGACGCGACACTGCACGGCGTAGCCATTGCGCGGAATGTCCGGCTGGGCGGGCAGCGCGAGCTCGGGTCCGTGGAGCGAAGCGCCTGCGGCGACAAGGATCTGGGAGCGCACGAGATCGATGCCGGTAATCTGCTCGGTCACCGTGTGCTCGACCTGGATGCGGGGGTTCATCTCGATGAAGAACCATTCCTCGCGGTCCGCATCGTAGAGGAACTCGATCGTGCCGGCATTGTCGTAGCCGATGCCGGAGGCCAGCTTCACCGCGGCTTCACAAAGTTCCTCGCGCACGCGGTCCGGCAGCCCGACGGACGGCGCGATCTCGATAACCTTCTGGTGGCGGCGCTGGACTGAGCAATCACGCTCATGGAGGTGGAGGACGTTCCCGTGGCCGTCGCCGAGGATCTGGACCTCGATGTGCTTCGCTCGCGGGATGTATTTCTCGAGGAAGACCGCCGGATTCCCGAAGGCGCGGCCCGCTTCACCACGCGCTTCATCGAGCAGGGGAACGAGTTCCTCCTTTTTACGGACGACGCGCATGCCGCGCCCGCCTCCGCCAAACGCCGCCTTGATGATGAGCGGGAAACCGATTTCTCCCGCAACCTTGATGGCCTCCTCGCGCTCGTTGACCGGATCCTCCGTGCCGGGCAGAGTCGGAACATTCAGCTTCTGAGCCAGCGCACGGGCTTCCGTCTTGTCACCCATCAGGTCGAGGAGTTCCGCCTGCGGACCGACAAACGTGATGCCCGCCTCGCGGCAGGCTTTGGCGAAGCGCGCGTTCTCGGAGAGGAAGCCGTAGCCGGGATGGATCATGTCCACGCCGCGCTCGCGGGCAAGGCCGACGATGCCTTCAATATCCAGATACGCTCCGACCGGACCCTTTCCCTCGCCGACAGCGTAGGCCTCATCCGCCTTGAAGCGGTGCATCGAGAGGCGGTCCTCCTGAGCGTAGATCGCAACGGTGCGCATGCCGAGTTCGGACGCGGCCCGGAAGACGCGGATGGCGATCTCGCTGCGGTTGGCGACGAGAAGCTTTTTACCGGCTACGGAAACAGAAGACGGGACGGTGGATGGACGTGGGGGACGCATTGGATGGTTTTATAAAAGGGGTGGTGCGGGAACGCAAGCGGGGCCGATGAGCCGGGACTTAACGCGTCGACGGAAAGAAAATCCTGCCGCCGGATGATGATTCGGTTTGGTTCAGTTCTGTCCCGCTGATGTCTCGCGGACGAAAAGCGGAATGCCGTTGCGAACGGGATAGATCGCCAGCCCGTCCTCGCGGATGAGCGCCTCAGGATCCTTGAGGCCGGCTTTGTGGCGTTCCGCCTCGGTCGCGGGACGGAGCGGCTGACCGGTCTCCGGGCAACGGAGGATCGAGAGCAGTTGCCCGTCCATCGAGAAGGGATCGAAAACTCAGTATTTCGGCACCGAGGGATCCACGCGATCGGCCCAGGCGAGGATGCCGCCCGTGACGTTGGAGAGCTTGGAGAAGCCCGCCTTCTGGAGGTCGCGCAGGGCCTTCGCGCTGCGGACTCCGGATTTGCAGTGGATGACGATCTCGTCGGCCGAGTCGAGCTCGCTCATGCGCGAGGCGAGGTCGCCCAGCGGGATGAGCTTCGCGCCCGGGATGCGGGCGACGTCCCATTCGAACTGCTCGCGCACGTCGAGGAGGACAAATTTATCGTTCCGGTCCAGACGGGCCTTGAGCTCCTCGACGGTGATTTCCGGCACGGGCGGCTCCGCCTCTTCCTCGGCCTGCGCCTGGGGAATGCCGCAGAACTGCTCGTAGTCGATCAAGTCGGTGATGGTCGGGTGCTCGCTGCACACAGGGCAGGACGGATCCTTGCGGACCTTGAACTCGCGGAACTTCATCTTCAGCGCGTCGAAGTGGACCAGGCGCCCGATGAGGGGCTCGCCGATACCGACGATGAGCT
>CAZSMN010000191.1:0-7540 GCA_964607615.1 uncultured Chthoniobacterales bacterium | reverse complement strand
CTAGATCCCCAGTATGCCCGCAAGCTGGGCGTGAACCTGGACGACCTGCTCGTTTCCCAGCCGAGCTCGGGCGAAGAGGCGCTCCGCATTTGCGAAATGCTCGTCCGCTCCAACGCGCTCGACGTCATCGTTCTCGATTCGGTCGCGGCGCTGGTCACGAAATCCGAGCTGGAGGGCGAGATCGGCGACGCGGTAGTGGGAGCTCAGGCCCGCCTGATGAGCAACGCCCTCCGCAAGCTCACCGCCTTCATCTCGAAGGCCCGCACGGTCTGCATTTTCACCAACCAGATCCGCGAGAAGATCGGCGTGATGTTCGGCAACCCCGAGACGACACCCGGCGGCAAGGCGTTGAAGTTCTATTCGAGCGTCCGCATCGACATCCGCCGCATCGGGGCCATCAAGGTGGGCGACGGCACGGTCACAGGCAACCGCACGAAGATCAAGGTGGTGAAGAACAAGGTGGCGCCGCCCTTCACCGAGGCGGAGTTCGATATCATGTATAACGAGGGCATTTCCAGCACGGGTTCGCTCCTCGACCTCGCCATCGAGAAAAACATCCTCGAGAAGCGCGGATCGTGGCTCAGCTACAAGGGCAACCAGCTTGCGCAGGGCCGCGATGCGGCCAAAGAGGCCCTCAAGAACGATCCCGCCCTCTATGCGGAGATCGAAGCGGCCGTCCGCGAAACCCTCGACGCAAAGAAGTAGCAAGCCATGCAGGACGACCTCAACCCTGCGGATCTCGTTGTGCGCTCGCTCGGCGAAAGGAAAATCTCCTCTCCGCTCGAGCAACTCATGGCCCAGTGCACACCGGGGCACGCGTTCTACAGCGACGACCACAGGGTTTTGGTCAAACACGAACTCCCCGATGTGGCCCGCCATATTGCGGAGAAGACCGAGTTCCCCTGCTTCGAGGTCGCAGGCCCTCGAAAAAAAATCTTCTTCGAACCCTCGCAGACCAATTGCGCGATCGTCACCTGTGGCGGGCTCTGCCCCGGGCTGAACGACGTGATCCGGGCGATCGTGATGCAGGCCTACTACCGCTACGGGGTCCGGCGCATCTACGGCATTCCCTACGGCTTCGAAGGCCTGATCCCGGAATACGGGCATGCGGTTTTCAACCTCACGCCGGACTCGATCAGCTCGATCCATGAATTCGGCGGGACGTGGCTCGGCACGTCGCGGGGTCCGCAGGACGTCCTCCGCATGGTTGACCGCCTGCAGGAGCTCGACGTGAACATTCTTTTCGTGATCGGTGGCGACGGCAGCCAGCGCGGAGCGCTTGCGATCGAGCAGGAGGCCCGTCGCCGCGGAGCGCGCCTCGCGGTCGTCGGCGTGCCGAAGACGATCGACAACGACATGATCTACATGGACAAGAGCTTCGGCTACGAGACGGCGGCTGCGGCGGCCGTCCAGGCGGTCCATGCGGCCCACACCGAGGCGCGGAGCGCGCGCGGTGGCATTGGTCTGGTCAAGCTGATGGGACGCCACTCGGGTTTCATTGCTTGCGCGGCGGCCATCGCCAGCGGCGAGGTGAATTGCGTGCTGATCCCGGAAGTTCCCTTCGCCCTCGAGGGCGATCATGGATTTCTCGAGATCATGCGCCAGCGCGTGGTTTCCCGCGGCCACGCGGTGGTGATCGTCGCCGAGGGAGCCGGCCAGGAATACGTGGGCGGCAGCGGACAGACCGATGCGTCGGGCAATGTCCGGCTGGGAGATATCGGCCATTTCCTGCGCGATCGGCTCACCGAGCATTTCCGCAAGTGCCAGACGACACTCACGCTCAAATACATCGACCCGAGCTACATGATCCGGAGTGTTCCGGCCTCGCCGCAGGACCGGATCTATTGCATGAGGCTCGGCCAGGCGGCCGTTCATGCCGGGATGGCGGGCAAAACAGGCATCATCGTCGCCCGCTGGCACAGCGTTTATGTCCACGTGCCGATCGCGGTCGCCACGTCCGCGCGGCGGACGGTTGATCCCGGCAAGGATATCTGGCTCTCGGTTCTCGAATCGACCGGCCAGCCCGCGCGCTTTTACTGATCGGCGGCGAGAACTTCAGCCGCTTTTTCCCAAGCGGCGGTAGCGGCCTCCAAGGCATCGCCCACCCCGGAGAGCTGGCGGTTGGTTTCCATCGCCTTCGACGGGTCATCGTAGGTGGCCGGATCTTCCAGAACGGCGGTGAGCTCGCGCTGGCGCTCCTCAAGGCGTTGGATTTCCTCTTCGAGCCGTTTGACCTCCTGTTCCTTCTGCCGGCGCTCGCGATTGGCGGCCTGACGCGCTTCGGACTCCGCTTTGCGCTGCGCACGGATTTCTTTCATTCCGATCGCCGGAGTGTCGCGGACCTCCTGCGGAGCGGCGGCGGGCTGGAAGTTTGAGAGCGAGGCGACGGTGCCGGCGCGGGCGCCGACGGCGCGGGATTTCTCGAGGTAGTAGTCGTAATTTCCGGCGTAGGGGGTGAGGTGGCCGGATTGGACGTGGATCACCGACGTGGCCAGGGCGCGGATGAAGTGCACGTCGTGGCTGACGAACACGAGCGTTCCGTCGTAAGGCCCGAGCGCCTTGATGAGCGCATCGATGCTGGGCATGTCGAGGTGGGTCGTCGGCTCATCGAGCAGCAGGAGATTCGGCGGGTCGAGGAGGAGCTTGACGAGCGCAAGGCGGCTTTTCTCTCCGCCACTGAGAACGCTCACCGGCTTGAAGACGTCGTCGCCTCGGAAGAGGAACGAGCCGAGAACATTGCGGGCCGCCTGTTCCGGCACGTGCCGCGGAAGGTTCTGCACTTCGTCGAGCACGGTCTTGCGGAGGTCGAGAGCCTCGGTGCGGTGTTGTGCAAAGTAGCCGATGCCAACGTTGTGGCCGGGAGTCCGCTCGCCGGCCTGGATCGGGACGAGATCCGCCATGATTTTGAGCAGGGTCGATTTGCCCGCACCATTCGGGCCGACGAGCACGATGCGCTGGCCGCGCTCCACGCGGAGGTGGAGGTTTTCGTAAACCACGTGATCACCGTAGGCCTGCCGCACGCCTTCAAGGCTCATCACCCGCTGTCCGCTGCGGGGCGGGAGGGGGAATTTGAAATGGACGGTCGGCTCGTCGGACTCCGGCGCTTCGATCCTCTCCATGCGGGCGAGCTGCTTGATGCGGTCCTGCGCCTGGGCGGCTTTGCTGGCTTTGGCCCGGAAGCGCTCGACGAACTTTTCAAGGTGCTCGATCTCCTTCTGCTGGTTGCGGTAGGCGGCGAGGTGCTGCTCCTCCCGGGCTTTTTTCTGCTCGAGGCAGGCGTCGAAGTTGCCCGTGTAGCGGATGAGACGCCGGTGGCGGATCTCGACGATCGCCTCGCAGATCGCATTCAGAAATTCCCGGTCGTGCGAGATCGTGAGGATGGCGCCGGAATAGTTGGAGAGCTGATTCTGAAACCAGCCGAGCGTCTCCAAATCGAGGTGGTTCGTCGGCTCGTCGAGCAGGAGGAGATCCGGCTCCTCGACCAGCAATCGGGCGAGGTGGGCACGCATGATCCAGCCGCCGCTCAGGCCCCGGACGGGCCGTTCGAAATCCGCTTCGCGGAATGCGAGGCCGGAAAGGATCCGCTTGGCCCGCGCGGTCGCATTGCCGTCTGCTTCGGCGCCTGCGGCGAGCTCGATGACCGTCCCCTCGGCCACGGCCGCGGTTTCCTGCGGGAGAAATCCGCACCGGATGCCACGCTGCAGGCTCACCGTGCCCTCGTCGGGCTCGTCATTTTTCAGCAGCAGGGAAAAAAGCGTCGACTTGCCGGCGCCATTCGGCCCGATCAATCCGATTCGATCGCCCGTGTTGATCTGGAGCGACGCGTCTTCGAAAAGAACGCGGCCGCCAAAGGATTTGGTAACTTTCGAAATCGTCAGCATGGCAAGGAAATCCCGCGTCCGCGGCCCACCGCGGAAGCTTCAAGACGGCCCACCATCAGGCAGCGTTGAAGAGGAGCATCTGATCGCGCTGGACTTCTTCCTCGCCCCTGCGGCTCCGCTCCACGCGGCGGATGTAGTAGTCCAGAACCGGGTCGGGAATGCCCGTGATGCGCGATTTGGAAAACTCTTCGATGGCCTTGTCCCACTGCTTTTCGCGGTAGTGGATGACGCCGGTCCAGAACCGGTCGCGGCTGCGTTCGCGCTCGGGTGAGAGGCCGCGTTTGGGAGCGAGAATCTCGTAAAGCTCGGTGCGCACGCGCTCTGCGCTCGAGCGGATGACGTCGATCGGGCGCACTTCCAGCGAATCCCGCGCGGACTCGAACGTATCGGTCGCGATGAGGATGCGAGTGCCATATGTGCCGCAGGCCGAGCAGAGCCGGCGGGCAAACTCGACGGCCGGTCCGGCGACGCTGAAGCTGCCGAGGCGGGATCCCCCGTAGGCGGCGGCGATCATTTCGCCGGAGTTGATGCCGATGCGGAAGTCGAGGCGGCGCTGCCACGTGGCATCGCATTCGGTATTGAGTTCCTCGCGGCGCACGGCGAGGTCGAGCGCCACGCGGCAGGCTTTGATGGCATGGCGCTCGTCGGGGATCGGGGCACCGAAAACGACGCGGATGCTCTCGCCGCCGCATTCGTCGAGATAGCCTCCCACTTCGACAAGATAATCGGATGCCGTGCGGAGGTAGAGGTTCGTCATCGCCGCGTAGTTTTCCGGCGTGAGAAGCTCCATGAGTTCGGTGTGATTATGCACCGCAACCACGAGGACGGTTCCCTCCTGCATCGTGCCGGGGAAGTCGAGCGGGGTATTGGAATTCACAAGCTGGTTGAACGCACCACGGGAAAGGCGCTGTCCGAAGAGGCGTTCCATGACCTTCTTGCGCGATCCGCTGTCCGTTCGGCCGTATCCGAGGCCGATGAGGAAGCTGGTCAGAACCACAAAGCCGGTGGCGAACGGGGAGAAAAACACGTTGTAGAGAGCAAGCACCATCGAGCACGTCAGCAGCAGAATGATGGTGCCGAAAGCCACGACCCCTTTGAGGACCGGTCGCGTGATATCCACTGTCGTCCATGCCGCGGCAAAGGCCAGGAGGATGATCAACGTGATGTGGGCTCCCTGTGGGACGACCAGCGGCTGTTTCAGGTTATAGGCCTGGCGGAGAATGAGGTCGGGCGTGTTCACGAGCCATCCTGCGGCGTAAAGAATCAGAACGACCACGGCAGAAATCGTTCCAATGAGGATGGTGGCTTTAAGGTATCGCATGGGTGAACGGACGGGAGATTAGCCCTACAGAGTTCCTTGTTGGCTCTCCTGATGCAAGCCGCGACTTGCGTTTCGTGGTCAATCCGCCGTTCCGGGCTCCGGCTCGCGATAGGAGGCGACGACCCACTGGCTCAGCACGCGGTCGGGCGCATCGATCGCCTCGCGAGGGATCCGGAATTCCGCACGTCCGCTGTTGCGGCGGATGAGGCCGAGGCCGAACTGGTAATCTTTGAAAAGGTGATCGCAGAGGTCGCGCATCGGGGTGGACCGCTCGATGGCGAGGTCGACGAGGCGCTCGATGGCATCCGGCTCGAAGGAAAATCCGAACCCGTGCTGCTCGCTGAAGCGCTCGGCGAACTGGATGGCGATGAGACGCTGCGAGGAGCGGGCCTCGGCGTGGCCGGCCTGGAGCAGCTTCTCGAGCGAGGAAGCGGCATCGCGCAGGACGTCCGGCGTGATCTCCAGCGTCCTCACGCCCGATCCGGGAAGCTCGTATTTGAATTCGCGCAAAAGCCGCTCGCAGACCGTGAGCAGGCCGCGGGCTCCGGTGCTCTCCTTGGCGGCCAGTTCGGCGATTTCTCGGAGGGCGTCATCGGTGAAGACCGATTCGATGCCGTAGGCGCGGAAGGCCCTCTCGTATTGGCGGATCAGGCTGCCCTCGGAGTTTTTCAGAATCTCGTAGAGGTCGCCGCTCGTGAGCGGCTCGCAGACCACGCGCACCGGAAGGCGGCCGATGAACTCCGGCTCCATGCCGTAGTCGACAAAGTCGCGCGTCTCGGCCCGGCGGAGGAGATCGGGCTCGCCGAGGAAGGCCGCCGAGGGATCGGCGCCGAACCCGATGCTGGCGCTACGGAGCCTGCGTGAGATGCGCTCCCCCAGTTTGTCAAAAGCTCCCGAGACAATGAAGAGAATGTGCCGTGTATTGATCGACTCGCGAACGGCCTTCCCCTTGCGCTGGAACTCCATCGCGGCCTGGATCTGGCCCTGGAGGTCGTTCGGGCTGCGGAGCGGGACCTCGGTCTCCTCCATCAGCTTGAGCAGCGACGTCTTAACGCCGCGGCCGCTGACGTCGCGGCCGACGGAGCCGGAGGCGCTGGCGATCTTGTCGATCTCGTCGATGTAAACAATGCCGAAGCGGGCGAGGGCGGCATTGCCGTCCGCCTTGTGAACAAGCTCGCGGATGAGATCGTCGACATCGCCGCCGACATAGCCGGTCTCGGAAAATTTCGTCGCATCGGCTTTGACAAACGGAACTCCGATGAGCTCGGCCACATGCTTGACGAGGTAGGTTTTTCCGACGCCGGTCGGGCCGATGAGGATGACGTTCTGCTTGGCGTATTCCACCGGGCTGCCGGCCTCGGCGCGCTCCAACTCCTCGCGGGCGTGGTTGTAGTGATCGCAAACGGCGATCGAGAGGACCTTCTTGGCATCATCCTGCCGGATCACGAAGCGGTCGAGGTGCTTTTTGATGTCGCGGGGGAGGAGGTGAAAATTGCGCACCGGGGCTAGCGAGTCGTCGGCTGTGGGGCTGGCAGGCTCTTCTTCACCGGTGAGGCCGGCCGATGTCTCGGGGGTGCCGGCGGCGAAGCCTGTGCGGAGAAACTCCTGGAGTTTTTCCTGAAGTTCCTCGGGGGATGGAAACGCGGGCTTGCTCATGGAGGACATCTATCGTCCACGCCGGGATGCGGCGCAAGCGGCAGCGCGGTCAGCGGAATCTCTGGTTCAGCCACTTCAGCGGGAAGCGGTCTCCCGGGCAGTCGGTCGGCTTGGGGTTGATCTGCTTGTGGCCTTTGACGATCGCCTGCTTGCCTTTCACTTTGCCCACGCGGCCGCGGAGGTAGGTGATGAGTTCGTCGAGCGCGGCAAGCTGGGCCTTGGTCGGAAGATCGCGGTTCAGGTCTCCGACGAGGCAGATGCCGATCGAGATGTCATTGAGGTAATCGCTCGCGACGTGTCCGCCGTTGATTTGCCGGGTCCAGCGGTTGCCAATTTCGATTTCGCCGTCGCCGGACGACCGGCCGTTGCCGATGACAAAGTGGTAGGCGAGACCGTTCTGCATTTTGCGCACGCGGCGGTGATAGACATCGAAGACGCGGGCATTGCCTTGTCGGGTGCCGCTGTTGTGGATGATGACGTACTTCCACCGGCCGCGCCGCACCTTGGCCTGGTCGATGGCCTTGCGGGTGGCGGGCGTGAGGTAGCGCCAGCGCTTGAAGAGTCCGCCAAAGCCCTGGCGGGCGGGTGGCTCGTAACCTTGATCTGCCTCGAGACCGGATTTCTCGATCGAGATCGGCGCATCGATTTTCCGGCCCTCCGGGGTTTTTCCGGTGGGAATCTG